>JADZCR010000020.1 GCA_020851465.1 Phycisphaeraceae bacterium | reverse complement strand
GTCGGGACTGGGGCGCTGCGCAATCTCCATGCTGCTGCGTATCTGGGTGGGGATAGGTACGTTGTCCAGCCCGTGAATGCGCAGGATCTCCTCCACCACGTCGGCTTCGCGGGTCACATCGGGCTTGTCGGTGGGAATGACGGCGACAAAATCCGTATCTGTTTCATTATCAATGCCGATTTCGAGCGCAGCGAGGATTTTTTTGATTCTTTCTTTCGATAAATTTTCCCCGATCAAAGCGTTCACACGGGCGTACCCGCAGGTCACGCGGGCGGGTAAAACCGGATTCGGGTAAATATCCACCCCATCGGAAGCGATTTCGCCACCGGCAATTTCGACGATGAGTTGGGCGGCGCGTTCGAGAGCGCGGCGGCAGCCGTTGGGGTCCACGCCTTTTTCAAAACTCCAGGCGGCGTCGGTGCGCAGGTTGTGGCGCAGCATGGAGCGGCGTATCCATTTAGGGTTGAAAAAAGCGCTTTCGAGGAAAATAGCGGTCGTTTTTTCGGAAACGCCGCTGCTGAAGCCGCCGAACACGCCACCGATACACATAGGGGTAGACTCCGCGTCGCAGATCATCAGGTCTTCGGCGAAGAGTTTGCGTTCCACCTCGTCGAGCGTTTTGAAAGGGGTACCTTCCGGTAGTGTTTTTACCAGGATTTTTCCGCCCTTAATTTCTGCCAGGTCGAAAGCGTGCAGCGGCTGACCGAGTTCGACGCGGACGTAGTTGGTGATGTCCACTACGTTGTTGATGGGGCGCTGGCCTACAGCCAGCAGGCGGTTTTTGAGCCAGTCGGGGCTTTCGGCGACCTGGATGCCCCTGATCACCATACCTGTATAACGGGGGCATGCTTCCGCGTTTAAAACTTCAACCCCGAAATTGATTGCGGATTGCGGATTGCGGATTGCGGATTGCGGATTGCGGAGTTGGATATCCCGGTTTTCCTGCACGCGGAGATATGCGGCCAGGTCCTTCGCCACGCCGAAATGGTTGGTCGCGTCGGCGCGGTTGGGCGTCAGGCCAATCTCGATGACCGTATCGGATTCTTGCCGGAGATAGGCGGCTGCGCTGATGCCAAGCGGCGTTTCGTCAGGCAAAATCATGATGCCGGAGTGGTCGTGGCCGATGCCAAGTTCGTCCTGGGCGCAAATCATCCCTTGCGAAGGCACGCCCTTGACCTTGCGCTCGCCGATTTGAAACAATTGGCCGTCTTTGCTGAAAACATTGGCGCCCGGTAGGGCCACGAGGACTTTCTGGCCCGCAGCCACATTGGGCGCACCGCACACAATGGAACGCACGGTGCCGTCGCCAACATCCACTCTGGTAGCGGACAGGTGGTCGGTATCGGGTATACGTTCGCACTCCAACACCTTGCCTGTGAATACTTTATCCAGATCGACTGGCGAGGGTCGCACCGTTTCCCAACCTTCCACCTCCAGTCCCAGCGATGTCAGTATGTCGGCGATTTCAGAGGGTGATTTATCTAAGTCGAGAAAATCTCGAAGCCAGTTCAGCGAAACCTTCATTTTTCCTCAAAAAACAATTCGCGCTCGGTTTTCGGCGCGGGGATTCAACAAGTTGGGCAAAAGTAGAGAGAATCCCTGAAAAGGAAAGAAAAAAGG
>JADZCR010000019.1 GCA_020851465.1 Phycisphaeraceae bacterium | reverse complement strand
TGACAGCGTATTGATATTCCGGATACGCGTCCCGTCCGGCATAACCACTACGAACGGACGCCCACGCCGATAGGTGTAACCCTTCGCATGCAGCGCCTCGGCGATCTCGGAAAGCGATAGCTGTTTGTCGAGCAGCAAATCCCATGCATAGCGCCAGATATGTGCACGCTCCTCGTCGAGTTCGATCCAGTGGTCAATGCGCCCCAGATCTTTCTTCTTGTCACGGTCGGTTTTGCCCGATCGATTGATATAGCCGTCCGGAGCGAGATTAGCCCAACCTCCAGATTTCAGTTTCGCCTGAAGGCCGCCTTTTACACGCACGCCCAGCAGCTGCGACTCACGCCTAGCCAGCGTGAACGTCATGGTCACCAATACCCGCTGATCCATGTGCATCGGATCGATGTCAGGCATGTTGGCAAACCGCACGGCCACGCCGAACTCGTGTAATTCGTCAATCGCGCGCATCGCCTCTGTATCGTTCCGTCCAAAGCGGTCAGCACGTTCGACGATGACGTGTGAGAACTTGCCATCGCGCGCATCCATCAGCAGCCGTTGATACGCAGGTCGATTGGCAGTCGTGCCTGTCAGTACGTCGACGTACTCACCGAATACAGGCATATCCGAGTGATCGAGCACATTCTTGTCGATCACAAAACGCTGACGCGCACGCGAGAGTTCCGGCTTCTGGCTCTCGTCGCTGCTTGTCCTCAAGTAGATGGCCCATCCAAGTTGAGGCGCAAAGACTGGCGTGTTATGGCGTTTCACGCGTGGCATGTGTTGTGTTCCCAACTCAAATTCGATGAAACCCGATGGCTCTACGTTATCGCAGTATTTTCGTCCGTAGTTTTTTGGTCGAATTTCGCTTTTCTTTTGCGGCGACTTCACGCCAGTACTTGCTTCTGATCAGTATTCTCGCGACTGCGAAAACGCGTTCCACGAACGTCTCGCCGTGTTTCGTCGGGTCTTTGTTGATCTGTTCGTCCATCGTTCATTCGCTCCGCGGCATCCAGGTTCAATTCAAGTCCTGCAAACCTCTTCGTTCGAGATGACCTGCGCGTCTCCCGGCAGGGGTTGAGCGCCGCGATCCCGCAAATCCAAGTCTGGTCAACACCCGATTCCCTCACCTTCCCTCGATGTGGCGTCGGCCTGCCGTAGGATTACCTAGACAACCGGCAGGCGACTTGGGCCGAAGCGTACACCTTACGTTCCATATCGTTCCTTCAGGCATCTCGACTTGTCACCAGCGTAACCCAACGATCCCGGTTTGCGATGCAACGTTGCCGCATCGTATTGCTGGTCATTGACTCGTCGGCTCCAAATTGCTATCCGTCTCGATTATCGCAGAGCGCGAGGTCGCGAGGTGGCGAGAATTACAGCTCAGGGTTAGCAGAATTGCGGGGCTGCTGCACGACGGCTTGGGGAGCATGCGCGGTATGTTCGACGAGACGCTGCAGAGCGCCGCGGAGTACGATCCGTTTGGCGAGCCGATTGTCGCGCCCAGCGACACCGCCTACGGCTTCACCGGCCAACAAATCGACGGCAGCGGGCTGATTTACCTGCGCGGGCGGTACACCAGTCCAAAACCTGAACGATAATTGGCGCTGGATCAGAAGCCAGCGATCCGTTGCGAAAAGGCAGCTACATCATGGACACTATCGGGGAGATGACACACAGCGAACTCCAGCGCCTGATTGACGAACGGGTCAAGGCGCGCATAGCCGAAGTGCTCGGCCGGTTTGACGTGTCCGAGTCGGAGTATGTGGCTGAAGGTGAGCTAGACTGCCGCGCATGGGAACAGGTCAAGCACGGCATCGAGCAGGATCGGTGGATTCCGCCGCTCGGCGCGAAGTCGTCACTGCAGCTGCTCCGCGAAAATCGCGATAACTGATGCCGCCGCTGGCGATCAACGCCGACGTCAGCCGTCTGCCCCACCCGTGAAGGCGCGCCTTAACCGCGTGCGATCACAAGCCGTGCTTGGCCCGAATCTGAGATAGAAGCGCCGTACAGCCGGCGTGCACCACTGCGTAGGTATGGTCAAAATCGCCGTCCGGATACGGATCTTCGACCTCGACATGATCGACCAGATTGAGGTTATGGGCGTCGTGCAGCAGCAGCCGTACCTCGGCTCTAGCGCTGGCCGCATGACGCAGCAGGAACGCGAGATTCCGGCGATCCATCGCCAAGACATAATCGAACGTGTGCAAATCCTCGAACAAGATTTGGCGCGCCGCGCTGTCAATCGGGATGTGGTTGCGCTGAAGTACGTCCTCAACGAGTTCGTAGGCGGGAGCGCCCGGATCGAAAACGTTGGTACCGGCCGAGTCGACCCTGATGCGGTCAGAGAGGCCGGCCTCTGCGACGAGGTGCCGCATGACAGCTTCCGCCATCGGTGAACGACAGATGTTCGCAAAGCACACGAAAAGGAGTCGGATCATCGGAAATGAAAACGCTTGGTCTGAGAGGTCAGGCCAAGCGTATCGGTCGATAGGGTTTTCTTCAATCCCTAAGCCACCCTCTGCGAACCGGCAGGCTCGATCCCGGTGATCGGAGCGCCCGGCGAGTGGTCAGACGGATCGCCCCTCGTCACCCGCAGGTCACCGCGTTCGGTGGCGCGCCTAAGGGGTCGGAAAATTGAACACCTGACAGATTGCCACCGGGATGACCCCCTGACTGCACAGCTGCTGAATCTGAGCGAGCGCGCCGGGGTCGGTAAAGATCAGGTCGATGATCGGCCCGCCAATACCGGACGGCGTGATGATGATCGGTGGCGGAATCTCGTAATTGAACAGATCGGGCGGCAGTTCTTCGATGATGCCGATATCGTCAAGGACGCTCTGATCCACGATAGTCGGCTGGCCGAACGAGATCGGCCCGGTGCGCTCATCCTCATCACCCTCAATGCCTTTGCTGACAAAGTCCGGCCCGAAGCCGACCATGACAGTGTATCCCGGTGGGATGATGATTTCTTCGTCCGTATCCGGGTTGATGCGTGCAACGCCGTACAGCACGAGGATTTGCATCTGCAAACCGACCGGCTCGCCTGCTTCGATCGTGCGGACGGCAATCGTGGATTCGATGCGAATCGGCACATCGTTGATAACCACATCGACCGGCACCGACTTCGGCCCCTGCACGATCACCCATGACGAACGGGGCAGACAGCTTCCCGCGTCGATTCCGGTGCGGGTATAGAATTTCTGCACGGCGGTGAGATGTTCGTCGTCCAGCGTCGGCAGGCCGGCGATATCATCGGAGTTCACGGCGGCGGCGCTTATCCAGCCCGGGGTCTCGTCAACGATGACGCGAACCCACGCGCCGTTCTCACTGACGGCGTCCGCCAAGGCCGGTGTGCCGGCCGGGACAATGCCGAGTACCTCGGACTCGTCAGGCACGGTGAGGGTTGTTGCAGTGCGCAGTTCACCAACTTCAACCGTCGTCAGCGATACTGGTTCCTCCAACGGCACGAACGCATCTGCGATCGGCACGCCTGATTCGATCTCTGCGCCGCCAAGCCCGACCACAACTACGTTATCCTCGAATCCACTTGGCAGGCCGGCTTGCAGATGGAGAACCGTAATTCCCCACGTCTTGTCTTTTGTGTTGATCGCGGACGGCCGCAGTGTGATGACGTCGGCAGACTGCACTGTATCGCCCGGTTTGCTAAAGACTTCGTCATCTGCATCAAGCGGGTCAGCGAGCACGCGCTCAATCGTGTCAAAGGCATAACAGGCCGTGTTGAGGTCACTGCCGGCACAGTTCATGAGCGTCTGAATCGCCGCTTCGCGGATGGTCGCGATGCAAGTATTGTTTTCCTGCGCATTAACCTTTGAGGGAACAGCAAAGGCCGTAGCCAAGATAAGACAGATAAGGGATACATCAATGACGCGGCGAGAATTCATGACACATCTCCCAACAGTTGGAGCGGGTGCGATAATCTCCGGTATTGCTCAGGAAACTACTAGGATCCATTATAACACCTTGATTGCTAGTTGAGGTCGTCCATGCGGAGGACGCTAGAATGGTTGTCGCCAAACAAAGCCACGAGGCGAGCCAACCGCATGGACGAGACCTACATT
>JADZCR010000018.1 GCA_020851465.1 Phycisphaeraceae bacterium | reverse complement strand
GGGCTGCACACGTGCTCCAATGGCATCGACAAAGCGACGCAAAACCGCAAGGTCAAGCAAATCGCATAAACGATGCCCCAGTTCAGATTGGAGTCTGCAACTCGACTCCATGAAGTTGGAATCGCTAGTAATCGGGGATCAGCTACGCCCCGGTGAATATGTTCCTGAGCCTTGTACACACCGCCCGTCAAGTCATGGGAGCCGGGAATACCCGAAGTCGCCCTAATTCAAGGGTGCCGACGGTAGGCTCGGTGACTGGGACTAAGTCGTAACAAGGTAGCCGTAGGGGAACCTGCGGCTGGATCACCTCCTTTCTAAAGGATTTCTTTAGATCACGATTCACAGAGCAATCTGCATCGTGCTCGTCAGCACAACCTCGCCCAGCAAGACAGGCCCTTTATCGAGCCTGTCTCGCCGGATACCCTTGCGGCAACGCAAGGCCAAGGCCGCCCAACTGTCACTTGTCAAAGACCACTTCCACACCCACTATTCACCCAATCCACACCATCCCCGCAACACGCGGGGATTTTTTTTGCCCGCAACTTCCCCTTCAACGCAACCGCCCTCACCGAGGCGCAGAATGATTTGTCGTTTTCGAGTCCGCCCCACCGGGGCTCAGGAAACGTCCGGAATCTCCCGCGATTCGTCTCACCGAGGTGAAGGAAGATTTGTCGTTTTCGAGTTCGCCCCAACAGGGCGAGGGACTGTAGCCACGGGTGAAGGTCGCACCGCGACCGGAACCCGTGGGAAAGGTCCGTCATTCCCCTCCTCGCCCCAACGGGGCGAAAGAAACGCTCAAAATCTCCCGTGTATTCGCCCCAACGGGGCGGAGGAAGAATCATCGTTTCCCTCCTTCGCCCCGACGGGGTGGGCAACAGTACCATGTCCTGTCATGAAACGCCGACCGTGGACACACGAGGAGCTTGTCAAAGTACTCGCGCTCTATTGTGTCAAATCCCATTCGGCAAGATGCACATGCGGAATTCGGCCGTGCGTCGAGTCAGTCCGATGCCTGCGCCGCTTTCCGCAGCGCAAGAAATGCTTCTTTGAGCGCTTGATTGACTCCACTTTCGGGTTGCGACAAAACGAGTTCCTGATAGACGTCAAGAAAATCCGTGCGCAATCGATGAAACAGATGCAGGAAATGGCGTAGGAACCCGATGCAGTCGAGAATTGCAATCTCGACTCCGCCGAGCTCTTTGTATTGTTTGGCTGCGTATTCTCTCACATCGGCGTCGATACGTTCGGTCGTCACAAAAATGTAGTTCTGAATTTTCGCGCCATCGGCGATCTTTTGTATTGCGATGTCGATATCGCCGATCGTTACCGCCTTGTCCTTCATCTCATATACGGTGACAACATTGTCATCATCAGAAAGCGTAATCTCCACGTCGCCTAGTGCGCCGGTTTGTTTATCGGCAGCGGTGTGCGCGTTCAAGCTCAAGACACGCTCGCCAAGTTTATCCGATGCAGCAGCATAAGCTGCTGCAATGACCAGCACCGGCAATCTCGCGGCGTATTTCAGTGCAAGGTGCTGCTCAATGAGCTTGACCGTATCTTCAGACGATAGTGGCAACTCGCCTGCCTGTTCCTGCAAGTCCTTTTTCAGTTTCTGGAGCGTCTTCGCGCGTGCATCACGTTGGACGATGAGAAGCCGGATCGTCTCTCTCATTACCGCGCCGGCTTTGACCGTACCCGTCTGAATTGCATCAAGAATCTCAAGGATAAATTCGTAAAGCTCCGGGGGTCGGCCGCGCAACTTCTGGTTCAAATCCAGCACGATGTTTTTCGTTCGGAAACCCGGAGTGAGAAATGCCGTTGTGGAGCTACACGGCAGCTTGTGCCGCGTGATGAACTCGAAAATATACTGCTCATCATAGTTGCGACCCGGATAAGCGTCTTTCTTCTCGGAATCAGGATATGCCTGAATGAACGGCTTGCGGATATCGATCTGGGGTTCCGTGGCTTTTGCCAGAGTGGCAGCCAACAAAAATCGCGCGCCGGCACGATTGCTCGGACACATTACGACAAATGCGATCCGATCCGCAAGGTCTTTGTCGGCTACAAAGGGCTTGAACAACTGCACCTGAGCATCCGTGCATGCCTTTTCAAGTGTCTCCGAAGAGGTGTCCATTCCCATTATCTTTTCCCGTCGCTAACTTCGGATCGTAATTTGTCCATAGTGCTTCGATACGCTTGCCCTTGGTCGCATGATTTGTGCGCTCCTCCGCGACCGTCTTATTCCATTTCGGCGCGGGATACAACTTGTCCATTAGGTCGCAAGGATAGTTAGATATTGCGACCATCCCTTGCGCGTTGTTCAACACCGCGGCGAGCTCCGCATGCTGAGCGTCCGTCATTTCATACCCGTAGGCTTTGGAATCTCCGCGAGTGTCGTGGATGTATGGCGGATCGCAATAGAACAGCGTACTCGGCGAGTCGTAAAGATTGATAACTTGCGTAGCCGGACGATTCTCGATTTGGACGCGCAACAGACGCTCCGCGATGATCCGTAAGTCTTCCACACCGCCGAGCCAACGGCTAATCACCCCACTCATTCCAGCGCGACTTGTGTTTTTGCAATTCGCCCAACGTCCAACGGTTGCCGTCTGAGCAAGACCGATCCGAACCTGACGGGCGCGAACGTAGAACCGCCGCGCCCGCTCAAAGGGCTCTACCTTTGGATCGAGTTTGCACGCTTTGGCGAATTCTTCGCGAGAGAATGGAGTGAGGCCGATTGCTCGAACGAGCTTCTCACCTTCATCGCGCAACACGCGGAAGAAGTTAACAACTTCGCCGTCAAGATCGTTGTACGTTTCGACTGGAGAAGGGCGGCGGTTCAGCAATACGGCGCCCGAGCCAGCGTAAGGCTCGCAATAATGATGACATTTCGGCAGCAGCGGGAGAAGCCAGTCCAAATGTGAGTATTTCCCGCCATACCACCCGAAGGGAATAACCTTCGCGTCGCAAAGAGCGGAGATGGCTGGCGGCTTGCCCTTGCGTGTGCGTGGCGCGGTTTCATTTCCAGCTAGACTCATTCTATCTCAATGATACATGATGGAAACGGTTGGACTATCACGTAAAAGAATCTCGCTTGACCAATCGCTTAAGCAGTTCAATGCACTCCTCGCTACGGAAGCCATCATCGCCTTCACGCGGCAGCGTGTCGAGTTTGTTGAATACAGCAACGCGACCGACTATGAGCCGGCTTTCGTGGCCTCGTATCTGACCGTCATGCGTCAGGATACGCAGCAACGCGCTTAGCACCACGATCTCTTGAACAGCATCTGCTGGATGATCCGCGATTGCTGCGTATCAACAACTGATCCCGCATGGCCTGGCGCACGACCTGTCACACGACCTGCTGCTCCTCAGCCTTCCGCCATCTTGGCGAAGCGCTTCGCTGCGGACATGACCGTCTGCAGAAATACCGCGTCGTCAGGCAGCCCGCTATGCGCCTGGATCGTCTCATCCGTCAGCGCCGCACGCCGATAAGGCGACGCCGCGATAATCTGCGCCAGCCGCGCCCAGTCAACCACGCCCGTGAAAATAGGTTTGTGCTGATCGGTTTTCCCGTCGTTATCGTGCAGATGCGTAGCAATCAGCCGATCTTTCACGCTGTCGAGCCAGTCGAGCATCGCGCCTTTCGGCTCGAGTTGACCGTGACCGGAATCAAAGCAGAGGCCGAGAAAATCGCCGTCGTACCGCGCCAGTGCCGCCGTTATGTCTGCAAAATTTCCATTGGGGATGTTTTCGAGCGCAATGCGGACACCCAGCCGCCTCGCAATCGGCTGCAGTGCGTCGAGCGATCGATAAAAACTCGCCTCATTCGCCTTGGGTGAAGGCACCGGCGGGTGCATGATGACGACCTCACACCCGACCTGGGCCGCAAACTCCAGCCGGTTGATGACGAGCAAGTCACCCATCGCGCGGACTGCATCGTCCGTCACGCCCCAGACGGACTTCAGCCCCGCTGAGCCGTGAATGTCGTGCACGCACAGGTTCAACTCGTCAAGCCGGCGCTTGTAGCGTTCCATCTCATCCTTTGAATACAGCCGGTCGCTGTTCCAATCGTGGCACCAATGCACGTAGCGAAACCCCGCATCTGCAATGCACTGCAACGAAGGCTCAGGCGGGTCGATGTCGTTCTTGTAGTCGGTTGTTGCTGCGATTTCGAAGGTCATATTCGGAGCATCTTAATTCGCTCAGAGCGAAACGCCATTGATCCTCCCTTCACCACGCGCCTCGCCCCAACGGGACAAGCAACCGTAACATGTTCTGTCGTGAAACGCTGACCGAGGACGTAAGAGAAAGCGCAGATATTCAGGTGCTGCTCATTGCCCTCGAGAACGTAGAGGTAAGTGCCGGTATTCTTCTCCCATATCGTAAGAATAAGGTCTTCGTCACCGTATCCATTGCATGTTCCGACCGATGAGAAGTTCGGTCATCTTTGCATGATGTGTGTTTTTCATTGCAACCTGCTCAACCTCAAGCGAATGTTTTGCGGCGAGCTCTCGCACATCAGGCGCATCGTCATAGGTCAATAGGATGTCGCCAGCAACGCGATCGGCTTTTTCGAACAGTAATTCGTGGTCCAACTCATAGTGCGTGTAGAGTCGAGTACCAGCACGCTTTCCGTTCGTTCCACCAGCCGTATAAGGCGGGTCGATGAAGAACGCGGCACGTTTGCGTCTGGAATACTGGCGCATAAGCTCTATCCCGTCGCCAGCGACAAAGGTGAAGCGGTCCCGGATCGCTGCGATTGCACGGATTCGCTTCGCCAATGTATCTACGTACCACCGCGAGCGTAAGCCCTTGCCATTCTCGCCGTGTTTGATCAGGCTTGCCCCAGCCGCCATGATCCCACCATGCTGCGTCCGGTTCCGCAAGATCGTGCGAAACGCCTGTTCAGAAATATCACCGTCCTGCCGCGCAAGCGTCGCACGGACATTGTCGTGTGTGAGGTCAAACGTCAAGATGCGCTCTACCAACGCCTCTGCATTACCCTCGAAGATCGTGCGCCATACGGACGAAACATCGTCGTCAAGTTCGGACAGCACGATGTGATCCACCAAGCCCTCGAACGCAGCCGTAAGCGAGACAATCGCCCCTCCCGCGAATGGCTCGACCAATAACGTTGGTCTAGGTTTGATGCTCGTAAGCCATTGCCGTATGTGCGGCACAAGCCAAGTTTTTCCACCCGGATACCGAAACGGGCTGCGTTTCGGCACCGAAGCGACGTTGACGACGTATTCCGCGGCAGTAACCGGAAAGAACGTCATCTGATGACCCATTCTAAATGGGCGAGGAGATGAGCGCCGTATCGGGCGGATTATTGTTTTCAAGCTTTTCATCCACTTTGTCCTGTAGCACGTCAATGAACTCAGAGATATTGCCCGGCTCGGATCGGGTGATCTTGTCAATCGCTTCGAAGAACTTCGTATACACAACCTTCGTTCGTTGAAGTGAATAGACGTTCTTACCAGCGTCTTTGACCAGGTCATACACGAACCAAGCAATGTCCGCCTTGTCCGGGTCCGTCTCCTTGAGCATGGGTAACGTCGCAAAGAAGCCGCTGTTGATTGCAACCGCAACCTTCTTCTTCCACGCGTTCAGGATGCCGCCTTTGAACAGGAGTTGCGGTGCCAGCCGCTTGCGAGACGAGGACAAGTAGTCCGGACCGGGATAGTGCGGATGCTTGCTCCAATCCATTTTAGCCCGAGCTCTCGGATCCTCCATGTAGTGCTCGAACGGGTTCCGCACATTACCAGAGATGTAGACTGCTTGGATTTCTGACGCTCCGAAGTCGATCACTTTGCCGCGCGCGTCGTACGCGCAAAGTACAACGTCGATATTTCCTGCCGACTTGCCGTGCTTGTCCCTTAGACGAACCTCCGTCAACGTCGTCCACTTTGTTCCCTTTGGGAAGAAAAAACCGGCAGCATCCTCAGCGATGATCCAACGCTCTCGGAACCTGATCGGGCAAGTGATTACAACATTCCCCCCATCGTAGATGCTGCAAACGCCGAGCGGATCATTCGCCTTGTCCTTGGTACAGTTTGGCACCACATTCCCGAATGGGCACAGTGCATTGTCCCGGCAGCGTTTCGCTTCGGAACCTTGATTATCTATCGGGAAGCCGAAGACCTCGGCTAGTGGTTGTTTTGCCATGTGAGCACTGTACTCAGATTCTCAAATTATTGCCGTGCTTCTTCAAACAGCAGGTTGGTGACGACAATTTCAGTCTGCTTGAGCAGTTCGATTCACTCCTCGCTACGGAAGCCATCATCGCTTTCGCGCGGCAGCATGTCGAGTTTGTTGAATACAGCAACGCGACCGACTATGAGCCGGCTTTCGTGGCCTCGTATCTGACCGTCATGCGTCAGGATATGCCGCAACGCGCTTAGCACCACGATCACTTGAACAGCATCTGCTGGATGATCCGCGATCGCTGTGTATCAACAACTGATCCCGCATGGCCTGGCTACAACCTGTTACTCGCCCTGCTGCCCGGCGCGCTTTTGGTGTTGCAATCGTTGAACATCACGGCTAAGATAGTTTAATGGTTATCGAACCGCCGACGCTGGCGACGCTCTTCGTCCGGGCTTCCTGGCTTAACCGGGCCGGGCGGATCGACCGTTCCGCCTGCGTTGAGGTCAGTGCTGCGGAGCTGCGCCATCTGGTCGTCTGGAATGACCCTCGATTCAATCACTCTGCTCCCCAGCACGCGGACGAAGCCGACCGCGAACACGAGGGCAGAGATTCCATGTGGCAGCGGCTGCATCGCGCAACCGCCCCCCGAAGTCCGACACAGACACGCTCATGGATTCATCCGTTCTCGCAATCGCGGACTCAGACGCAGCGTGCTACGGACGGGCAAGGGAGCGCGCAGCAAACGGCGGCGGTGAACGGGCGTGTTACCTCACGCGGCTTTACGAAGGACGTATGCGGCCATGTGTATGTCGGGCGCGGCGACCTGATGACGCTGCACCGTCAGCGGATGCCGCGAACCTTGCGCGGCGATTGGCGCACCGGCAAATCCAACGCGATCAGGCCGACGGACGATTCGAGTGAAGGCCGACTGCGCGCGGAAAAGCTGCGCCGTCGTCAACGGGCGAGCTGGAACCCGCAGAGCAGCAGCGGCGGTTCGAGTGCGCGGGCGTTTGATGAGGCCGACGGCTTGCCGGGGAACCCGAACAAAGGCGCGACGATCACGAAAGTGCTGGTCTTACCCAAAAATTGGGGGCAGGTGATCGACGTGAGATTGCGGCGGATGAATGCGATTTTGTCGCGGCATTATCTGGTTTGTCCGATCTGTCGTCGGTGCGTGGTCAAGCTATTCATGCCGCTGGCGACGCGCAGCGAGATGCGTGACGCGCAGATTGCGCGGCTGTGGCTGCGCGGGCTGTGTGATCCGAGTCGAGGCAGGCCCAATGCGCCGGGCAGCGAGGCGGAACGGGCGGTCGTCGAGCGCTACGGCGCGTTGCTCGAGCCGGAGTCGCGGCAACTGCGCTGCGGCCGATGTCTGGGATTGCGTTACGGTGAAAGTCGGCGGCGGCACAGGTGAGCCGACGTGCCAAGGCCGGGCCGGGCCGACCTGGTTCGTTTCCCGTCATTTGCTCAACACGAGGAGATGAGACACGCGCTGCGAGTCGAGGCGTTCCTGACTTCGGCACCCTTATCCGCGGGTGGTTTCGCTATAATGGCATGTTTCATCGTGGCTGGTGCCGCGGAAGGGACTGATCCATGGGAACAAATTATGGGGCACTGTGCAGCGACTTTTATGTCAACCAGAAGCTTGCCCTCAAGATGGACCTGCCCAGCGACCGCGAGACGATCCTGCACATGATGGATCAGGTTCGCAAAGTCATGCCGACGATGAATCGTTTTCGCCGGTATGAGCACGAGCTTGCGCTCGAATCGTCGCGGCGGAATGAGGAATATCGCTGGCTGGCGATCCGTCGGACCAGCATCCGCACCGGCCACGTCAACCCCAGCAGCATGGAAGAGTCCTATCGGCTGCACCGGCTGGTGCTCGACATCATCCCCTATCACCTGACGGTCAGCCCGCTCGACGTGGACTATCTCGATCTGATGTTCGGCTTTGATCTGGCGTGCAGCGGCAACCACGACGCGATCGTTTTCGAGGCGCTTTACCGCAACTCCGCCGTGGAAAACCTGCTGGGCATCAACGGCGCGAGCATTCTGAATGTCCAGCCGATGTTCGGCATCACGCTGTCGGATCGCGTGGATATGCAGGCGTTTTTTGAGGTCAAAACCCGCACGAAAAATCGGCGCGGCATGGCGCCGGCGCGGCGCGACGAGCCGATCAGCATTTTTCTGACGGTGCGGCGGTTCGGCCCGATCGACAAGATCGAGGAGCTGCCGACGATTTTTGAGGACATGGCGCGCCACGCCAACGACCTGGCGAGCGATCAACTGGTTCACAACCTGCTGATGCCGATCGCCCGTCACATCCCTTCCAGCAGCACCTAAAAGCGAAAACGTGCTGCGACGCGGCTGCACTGAGGCGGCGGGTGAGCTGGCGTGTCGGTGCGGTGACGCGCGACCGCATCACGTGCGGCGGATCGTGGCGCGGACCACCCAGACGGAGTTGGTGTCGTGAGCCTCCGGCGGGATGGCCGCCCATCCGAAGGGAATCCGGTCGTAGATCATCATCAGGTTTGACTCATCCAGCGCGACGACTTCGGTGTAACAGGATGAGATTCCCGGCCGCCAGAATGATTCGGCTTCGTTGAACAGGTTATGGTGGTCCTCGATATTCACGCGGACCCACTTTTCGCCGTCACCGGCGAGGTTGAGCCAGAGGTAGATGCCCTGCCGCCCGCCGGAGAGCGCGACCGTGCCGTCTTTCATCGTGACCAGACTCGGCTGGACGGAAAACGCGGGAATCGTTTGCGGCGGGGTCCAGGTCCGGCCGTCGTCGGCGCTGAATTGCCGACCGAAGGGATAGAAAGTTCCCAATCGGTAAACGCACATGAGCCTGCCGTCCTTGAGCCGGCAGAGCGCCGCTTCGCAAGGGCCTTCACTGCATTCGAGCGGGCATTTCGCGTCGCTGATGGTTGACCGGACGCGCCAGTGAATCGCGTCGGATGAATGCACCGCGAGCAGGCTGAAACGGGTATCGCCCTCGAACGTGCCGTAAATCGTCGCCAGGTAACCGCCCTCGACGGCGACGGACTGGCCGTTGAAGACAAAGCCGGCCGCACCGTTTTTGAGGCGCACATCCGGCCGGGGAAATCCCGTCACCGTTATTCCCGGCGTAGTTTCCCGCAGTTCGTGTCGATCATGCGGCGCAAAGTTGTACGGAGAGCCGATCGTCAGCGGCTGCTCCTTGATCGGATAGAGGTAATAGGGCTGGATCACCGCGTCACCGTTGGGTAGGCGGACATCGACATCCCCATAGCGCATCTGGATCGGCTGCGACCAGGTTCGGCCGGCATCACGCGACCAGGCGTATTGCCCGGTGGAGTTGGCCAGATGGTCGTCGGCGTAGTCAGTCATGGAAGCCCGGAGGCTGCCGTCATTCATGCGCGCCAGCGTGGGGAACCAGAGATAACCCTTGCTGCGCGCCACGAGCATCGGCTGATGGAGTTTGACATCAACACCACGAAAGGAGTAAGTGCGGGAGGTAGAATCGCCTACCATAAGCGGGTGTCCTGCGGGTTTGGTGATGGGTGATGATTATTCGTGGACTTGAGCAGGCTGTAAAGCGGAGCGGTCCAGAGCGTGCTGCGAAGCGGCTGCACGGAAAGAGCGCGTGACCTCGCGCAGCGGTGCGGTGAGGATCAACGACACGGAGACGCACAGGAACGATTCATGGCCTTATTCGGTCGAGAAACGGCGGCAGAGCAGCAGCGGGCGGAACGCATCAAGGCATGGGTGCAGGCACGCAGCCCGTTCGCCCTTTTCAGCGTCATGTGCGGCATCCTGGCGGTGTTCGACTTTTTCACGCTGGTTCTAGGGGTGATACTGGGAATCATCGCCATCGTCCTGGCGGTGCTGGGACGACGGGAACTCCGGCGCAAGCCGGAACTGCTGGGGGCGAAGCTCTGTCTGACCGGTGCTCTGCTCGGCACGCTGGGGCTGTGCCTGAGTCTGCTTTTTTTCATCTGGAGCGTCTGGGGACATCGCCCCTGAGCCGCCGGGATGCGCTGACCGACGCCGACGCAAACTTACACCCTCCGCGCCATGCTTGGCCGATAGCTAAGAGCCATGGCGGAAAATAAGAAACGATTGAAAGTGATGGTTCTCGCCGGCGGTCCCGACCGCGAGCGCGAGGTAAGCCTCATGTCCGGCGCGACAGTGACCAACGCCCTCGCACAGGCCGGCCACGACGCGCAGCAGCGCGACATCACCCCCGACGATCTGTCCGCTCTCGATGAGTTTTCGCGTTGGGGTGGTGATCTGATTTTCCCGATGCTGCACGGCTCGTGGGGAGAGGGCGGCGGGCTTCAGGTGATACTCGAGTCCAAGGGGCTGCCCTTCGTCGGCTGTCGCTCCGCGGTGGCGTCGCTGTGCATGGACAAGACGCGGACCAAGCGCGTGCTGATGGAGCACAACCTGCCCACGCCGGAGTTCGAGTCGCTTGCCCCGCGCGGACGGCGGACGCTGGCCCCCCCGCTGGTGGTCAAGGCCCCCACCGAGGGCAGCAGCATCGACCTGGTGATCTGCATGGATGCGGAGGAGGTGCGGCGGGCGCGGTCACGTCTTCACCGCCGTCATCCTCAACTGCTGCTGGAAAAATACATCAAGGGCAAGGAACTGACGGTCGGCGTGATCGCCGGCGCGCAGGGTCTCGAATCGCTGCCTGCGATTCACATCGTTCCCGCCACCGAGTTTTACAACTATCAAGCCAAGTACGACCGCGACGACACGCAATACCTTTTCAACATCGACCTGCGCAAGGAAGTGCTGCGCGACATCCAAAAGCTGGCGATCGAGGCTGCGACCGTGCTGGGCGTCAAGCACCTCTGCCGCGTCGATTTCATGGTGGACAGCGACCAGCAGCCCTACATCCTGGAAGTGAACACGATTCCCGGCTTCACCAGCCATTCACTGCTGCCCAAGGCGGCACAGCACGCGGGAATCCCCCTGCCGAAGCTGGCGGATCGACTGGCGCGGATGGCGCTATCGGCGGCCAAGTCCTGATCGACCCGATCACGATGACGCCAAGAGCAAGCGAGCGCAACCGCCGGCGATGAGCTGAATCACCCAGCCTCGTGCAGCGCACGGATCACCGCGCTGCGGTCGGATGCGCCAAAGAGAGCCGAAGCGGTCACCAGCATGTCGGCTCCGGCGCGCACCGCTGAGCCGACCGTTTGCGGGTTGATTCCCCCGTCGATCTCCAGCCGCGTGTGGCTGGCGATGCGGCTCTTGAGCCATTCCACCTTGTGCAGGACATCGGGGATGAATTTCTGTCCTGACCTGCCGGGGTTGACGCTCATGACCAGCACCACGTCGAGCTGGGTGAGAAAGGACGCCAATCCATTTGGGATGGTGTGAGGATTGACCGCCATTCCTGCCTTCATGCCCCGTGCGTGGATGCGTCGGATCAGGTCGTCGGCGTCGATGCCGCCGCTGCGCGTCGGGTGGCTCACTTCGAGGTGAAAGGTAAAGTTGTTCGCCCCCGCCTGCGCAAACATGTCGATATACATCTCCGGCTTTTCGACCATCAGGTGACAGTCCAGAAACACATCGGGGAAATGTCGGCGAAGCGCGCGCACCATATCCACACCCATGGTGAGGTTGGGGACGAAGTGGCCGTCCATCACGTCGATGTGCAGCAGGTCCGCGCCGCGGTCGAGGACATCGCGGCATTCGTCGGCCATGCGGCCAAAGTCCGCGCTGAGGATCGACGCAGCGATGAGCGGGCGGGCAGGTTTGACAGCCGGATCGAGCATATTGAACCGTTAACGAGTCATCCGATCATCAGCACGGCGCGTTGTCGGGCGGGATGCCGGGGCCGCGACGATCCGGCTCCCTGTGACATCATTGACCGCTATTTGTTGTCGAGCAATTCGACGCTGTTGAATTTTCTGCCTTCGAGCATTTCGAGGCTTGCCCCCCCGCCGGTGGAGACGTGGCTGACCTGTTCGGAGAGTCCGAACTCCTCGATGGCCGCTGCGCTGTCACCGCCGCCGATGATCGTCACCGCACCGGCGCGGGTGGCGTCGGCGACGGCGTGGGCGACGGCACGGGTGCCCTTGTCAAACGGGGGCATCTCAAAGACTCCCATCGGGCCGTTCCAGACAATCGTCCGTGCGCCGCTGATTTCCTTTTTGAAAAGCTCGATAGATTTGGGGCCAAGGTCGAACCCGCCCCACCCTTCGTCGATGTTGCCCTCGAATACTTTTTTGTTGCAGTCGGGCTTGAAGTCGTCGCCGCAGTGGGTGTCCACGGGCAGGACGATTTTCCCGGCGGCGGCGGCCAGCATTCCGCGGGCCTTGTCCACCATGTCCGGCTCGATCTTGCTGCTGCCGGTCGTCTTGCCCTGGGCGCGGAAAAAGGTGTACGCCATCGCCCCGCCGATGATGATTTTGTCCACGATGTTGAGCAGGTTGGTGATGACAGGGATTTTGTCGGAGACTTTCGCGCCGCCGAGGATGGCGGTGAATGGCCGCTGCGGTTTTTCGATGGCGTCCTTGAGGAATTGAATTTCCTTCTGCATGAGGAAGCCGACGACGCGCGGCTTGCCCGCCATCGCCTGCGGGAGAGCCACCATCGACGCATCATCGCGGTGCGCGGTGCCGAAGGCGTCGTTGCAGTAGATGTCACCCATCGCTGCGATCTGGGCGGCAAAGCGCGGATCGCCCTTCTTTTCCTCTTTGTGAAAGCGGACGTTTTCCAGCAGCAGCACCTGACCGTCATGCAGCGAAAGAGCCTGCGCCCGGGCGTCGTCACCGACGCAATCCTCGGCAAAAGCGACGGGCTTGTGCAGCAGTTCACCCAACCGTGCCGCGACAGGTTTGAGGGAAAATTCCGGCTCGACGCCGGAGCCTTCCGGTCGCCCAAGATGGCTCAGCAGGATGAGCCGCCCGCCTCGTGTCACCACGCTGCGGATGGATTCGAGAGCCATACGGATGCGGCGGTCATCGGTGATCCGTCCGTCCTCCATCGGCACGTTGAAATCGACGCGCATCAGCACGCGCTTACCCTGAACTTCCACGTCGGCGATCGTTTTCTTGGCCATGATGATTTTTTCCTTCTGACTCCGCATGATAGCGGGATGACGCCGCCCCGCTTTCACCCGCAGCGGCGATTGGCTCGCGGGCGGTCGTCGCGTAGAGTCAGAGCATGACGACGATCCGAGATATTCAGGAAACCGCGCTGGCGACCTTCATGCCCTTCGGCCAGCCCGCCAACGATGACAAACTCATCGAGGTCGTGGACACCTTCGGCCAGTATGAGGCGGAGTACGCCTCCACCCGCAAAGGGGCGGCCATCTTCAGCGTGCCGCACCGCAGCGTGATCGAAGTGCGAGGCACGGAGCGGCGCGACTTCCTTCACAAAATGGTGACGCACGACACGCTGTCGCTCAAGCCCGGTCTCGGCCGACGCGCTTTCCTGCTGGGTCGGACGGGACGGATCATCGCAGACCTGATCATTCTGGAGGAGAGCGACCGCACGCTGCTGGTCACCGATCGGGCGGACGTGTCGAACATCATCCGCGAGCTGAACAACTACATCGTGATGGAAGATGTGCAACTGCGCGGGCTGGATGATGCGCAGCAGATGTCGATCCACGGACCGCTGTCGGGCGCGATCCTCGACGAGATCGCCGGACAACCCGTCGGCCCGCTCGAAGCATTCGCGCACCGACCCATTGAGATTGCAGGCGTCCGCGGAACCGTCCACCGTTTCGATCAGACAGGCTCGATGGGACTGCACCTGATCTTTCCCGATCAGGGCGCAGCGGATGTTTACGCGCGATTGCTCGAACGGGCGCGGCAGGACGGCTGGAAACCCGACACGACGGACGACTCCTCCTCCTCCCCGCCGACTCCGCGAGACGGCAAGACGCGCATCCGTCCCGCGGGCTGGCTGGCGTTCAACACCGCGCGGATCGAGGCCGGCTCGCCCCTTTTTCACATCGACTTCGGTCCCGACAGCCTCCCCGCTGAGACCGGGCTGGTTTCACAGGTCGTCAGCTTCACCAAGGGCTGCTACCTGGGACAGGAAATCGTCGCGCGAATGCACAACCTCGGCCACCCCAAGCGCACGCTCGTCGGCCTGCGCTTCACCGACGACCGCATGCCCATCGCGGGGACAGCGGTCACCGACCCGGCAAAAGCATCCGAGGTCATCGGAGGCATCACCAGCTCGACGATCTCACCGATGCTTGGAAACATCGCCATCGCATTGGCGGTTATGAAATGGGGCCGACACCGCGCCGGGGAAGTCGTGGCGGCTCCTGCTGAGGGCGCATCCGTGACCGCGACCGTGCAGGAGCTGACGTTTCTGCCCGTCACGCCGACCGGCTCCGCCTGATCGTCAATCCGACTGTAACGACTGGCCCGCTTGCGCCTCGGAAAATATCTCTCCTTTTCTTCCGCCCACGGCAAGTCGAGGCTGTCACGTGCCGATAACAGCCATGAATCGCCTTCACTGAGGGTTTTGTGATGCTCACCGACGGCACCGTCATCGAGCAGGTTAACAACGTGGTCATCGCCACCGTCGGCACCCGCGAGTTGTCCCTGCGCCAGCTCACCGAGCTGATTGATGAGCTGATGCAGAAGATGCGCTGCGACAACGCCCAGCATGTCCTGCTGGACATGGCGACGGTCGATTTCATCCCCTCGGCATGTCTGGGCAGCCTGGTGATGTTTCTTCAGGACCTCGAACACGTGCGCGGACGCATCGGGCTGGTTCACTGCCGCCCGGATGTCCTGTTCGTCTTTAAGGTCACACGACTCGACTCGGTTTTCCATCTCTTTGACGACATGGAAAAAGCGATGGCGGAGATCGTGCGCCGCTGAGGCGAAGGTGAAGGCATTTCCCGTGCCGCAGACGGCGGCGAGCCATCGGACAATTTTCAACGGCCTTCGAGCAGACGCGTACCCAGAAAATCGCTCAGCTCGTCGATCTTTCTGATCTTGCTGATGACCGCTGGAATGTCGTAGGCGATGCGGACGAACTCGACGCCCTTCTCATCGACGATGGCGTAGCTGGCGCGCGGGTCGCGGTCGCGCGGCTGGCCGACCGAGCCGGGATTGATGACGCATTTTTCGTGGTCGCTGAATTCGTAGTAGCCGTCCAGATCGGCAGGCGGATAGAAGTCCGGCTCATCGGTGAAGACGCCGCAGACGTGGGTGTGGCCGACAAAGCAACGCTTGTCGATGCGCTCGAAAATCTGGGTCATCTTGGTCGGCGCGGTGATGACATCATCGGGGAAGATGTATTCGTTGATCGGTCGTCGCGGCGAGGCGTGGACGTAAAGCTCCTCGGCGGTGCGCTCCCGGATGCGGAGATTCCCCAGGTATTCCCAGCGGGCGCGGCGGAGTTCCGCATTGGTCTCGTTCTCGAATTGCCTGCGCGTCCAGTACGCGGCGGATTCCGCGCTGGCGTTAAAGCTCGTCGGCTCAAAGAGGACGGCGAAGTCGTGGTTTCCCATCAGCGCCCACTCGCACCGCTTGGCGACCAGATCAAGACACTCGCAGGGGTTCGGGCCGTACCCGATGATGTCACCCAGACAGAGAATGCGTGTGATACCTCGCCGATCAATGTCAGCCAGTACGACGTTAAGCGCGTCGAGATTTGCGTGAATGTCGGAAATCAATGCGGTGGGCATTCGTGCGGTAGTTTCGAGGGGATTGAGCCAGCTTTCAAGTGAGGGCATTTCCTGCACGTTCGGGCGGCAGGGTCAACCCGCCGTTTCAGGAACCGCGGATGACGTGTCGAAAACCGCGGCGCGGGGCGGGACGGATGAGTTTTCCCCCGTCTCTGAAGCCCCCCTTGCGGCTGACATTGGCTGGATTATGATGAGAAAACTCAAACCGGGGTTGCGGTTCGGACGATACCTGCAACGTTGAGTCCATTCGCAAAAAGTAAGTCGCCCCGACGCAGCGGATCAACCCGCGAGGGTGTCGCTCAACCAAGAGTGTGACCCATCCGAGTCGGTTCGCTCCGCATCAAAGGCAAAGTCGGACAGTGGCCGTCAAAGCCGGAAAGGTCCGGCAAGTTTCGACTTATTCCGAGCGTTTCCGGGAGGGAGTTTTCGCAGGGAGTTTCGGGAGGTTTCGGGATGGTTTCGAGAAGGTTTCGAGGAGTTTCCGGGGGATTCGCAGTCGGTTGATGTGCAGGATTGTTCTGGATTCACGGAGGAGTTTCTCATCCATTCGGTCGCGGGCTGCGTTCCAGTCTGCGGGAGTATGGCAGAGTCGGATCCATTCAGACTTGGTGAGATCGTGGTACACCCGCGCCGCCCCGAATGGGGTGACGGGGTGATCGACCAGGCGATGACCATTACCCATGAGGGCAAACCCGCTCAACGTCTAATCGTGCGCTTCGCCAACCATGGTCAGGTGACCATCAATACCGGCGTGGCGCCGCTGTTACGCAAGGAAGCAGTCGTACCTATGAGAGATCATTCAACCATCGTGTCTGAAACCTCAAGCCGTTTCGCACTGGCGGCAAAAGAAAAATCGGCGGGCGGGTGGCTCGATTCGCTCGGCGAAAAACGCAACGGCAAGGAGCTTTACAGCCTGCCCGAAGCGATGACCGATCCCTTCGCGTCCCTGAGCAAACGGCTCCAGGCCACGCTCGACTCCTACCGTTTCAGCACCGAGCCGCGCAGCCTCATCGACTGGGGCGTCGTGCAGACCGGACTCAACGACCCGCTTTCCAAGTACACCCGTCACGATCTCGAACAGGCGTTCCCGCGCTTCGCCCGCGACCGCGATCAGCACCTCGTGGAACTGGTCCGACAGATCAAGCGTCAGGGTAAAGCTGAAGTCTTCAACGAAGTGCTGCAAGCCACCAGCAACGCGACCGCCCGCAACGCGCTGCAGCGCGCGATGCGGAACTGATCGCGCATCAGCCGACGCGGCACCGCTTCAATTCGGTTGCGCCCTGCTGCTGGTCAGCGGTCCGTCACCGCGCGGCGAAGAATCGCAAATCACGAGCCGGACCTATCCGCAGTCCGCCCCGGCTTTATGATGTGGTCATGTCTCCCGCCCAGCGCATCGCCAAACTCCGTGCTGACATCGAACGTCACACCCGACTTTATTACGTCGAGAACAAGCCGGAAATTTCCGACCAGGACTTCGACCGCCTGCTGCGCGAGCTTCAGGACCTCGAAACGCTGCATCCTGAATTGATCACGCCCGACTCGCCGACGCAGCGAGTCGGCGGCGAACCGATCGACGAGTTTGCCACCGTCACCCACGCCCGACCGATGATGAGCATCGACAACACCTACGATCGCGGTGAAATCCATGCGTGGTATGAGCGGGTGCTGCGCGGGCTGGAGGAAGGCGGCTCGCTCTTGACGCAGAAGCAGGCGGTGTACGTCGCCGAGCCGAAGGTGGACGGCATCGCGGTGAGTCTGCGCTATGAGGGCGGCCGTCTGGTCTTGGCGGCGACACGCGGGGACGGCCAGCGCGGGGACGACATCACCGCCAACGTCCGCACGATCAAAGCCATCCCCCTGCGTCTGCACGAGAGCAAGACACCCATACCGGAGGTCCTTGAAGTTCGCGGTGAGATTTTCATGACCACGCCGGTGTTTGAGCAGATCAACCAGCAGCGTGCCGCGGCGGGTGAGGAACCCTTTGCCAATCCGCGCAATGCGACGGGAGGCACGCTCAAGCAGCACGAGCCGAAAGTGGTTGCCCAGCGCAAGCTGCGATTCCTCGCGCACGGTCGAGGCGAGGTGCAGCCGGAACCTTTCGAGACGTACAGCCAGTTCATGAGTGCGGTGCGTTCCTGGGGCCTGCCGACCAATCCGCTGACGCGGACCTGCCGTGACTTTGCCGAGGTCTGGACGTTCATTGAGGAGTTCGAGACTCAGCGCGACACGCTGCCCTACTGGGTGGACGGCATCGTCGTGAAAGTGGATCGCTACGATCAGCAGGACCGGCTGGGGGTCACCTCGAAAAGTCCGCGCTGGTGCATCGCCTACAAATACGCTGCGGAACAGGCGACCACGATCCTGCTGGAGGTCAAGTGGCAGGTCGGCAAGGGCGGCTCGCTGACACCCGTGGCGCAGCTTGAGCCGGTGCAACTGGCGGGGACAACCGTCAAGCGCGCCAGCCTCCACAACATCGACGAGATCCGCGAGCGGCTGGACCTGCGCCTCTCCGACACCGTGGTGATCGAAAAAGCGGGCGAGATCATCCCCAAGGTTGTCCGTGTCATCACGGAAAAACGGACGCCCGACGCACGACCGATCGAACCGCCGACGCGATGCCCCAGTTGCGGCGAGCCGGTCACGCAACAGCAGGATGAAGTCGCCCTGCGCTGCACCAACCCCTCATGTCCGGCGCAGCTCCGCGAACGGCTGATCTGGTTCGCCTCGCGGAACCAGATGGACATTGACGGGCTGGGACGCAAGAGCGTGGACCAGCTCTGCGATGCCGGCCTGCTCGGTTCATTCGCCGACATTTATCAACTCAAAAACAAACGCGACACCCTGCTGAGCCTCGAACGCATGGGTGAAAAGACGGTGGACAACCTCCTCAAAGGCATCGAGGAGTCGAAATCGCGCGGCCTGGCGCGGGTGCTGGCCGGATTGGGTATTCCGCATGTAGGCAACACCGCAGCCCGCGTGCTGGCGCAGCACTTCGCGGACATCGACGCGCTGACCGCAGCGGACTTCAGGGAAATCGACCTGGCACTGGCGACCGGCGACCTCGATGTCAAAAAGAAAGAGATGGCCAAAGCCAACTACGAGCCGGGCACAACGACACGCTCGCTGCGGGACTTTCTCTCCAGCCAGGCGGGGCAACGCACCATCGCGGACCTGCGCAAGGCAGGGGTGAACATGAAAGGCAGAGCGGCAGCGACATCCAGCAAGGGAGATGCGGCTTCCGCTTTCGCGGGAAAAACCGTGGTGCTCACCGGCACGCTGGAAAATTTCGACCGCAGCACACTGACGGAGATGTTGACCTCGCTGGGTGCAAAAGTCAGCGGCAGCGTGTCGGGAAAAACAGACCTGGTGATCGCAGGAGACGAGGCAGGAAGCAAGCTCGACAAAGCAAAAGAGCTGGGAATCACAGTCTGGGGCGAGCAGGAGCTGCTGACGCATCTCAAAAAACAGGAATGAAGGCAGCGTCCGCACTCCCGCCGAGCGCCGCGGGAGCTGTGGGTGTTCAGCAAATGCCGGGGCGAGGACACCCCGACTCGCTGCGTCTTTATTGTGAGCCGCGCGGTTCCCCCCAGAGTTATTTTTAATTTGTACGCAATCCGTTAGGTTCAAAACGTAACACGGGGCTTGACAGTCCTTTTATTACGTTTATTCTTGTTACTCAACGGCAGCAAGGAGCGGCTGGTAGTTCCCAAAACCTACAGGACGGAGACCTATGAAATCACTGACCACCTTCGGACTTTTTCTGGTAACGATGTTCGCAGCACCTGCTTTTTCCGCAATCGTGTATCAGACCGATGACAGCGCTCCGACTCCAACCCGATACGCAGTCGAAGGCAACAGCCTGGAATCGCTGGGCGATCAAGTCACCCTCGGCGGTACCGAACGCTATGTCACCGCCATCGATGTGCCTCTCTTTGCCGGCGCAGCCTACAGCGCGGACCTGACTCTCACCCTGTACCTCAACGACGGCGCGACCGTTTCCGACGGTCTGACACCCGACGGCCCCCGGCCATCCACGGTCATCGGCTCGTCGAGCGTCACCAACGTCGGCTTCTCCGCAAACCAGACCCAGACCGTGACTTTCACCTTTAATTACCTGCTGGTTCCCAACTCTTTCACCTGGGCACTATCGCAGGACAATCCGGGAGATGCCGGCGCGACGAGCCTGGAAATGATCGACTCCATGCTCTCCCCGCTGGTCGGCTCATCGGGTACTTTCCTCTGGTACGAGATCGCAGGCGCGTGGACGGATGATGACAGCTTGTCCGATCACCTGCGTGCAACCATCTACGCATCGAGCGTGCCTGAGCCGGCGACGCTGACACTGCTGGCCGTCACGGGTGGGATGCTCCTGACCCGCCGTCATCGCAGCCGCTGAAGGCTGTTCCCCCTCTCTTGCGAAACCCTGACCATCCCGACCGGCGTTTCAAGTCGGAGCGGGATGGGTTGGCGATGGTTATCGGCCGTTTCCGGGCGGTCTATCTTGACAAGCAAAAACTTGGTACACTATGTATCTGGTAAGTCTGCCGAATGAGCCGAGGCCCGGGACCATCCATGTCTGAACCGACCTTTCTCTTTTCGTCTCTCCTACCTTCCCGGGCCGGAACCACGGCCTCTTTCGCCAGCGACCCCGAAAGCAAATCCACGGGTCGAGCGCCATCGAGGAGATAACACGATGGGCAAGAAGTTGTATGTCGGAAATCTGCCGTATTCGGTCACCAGCGCCACTTTACAGGAACTGCTCGGAGCCTTCGGCACGGTGCAGAGCGCGGAAGTCATCATGGACCGCGAGACCGGCCGAAGCAAAGGCTTTGGCTTCGTCGAGATGGGAACTGATGAAGAAGCGCAGGCGGCGATTGCCGGCCTGTCAGGTAAGGACCACGGCGGTCGCGCCTTGACCGTCAATGAAGCCAAGCCGCGCGAGCCGCGCGGAGGTGGTTTCGGCGGCGGCGGCGGTGGTGGTCGCGGCGGGTACGGCGGCGGTCGTGATCGTGATCGCGGTAACCGCTATTGATCCAACCCGACATCCCAAAACGCGAAAAGAGGTCGCGACAGCGACCTCTTTTCTTTTTCCGAATCATTCACATCATCACCGCGCGACACACTCAGACAGACGCAGACCGCGCATCCGCTGATGCTCATACCTTGGGCGGTTGATAGCGCGGAAAGAGCGGATCGCCTGCGGTGATCGGCGTGCCCGGCTGCAAAACGCCCCACTGCGTCCACTGTGCGAGTTGTCCGCGTCCTTTGTCGGCCAGCGCGTCGGCGTAGTGCCCGCAGCCGATCCGCCGCCAGAGTTCCTCAACCTTGCCGGGAATGACCGGCCAGAGCAGCAGCGACGCGATGCGCAGAGCCTCGGCGCAGTTGTAGAGGATCGTGCCGACTTCGGGCAGACGCGCGGGATCCTTGGCGAGCTTGAACGGCGCGGTCTGCTCGATGTAGTTGTCGATGGCACGCACCAGATCGAGGGCGGCAGTGATGGCCTCGTTCAACTGCACACCGCCAAATGCCTTCGTCCAGTCGGCGACGCTCTGCTCAGCCTGATGCGCGTAGGCGGCACTGGCGGCGACGCTCTGCCCCTTGGCGGGCAGCTTGCCCCCAAAGTAGCGGTTGGTCATGTTGGTCACGCGGGAGAAGCAGTTACCCAGCGTGTTGGCCAGGTCGGTGTTGTAAACCTCGATGAACTTGGCTTCGGCAAAGTCGCTGTCGGTGGTTCCCAGCGGGCCGTTGCTGGCGAGGAAGTAGCGCAGCGCGTCGAGGCCGAAGGTCGTCACGTACCTGTCGATTTTTTCGAGGTCGATAAAGTTACCCAGCGACTTGCTCATCTTCTGACCTTCGCTGATCCAGAAGCTATGGGAGTAGATGCTGCCGGGCAGGTCGATGTTCAGCGCCAGCAGCATCGCCGGCCAGATCGCCGCGTGAAACCAGAGAATGTCCTTGGCAATCAGATGCACGTCGGCGGGCCAGTATTTCTGCCGCTGCGGTGTATCGACCGTCGAGTAGTAGTTAAAGAGCGCGTCGATCCAGACGTAGATGGTGTGCTTGTCGTCGCCGGGCACGGTGATGCCCCAGCCGTTGGAGCCGGTGCGGGAGATGGGCACATCATTGAGGCCGTCGCGGATGCGGTTGACGATCTCATTTTTCCGCGCTTCGGGTCTGACAAAGCCCGGCTGCTTCTCGTAGAGATCGAGCAGCGGTTGCTGATACCGGCTGAGCTTGAAGAAATAGTTGTCCTCTTTTTTCCGCACGAGCGGCTTGCCGTTGATGGGTGATTTGAAGCCTGCTGCTGCGGCGGCGGTTTCGGTGAGATATTCCTCCTGCCCGGCGTCGTACCAGCCCTCGTACTGGCCCAGGTAAACGTCGCCGGAGTCCATGAGCCGCTGGACATAGCGCTGCACGCGCTCCTTGTGTCGCGGCTGAGTGGTGCGGATGAAGTCGTCGTTGGAGATACCCAGCTTGGCGAACGTCTCCTCAAAGGCAGCGGCGTTGCGATCCGCCCACGCCAGCGGGGTGGTGTTGTGCGCCGCCGCCGAGTCCACGACTTTGGTTGCGTGCTCATCGGTGCCGGTGAGGAAGAAGACATCATCCCCCGCCAGCCGATGATAGCGTGCGAGGATGTCCGCGATGGTCGTCGTGTAAACATGCCCGATGTGCGGGCGATCGTTGACGTAATAAATCGGGGTTGTGACGTAAAACTTACCGGTGCTCATGGAGCGGCCTCGTGCTCGATTCGTTCAGGGGGAAGATCATCCGACGCCGGAGATGGAGGGAGTGTCGATGCCCTCAGGGCATCGCGCAGCGACGGCGATAACTGCCGGTACGCGGCACACAGGCCGGATCAGGGACGCGGTCGCAGGTCGTTGTCATGGCTCAATGATACAGGCGGCATGTGCGGATGTCCTGTCGCGCTGAGCGGGAACGGATCAACCCTTCGCCGCTAAGCCGCACATGGATGCGCATGAGCAGCGATTCTCTCACGCAGGGCGAGCATCCCCTGCCGCAAACCCCGTAGAATGGCGCAATGGCGTGGCTGGTCGATCTGCTTTATTTCATCGCGTTGCTGGTGACCAGCCCGGTGTGGATTTACCGGCTGCTGGCGACAGGCAAATGGCGGACGGACTGGCGGGCGCGGTTTGGCCGCTGCCGACTCCCAGCCGACAGCCGCCCCACGCTCCTGATTCACGCCGTCTCCGTCGGAGAAGCCAACGCCATCCGGCTGCTGGTCGATCTGCTGGAAAACCAGACGCAGCAGCGCTGGCGCATCGTCATCGCCGCCACGACCAACACCGGCCAGGAGCGTGCCCGGCAGCTATTCGGCTCGCGTCATCAAGTCGTCCGCTACCCGCTGGATTTTTCCTGGTGCGTCCGCCGGTTTCTCCGCGCGGTCAAGCCTGATCTGGTCGCGCTGGTCGAGCTGGAAGTGTGGCCGAACTTCGTCCGCCGCTGCACCAAAGAGGGCATCCCCGTCTGCGTCATCAACGGGCGGCTCAGTCAGCGCAGCTACTCGCGGTATCGGCTCATCGCCCCGCTGCTGCGGTCCACGTTTGCACGTCTGGCCGCCGTCGCCGCCCAGACGCGCGAGTACGCCGACCGTTTCATCGGGCTGGGGGCCATAGCGCAGCGGGTCGAAGTTCTGGACACGATGAAATGGGACGCGGCGCAGATCGCCGACACGGTCGCAGGCTCCGAGGAGCTGGCGCGTGCCCTGGGCATCGACCGCCGCGCGGGCAGCAAACCGCTAATCGTCGCCGGCTCCACCGCGCCGGGCGAGGACAAGCTCCTCATCGACACCTGCCCGCCTGAGGCTCAGCTCATGATCGTGCCCCGCAAGCCGGAGTGGTTTGACGGCGTCGTGTCGCTGGCTCCGCAAATCGTCCGCCGCACGGGCTGCCCAGACGGCACGGCGCGGCCTCTCGACGGCCAACGGCTGTTCCTGCTCGACACCATCGGCGAACTGCGCAAAGCCTACGCGCTGGCGGATGTGGTGATCGTCGGTCGGAGCTTTCTGGGACTCTACGGCTCGGACATGATGGAGCCGATCGCGCTGGGCAAGCCGACGATCATCGGCCCGCACTACAAGGACTTTGCCAGCACGATGGAGGCGTTCATCGCCGGCGAAGGGATCATCGTCACCAGCGAGCCGGGCCGCGTCGCCGCCGAACTCCTGGCCGACCCTCAGCGTGCCCGTGAACTGGCGCAGCGCGGTCGGCGTGTTATCCTTTCCCGTCAGGGCGCGATGCAGCGCCACGCCGATTTACTGGTGCGGCTGATGCCGGTCGGCGAACGCCGATTGTGATAATCTCCGCCGCGAAAACCGACCATGCCTCCCCACGAACTACGACAATCCGTGCTCTCCCACGCCCGCCGCGTCGTGGTCAAGATGGGGACGCAACTGCTCACGAAGTCGGACGGCTTCCTCGATCTGCCTTATCTCCGCGAAATGGCGGGACAGGTTTCCCGTCTGCGCGAGCAAGGATTGGAAGTGACATTGGTTTCCAGCGGGGCGATCGGCTCCGGCCGCGCCGAGCTGGGACTGGCCCGGCGTCCGCGCGATGTCGCAGAGCTTCAGGCTGTCGCTGCCACCGGCCAGCCGGTTCTGATGAACCACTTCCATGCGGCCTTTGGTCATCACGGCCTGAAGGTGGCGCAGGTCCTGCTCACCCGCGATGACTTCGACCACCGCACGCGGTTCCTCAACTTTCGCAACTGTCTGGCGAAGGTGCATCAATTCGGCTGCGTGCCCATCATCAACGAAAACGACACCGTCACCGTCGCCGGCCTTCAGGAGATCGGCTTTGGTGACAACGACCGGCTGGCTGCGCTGGTCACCAACGCCTTGCGAGCCGATGTGATGGTGCTGCTGACGGTCGTCGATGGATTGCTCGACGCGGCGGGCAAGAGGATCGATGTGGTCGAAAACATCGGCGCAGCGATGTCGCTGGTCCGCTCGGATAAGAGCGATCTGGGCACGGGCGGGATGAGGTCGAAGCTCGAAGCCGCCCAGCTCGTCACCGGGGCCGGCGAGGTGGCGATCATCGCCGGCGGCCGCGAACCGCAGCTCCTGCCGCGACTTTTCGCGGGTGAATCACTAGGCACCCTTTTCCTGCCCGCAGCGAAAAAACTCGACAGCCGGCAACGCTGGATCGGACTGACCAAGCGACCCGCAGGCACGCTGACCATCGACGACGGCGCGGTCACGGCGCTGACTCAACGGGGCAAGAGTCTGCTCGCCAGCGGCGTCATCGCACTCACCGGACAGTTTGAGAGCGGCGAGGTGCTCTTTGTGCGCGACGGCAAGGGAGCGGTGGTCGCGCGCGGGTTGTCCAACTATTCCGCCGATGAAGTGCGGCTCATCATGGGTAAAAAATCGAGCCAGTTTGAGAAAATCCTTGGCCGCCCCGCCTTTGCGGAGATCATCCACCGCGACAATCTCGTGCTTATCGGAACCTGACCGCCTCATCCCCGTCTGCCTGGGCGTCATAGTCCACAGACGCGGAGTTAACCGCCCAATTCACCCAGCCGATATTGGCAAACAAGGGAGATCCCCTCTTGAGGGTTTGCGATGGGCTGGTTAGTCAAAACATGGCGAAAGGTTCGCTGGCTGGCTGCGCCCTGGGCGCGCTCATCGGCTGCGACGCTGACCTGCCCGCCGGTGGAGATTCCCCTTGAGCCGGACCACGAGCGGCTGGCGCGACTGGCCGGAGAATGTCTCACCGGCAACCTCGCCGGCGCGGAGCTGGAACTGCACACCTGGTCGCGCGAGTCTTCCTGTCCCGATGCTGCACGAGTTCTGCTGGCGGCACTGCTGACGCGCCACGGCAGGATGGATGATGCGCGGGCGGTGCTGAATCGCCGGGAAAATCCCGCACAGCAGCCGGGGGCTGATTTCCTGCAACTCCTGATCGCCAATCTCGTCTCCGCCGACCTGCCGGAAGCGGCGCGGCGGCTCATCATCCAACTGTTCCATGCACACGGTGACGACGAAGCGGTCGCGCTCTGGCTTCAACTGATGGAATTACCCGGCATGAGCGAGATGCCCGCGCTGCCTGACGCACGCATCGAACGGCTGGCCAACGAACTGGTCGCCCAGCCGCGCGTCATTCCCAGCCTCGTCGCCGCCCAACGCATCGCCCCCGTCATGGCTGACCTGGCGATACTCCGTGCGGCATTGGGGCTGGCGGCACGGCAATTCAACACCGATACACGACAAGCGGCGGTCGTCTGTCAGGCGATGGCGGAGCTGGCTCTGCTGGCCGACGACAAAGACGACGCCCGCCGCTGGGCGCATCGCGGCCTGAAGATCAATCCCTATGCCGCCCCGCTGGCGCTGGTGCTGGCGCGTGTCGAGGACGACCCCGCGCTGGGGCCGCCGGCGACAACCATCCTCCGGGAAGCGGTTTCCGCGCACCCGCAATACGCGGACCTCCGCGCCGCACTCATCCAACGCGAAAAACACGACGGCCGCTCCGAGGCAGCGCGACTTCATCTGGCCGACTGGCTCCGGCAGGAGCCTGACAACCCCCTGGCACGGAAGCTCGAAAGCGAGCTGGCGGCATGAAATTGCAACGCGCCCAGGAATCCATCGAACAGCTCGATGCCGCCCGCGCCGCTGCCGAAGCGCGGCTGCCCGATGTCGCCCTCGCGCATCTGCGCCGGGCACTGGAACTCGACCCCGCCCTGCCCGAAGCGCGACTGCTCGAAGCGAAGCTCCATCTGGAAAGCAATTCGCCGGCACGCGCGTTGACCGCGCTGGATGCGCATGACCTCTATTTCCCGCAGCAGCGCGGACGACCCGACATCGCCATGCTGCGCGTCGAAGCCCTGATCCGTGCGGAGCATCACGATCTGGCTCTGTCATTGCTGGAGCGGCTGGCCGACGAGTTTCCCGATGATGTGCGCTCACACCGCATGAGGGCCGGGCTGTGCCTCAAGCTCCACCGCAACCGTGAGGCGGAGCACGCGCTGCGACAGGTGATGCGGCTCGAACCGGGCGACCGCAACGCGCGGGTCACGCTCGCGCAACTGCTGGCGATGACCCGGCCGGACGCAGCCATCGAACTGCTGCGACGCGAGGAAGACGCCAACGATCCGACGCTGCCCTTCCGCCTGGCGCGTCTCTACCGACTGGCGGGACGTTACCGCGAAGCGCAGGACGTTTACGATGCGCTGCTGCTCCGCGACCCCGAAGCCGATGCCGTGCATCACGCAGCGGGCACGCTGGCGGATGATCTGGGTGACTACCGCGGCGCGATCAAACATCTTCAGGAAGCATGGCGACTCGGCGGGCGGCGGAGCCTCGACACGCTCATCGCGCTGGCGACCGCTCACATGCACGCCGGCGAGTCGGCGACGGCGGCGCGCGTCTGGTGGCGCGCGATCCAGCACAGACCCGACACCCGCGCCCTGGCCGGCCTGCTCGTTTGCGCCCTGTCGGAACGACGTTTTCGTCTCGTCCGCCGTGTCCACAAGATGCTCTCTCTCCAGACCAGCAAACAGGAACGCCGCTCGCTCCTGCTCTCGCAGTGGGTGCGACTGGCCGGCGGGATCGCCGTCCGCCGTGCCGGGGAATTGATCCAGACCCGGTCCCCGCGTGAGTCGGTACTTGAGGAAATGTTGTCAAAGGCTGAGGAAACGCTGGCCGCAGCGACGATCCATCAAAGCCGCCCCGACACGCAATATCACCTGGCGATCTGCCGCAGCTCGCTGGGGGACAAGGCCGGCGCCAACGACGCGCTCGCGCGCGCCATCGAGGCCAACCCGCGCTACAGTGCCGCCCTGAAGCTCCGCGAGGAGCTGGCCGAACCCGTGCGTCAGGCCGCCTGATGCGCTACGCCATTTCCGCGTGACATCGACTACCGCTCCGCGACGCTCAGCGGACGGCTGCTCACCGTTTCCATTTCCAATCGACATCGGGATCGCGGCTGAACGCCTGCGCCGCTTGATGCACGCAGTCCCGGCACGCCGTCGCCGCCGGCCGCAGCGGATTGCGATAAGCGGGCAGCGTCGTCGGCAGGTTTTCCCGCAGACAGAGCGTGCAGCGGTAAGGTGACTCGACCGACCGGACTTCACCTAACGCTGCCTTGAGACATTCCAGACAAAGAACCGAGCCGTGATGTCCTTCCGTCATCGGCGGCAGGCCGGTCTGCGGATCCCAGTCCGTGGCGCAGAAATCGCAACTGATGATGACTCCGCCGTCTTGCGTGCGCTGCATGGGTCACTCGATCTCTTCACGCAGAAGAATAATGTTGATCTTGACCTCGAACGAGCGATTGAGCTGTTCGAGTTTTTTACCCGACGCTTTCCACTTGTACAGGCTCGCGAGGATCGGCCCGTCGATGTTGGGGTAACCGCTGGAGCGGAGCACTTCGGCCTCGATCACCGTGCCGTATTTGTCAAAGACGATCCGCACGAGCGGATTTTTCGGGATGCTGCTGGAAAGAGCGACGGCACTGAAGCGCGGATGCGCGGTACTGATCTCGATGCCTTCACCGGCAACGACGCGGCCGGGGCGCACGTCAATCGCCTGGCCGCCGTTGAGGCTTACCGGCGCGCTTTCACTGTCGGCTCGCGGCGCGCCGGTGGCGACACCCAGCGTTCCCGGTGCGCCGGGAGAACCGGGTGAGCCGGCAACTCCGGGGGCGGCAGGAGCGGCGGAGGAATTGCCGGTCGGCTGCGTCGCCGGCGGCGCGGGGATCGCCGCCTTGGTGTCAGGGTCATCGGATTCGCCGGGCTTCTCCGCGGGAGGCGCGGGACGAGTCGTCACCGTCGGCGGAACGATCGGCTCAGGAATACGCGGCAACACCATCGCCAGCCGTTCCGACTCCGGTATCGAGGCTTCTCCCTTGTCCATTTTCGCAGCGGGAGTAACACGGGCGGCATCTTTCGGTTCCGAAGGCTCAGCCCCGGACGTTTTCTTCGTCGCTTCTTCACCCGGCGGCTTCGGAGCGGGCGTCTCGACCGGCTTTTCGATTCGCGGAGCATCGCCTGCACCCGGCGAGGTCGGCAGCTTCACATACTTTTGAGGATCGTCCAGCGCCAGCGGCGCAGGATCGACCGGCGGCTTTGCTGTTTGCACAGGTGCGGGCGCGACAGCGGGCGGCTTGGATGCTGCGGCGGTCGGCGCGGGAAGCGGCGTCGGAGTCGGCGTCGGTGTCGGTGTCAGAGCCGGTAGAGCACGCGGCTTGGGCTGGGCTGTGGGCGATGGCTGCGGATTCGCAGCGCTTGTCACCCGCGCGGGAACTGCGGCAAGCGGTGCGGCGTCGGGCGAGCCGGGTGAGCCGGGCACAGCGGGAGTTGCTGCCTGCGCAGGTCGGGCGGAGGTCGGATCAGGCCGCAGCGGTGCGCCGGGTGTCGGAGCTACGTCTTTCTGGAGAGCGGGCTGCTCGGTGTTGCCTCGGAGAGCCACCATGTCTTGAAAGTCGTCGTACCCGATCCATGCGAGCGAAAGCGGATCGCCGTTATCCTTGCCGAAACGGATGGGATCCTGTTCCGGCTCCTCGCGTGCGGCCGGCTGTCGAGCGGGCAGCTTGACGGGTTCCGCCAGTGCTGCCGCCAGTTGCCGGACGGCCTCGGGCGCGTTGGCGGCCTGATGTTTCAATGCGGCGGGATGTCGGCGGGCGGATGAGGGCGTGTCGTTTTTCGCGTCAGGCGACGGCGACCGCATGAAGGAAAATAATTTCTCCCGCTGGACGGTCTCGACTCCAGCGATCAAGACCAGGTGAACCAGCACCGCAACGACCAGACCGGCCATCAGCGGCAGCGATGAATCACGCTGGTCAGCCAGGATCGTGCCTGACGTTATGGAGTATCGCGTATCCATCACCGGCTACCCGCAGCCCCGCTGCTCGACGGGCTGGATGTCCCGCTGGGAGACGGCTCCTGCGGGCCGACGAAACCGATGTCGTAAATTCCCGCGCGCTGCACCCGTCCGACGAGGGCAAAGAGGATCGGGCCGCGGTCGGCTTCACCCGCGGCTTCCATGGCGATCCACAGTCGTGGCCGCTTCGGGTCGGCGGCCAGCCCCGCCAGCTTGGCGTCAAGCTGCTCGACCGTCACCGGCTCGCGGTTGTAGTACAGCTTGCCCGCGCGATCCACCGTGATCGCTTCGATCCGCCCGCCCTCGGCGGCACGACCCGACGCCACCGGCGCCAGCTTCACCGGCAGAACATCCGCGCGGATCATCATCACCATGCTGTAAACGAAAAAAGTCAGCAGCAGGAAAATGACGTCGATCATCGGCGTCATCTCCAGGCGGTAGGCATTGTCGCTTCGACGTAACGGACGGCGCATGGTGTCATTCTAGCGGTTTCAACCCGCATCCCGGCGGCAGACGGAGAATCGCCGGAGAGCCTTCCTACGGAGTGAAAACCACCGCCTGAACGCCCTTACTCCCGCACGGCGGTCCAGGCTTTTTCAATCGCAGCCTGCGGCGTGTCATCCACGATCGACACCGCACCGAGTCGGTCAGGCAGCACCAGCCTGATATTTCCATCGGCGACTTTTTTATCCAACCGCATCGACTCGATGAGCCGGGCCGTCGGCGCCAGACGGCCGCGCGTCGGCAGGCCGATCCGCGTCAGCAGCCGCACCAGCCGGTCGTACAACGAGGAAGGCACTCGACGGGTATCGACCGCCAATCGTGTCGCCGCGATCATGCCCAGCGACACCGCCTCGCCGTGGTGATAGGTATGCGTCGCGTAACCGGCTGTCGCTTCGATGGCGTGGGCGAACGTATGGCCGAAGTTCAGATGCGCCCGCTCACCGGTTTCTTTTTCGTCCGCCATCACCACGTTGGCTTTGATCTGCACGTTCCAGCGCACCAGCTCGACCAGAGCAGCGGGATCCAGCGCGAGGATGGCGTCGAGATTTTCCTCGATCCATGCGAAAAGTTTTTCATCGCGGATCACGCCATGCTTGACGCATTCGGCCAGTCCGCAGCAGAGTTCACGGCGAGGGAGGGTCGCCAGCGTATCGGTGTCGATGAGGACGAGGGACGGCTGGTGAAACGCGCCGACGAGGTTTTTCCCTTGCGGGAGGTTCACGCCGACTTTTCCGCCGACCGAGGCATCGACCATCGCCAGCAGCGTGGTGGGGCATTGGATGAAGGGTACGCCGCGGAGGTAGGTAGCCGCGACGAACCCGACGGTATCGCCGACGACGCCGCCGCCGAGGGCGATGACGGGGCTTTTCCGTTCGAGTCGTGCCTCGGTGAGGAAGCCGTACATCCGCGCTGCGGTGTCGAGATTTTTATGATCCTCGCCGGATGGAGCCTGCGCCCCGACGACGCTGTAACCGGCGCGGCTCAGGGATGACTGAAGGATTTCTCCGTGCCGTTGGATGATCGCTGCGTCGGCAAAGACCGCAGCACGCAGATGGGGCGCAACCTTGCGGATGTAATCGCCGCCTCGCGCCAGCAGTCCCGGCTCGATGACGATCTGGTAACGATGATGAGGCAGGGCAAGATCAACGGTCGCCATGGGCGGACAGTGTAAACGGGAAAACGGGTTTGGGTGAAGATGTGCCGTGAAACCACCGCGTGCAGCGGCACGGGTGCTCCGCCGAACGATCACGGCGGGCAGCGGCGACGGCGTCACTGGGCAGTTTCGTCAGGCTGGTCCTGCTTGAGCCGGGCGCGGCGCTCCATCTCGCGCATCGCATCGGCGGCATCGCCCGGCAGCGGCGGCTCGCCGGCGGACTCCTGCTCCAGCTCATTCATCCGCACCGCCAATAGCTCCTCACGCCGCACGGATTCCTCCGCGAGCCGTCGTTTCATCAGATTGCGATAAAGCATCGCCCCCGCCAGCGTCAGCGCCATCAGCACGATGATGACGCGAAAAACTGTGGACCCGAAAAATCCCGCGTCACCAGCGGCAGTTGGCTCCTTCGTCGGTGCAGCCTTGCCTTCGACAATCTGGGCCGAATGCCCGACGAAGACGAGGAACTGCTCCTGAAGAAAATCGCTCTCGCTTCTCCAGACCTTGAAGAAGCGTGCCGCCACGCGGATGTCGGTGTTCATCGCCGCCGGCCGGTGCTGCGGATCGGTGAGGATGACCACGATCGACCGACGAACCTTGGGGTCCTTGCCCTCGCGGACTCCCCACGCCTCGGCGTGTTCCGTCCACGGGCCGGGCAGGGACTTGAACTTGATCTTCGGCAGCACGTCGATGTACGGAGCTTCGATGAGGAAAAGCTGGCCGCGATGCGCGGGAGGATCCTTGAGGATCGCGTCGTAGTCGGGCACGGTCGCGCCGGCTTCGTCGCCGGGCTTCCAGTCCTTGGCGTTTTTCAGCAGCGGATAGAGGGCCGGCTCGTCGAGCAGGGGCGAGTAATCTTCCGCGGTGGCGAGTTGGTTTTTCTGGTCGCTGGTCAGGGGCGGTACGGCCAGCGTCAGCAGGACGAGGATCAGCACCAGAGGTTTCATGAGGGAATTATAGGGGATCGCGGCGGAACACCGCAGCAAGCCGCTGCGCCGCCGACCAGCGCCGCTTCGGCGCAGCTGTCGCCGCACGATCGCAGCGATAGGTCGGTATCTATTCGGCGCACCGTGACGAACCGGGCAAACCGGACGCCCTCGAATTTCGTCACCTGCCGTTTCCTCTTATGATCCGCTTTTGCGGAAACCCTCTATGACCGCGACCGGTTCTACCACCCTGCCAAATCTCCCGCTCGGCATGCCGCCTGAGTACGTCGGGCAGGTCGTGCCCATCCTCGACTTTGGATCGCAGTACGTGCAACTGATCGCCCGCCGTGTGCGAGAAGCGGGCGTCTTCAGCCTGCTGGTCGCGCCGGGGATCGCCATTGAGCAGCTCGCCGCCATGAAACCGCTGGGCATCATTCTTTCCGGCGGGCCGGCGAGTGTTTACGAACCGGGTGCGCCGACCTGCGACCCGCGAATCTTTGACCTGGGCGTACCCGTGCTGGGCATCTGCTACGGCATGCAACTGGGCGGGCACCTGCTGGGGGCGCGGGTCGTACCCGGAAAATCGCGCGAGTTCGGCCGGGCACAGATTCACATCACCGACGCCCGCGACCTGCTCGCCGGCGTCCCCGAACACACCACGGTCTGGATGAGTCACGGCGACCAGGTACAGGAACTGGCCAACCACTTCATCCCGCTGGCGACCACCCCCACCTGCGCCAATGCCGCGGTACGTCACAAGAGCAGGCCGTTTTACGGCGTGCAATTCCACCCCGAAGTCACCCACACGCCGCACGGCAGCGAAATCCTGAGCAACTTCCTCTTTCGCGTCTGTCATGCGACCGGCTCGTGGAAAATGGCGGATTTCCTCGAATCACAGATCAAGCTCATCCGCCGACAGGTCGGCTCGGCGCGCGTGGTCTGCGGGCTGTCGGGCGGCGTCGATTCCTCCGTGGTGGCTGCACTGCTGGCCAAAGCCATCGGCAAGCAGCTCACCTGCATCTTTGTGGACAACGGCCTGCTGCGCAAGAACGAGCGCAAGTTTGTCGAGACCACCTTCCGCGATCATTTCGATGTGGACCTGCGCGTCATCGACGCGGAGAAGGAATTCCTGTCCGACCTTGCGGGCGTGGACGACCCGCAGGAAAAGCGGCGCCGGATCGGCCATCGCTTCATCGACGTGTTCAAGAGAGCGTCCGCCGATGCCGCGGGCGGCGCGCGATTCCTCGCGCAGGGGACGCTTTATCCTGACGTGATCGAGAGCGGCCACGGCCACGCGGGTACTGCGGCAAACATCAAGCTCCATCACAATGTCGGCGGTCTGCCCGCTGAGCTGGGTTTCGAGCTGATCGAACCCCTGCGGAGCCTCTTTAAGGATGAAGCCCGCAAACTCGGTGAAGTTCTCGGCCTGCCGGGAAAAATGGTCTGGCGGCACCCCTTCCCCGGCCCCGGACTGGCGGTTCGCGTGCTCGGCGAAGTGACGCGGGAAAAGCTCGACCTGCTGCGTGAAGCTGATGAAATCCTGCTCGAAGAAATCGAGATCAATCATCTCTACCGCAAAACGGCGCAGGTTTTTGCTGTGCTGCTCAACGCCCGCGCGGTGGGCGTGATGGGTGACGGGCGGACCTACGATCGCGTCGTCGCCATCCGCGCGGTGGAGAGTCAGGACTTCATGACCGCCGACTGGGCGCGACTGCCCTACGACGTGCTGGCGACGATCTCAAACCGCATCATCAACGAGGTCCGCGGCGTCAACCGCGTGGTGTACGACATTTCGAGCAAGCCGCCCGCGACAATCGAGTGGGAGTAATCGCGCTTTCGCCTGAGCGTGCAACCCGAACCGGCTGCGCCACGGGTCAGGGATTCGTCACGGCGACACGGGCGCGATCATATTTCACGCTGTGGCCGCGGCGGATCAGCGGCGACTCAAACCACCGATAGGACGCCCCCGCCACCAGCAGCGTCAACACCACCGATGAGAGCGTGATGACGACATCGCCGGCGTTTTTCATCGCGGGGGTTTGGCCGCGGATCAGATGATGGAGCAGATGGCTCGATCCTTCATGCAGGAGATACACGCCGTATGAAACCGTCCCCAGCCAGGCGAGCGGGCGGGTGCGACAGAGGGATTTGAAGCTGTTTTCCGGCCCGTGCATCAGGAGCATCACGACACAAAGGTAAAACAGCGCGATCAGCGTGTAGCCGTAGTGAGCCGTGACTGCATCGCCGATCGTCGCTCGCTTGAATATCAGCCAGAGTATTCCGAGCGACGACAGACCCAGCGCGGCGAACAACAGCCACGGCTTGCTCCGCGTCGCCTCACGAAACCGCTTGGATCGGGAGAGCATGGCTCCGACCACACCCAGAAAAAGCGCATCCCATCGACAGGGAAGCAGCACCGCACTGGCGGCGAAAGAAGTCTGATCGCCGATGATCAGCGTGCGGATGATCGGCGTTGCGAGGATGAGCACCGCCAGTACCCACGCCAGATAACGTCGAGGTAATCCGATCACCAGCAGCGGCAGAAAGAGATAGAACTGCTCCTCGACGGCCAGCGACCAGGTGACACCCATCCAGCCCATTTCGTTGCGATAGGCCATCACGAAGTTCTGCGTGTAGGTGAGGAATGTCACCAGCAGCGTGCTGTCATTCACCACGTTGCGCGGTGCCGGGTCCGCCCCGACCGATGAGAGGATCGCGTACAGCGCGATCGAGGCGAAGTAGAGCGGAAAGATGCGGCAAGCGCGGCGGATGTAGAAGACCTTGAAAAGGTTTTTCGCTTCACGGTTATCGAGCAGGATGCCGCCGATGAGAAACCCCGACAGCACAAAGAACAGGTCCACGCCGGACCACGCCAACCGCAGGGGTACGATGAAATAAGCCCAGAAGGTTCCCGGAGGAATGGCAAGCTGCCCCACGACAAAATGCCAGACCAGCACCAGCAGAATCGCCAGCCCGCGAACGCCGTCGAGTTCGGCAATCCGTGAGGATGGGGGGGGTAGAGCCGCGGCTATCTGCGCATCGACCGCGACGATTTGGGTAGTCGGTTGATTAATGTGTCAGACCCTTCGCACCGCATCAGACTGCGGCGGGCTGATTGTAGAAAGTCGGCATCGGTTCGCCCTGCTCGCGCCAGTGCTGGATGACTCGTTGGGCCTGCCCTGCGGAGTTGAGCACCTGGAGCTTGCGTCGGACCATGCCGACAATCGCTTCGCGCGCCGGCCCCAGATAGTTTCGCGGGTCGAACTCCGCCGGCTTTTTGGCGAACACTTCGCGGATCTTCGCCGTCATCGCCAGCCGCAGGTCGGTGTCGATGTTGACCTTGCACACGCCGTACTTGCGCACTGCCTGGGCGATCTGGTCTTCAGGCACGCCCATGGTGCCCGGCATGTTGCCTCCGTACTGGTTGATCAGATCGACAAACTCTCTGGGCACGCTCGACGAGCCGTGCATCACCAGAGGCAGACCGGGGCAGGTCTTCATGATTTTTTCGATGCGGTCGAAGGCGAGCTTCGGCTCATGCTTGAACTTGAAGGCGCCGTGGCTCGTGCCGATCGCCACCGCCAGCGAGTCGATGCCCGTGCGCTGCACGAAGTCGCGGGCCTGTTCGGGATCGGTGAGGAATTTCTCGACGTTTTTCTCATATTCGTGGGCATCGAGACCGACGACGTCTTCCTCGATGCCGCCGAGCATTCCCAGCTCGGCTTCGACGACGACGCCGGCGGCGTGGGCGGCCTGAGTCGCCTCGCGGGTGAGGCGGATGTTTTCCTCGTAGGCGTGGTGCGATCCGTCGATCATGACGCTCGTGTAGCCGTCGTTGATGCACTGCTTGATGAGGTCGAGCGTGTCGCCGTGGTCGCAGTGGATGGCGATGGGCACCTGGGGATAAAGCTCGACGCAGGCGTCGATGATGTGCTTGAGCATGCGGATGTTGGCGTACTTCCGCGCGCCCTTGGAAATCTGAAGGATGCAGGGCGACTGCTCCGCGGCGCAGGCTTCGATGATCGCCTGGGTGATCTCCATATTGTTGACGTTAAAGGCTCCGATGCCGAACCCGCCGTTGTAAGCAAGATCGAACATGGGCTTGGTGGTCATCAGCATGACGTTGCTCCTGTTAATCGGTGAAACAGCGAAGCGGGACATTGTAACGGAAATCGCCGTCGGATCATCGACAGGAACCGTCGCGACGCACGGGCAGCGCGGATGGGCAGCCGTTACGACGTGCCGACCACTTCCGAATAGACATTTTTCCCCGCTTTGCTGCTCCAGAGATCGAGTATTCGCCGCCACATGGCACCGGGTTTCCCTGAACCGACGGGCAGGCCGTTGAACTTTGTGACCGGAGCGAGGCAATAGGGTGTCGTCGGCAGCCACGCTTCGTCCGCGTTGATCACGTCGTGGCCTTGCAGGTCGTCTTCCTGAAACGGAATGTTCAACTCCGCCAGTAATTCAATGAGCACCGTCAGACTCACACCCCAGAGGATGTTATTTCTTCGCGGGGAGATCACCGTACCGCGACGGTAGATGACGAAGTTGGAGCCGCCGGTCTCGGTGATATTGCCTTGCAGGTCCAGGTAGAGGGCCACCGCTGCGGGGTCGGCGAGTCGCGCTTCTCGGTCGCCGATCCACATATGCAGGCGGTTGCGGTGTTTGATCTTGGAGGAGAGGCATTGGGCCGGCCAGTGGCGTGTCGATGGCGTGACGCAGTGGACGCCCTGCAGGAATGAGCCTTTCCAGACGTGGAAAGGCAGAGGAAACGTGTGCATCGCAAAGGTGGCCGTCAGGTTGGAAGGCATCGCAGCCGCGCCGGCGTAGAAGGGATTTTCCCCGCCGGTCATGTAGAAGACCAGCCCCAGTTCGCCCTGAGGATCGAGCGCGTGGTTATGCGCAGCGAGTTGTTGCGCCAGGTCGAGCGTCCGCTCGATCGGCAGAGGCGGATCAATGCGGGCATAACGCGCCGAGGCGTAAAGCCGCTGGACGTGATCTTCCAGCCGGTAGAGCTTGCCGTGGAAGGTGCGGGCGAAGTCGGTGACGGCTGCGCTGAGCACGATGCCGGTGTCGTAGATGGGCAGGCGACATTCGGCGGCAGGAATGAAGCGGCCGTTGAGAAACGCGATCTGACCGGCGATGTCTGAAGCCATGCTGACTGCTCCCGTGGAAAGACCCGAAGCGCCCGTGAATCCATAACGCTATCAAAAACCCGCCGACAGCGAGGGCGGCACTCGCAGACAAAACGGCGCCGCGGATTCCAGCGCGGACCACGCTTCCGCCGCGTTGTGGCATAATTCCGGCCCTATGAAGACGAAGCACTCACCGGGTATCACAGCTCCGCTGGGGTTCCGCGCCGCAGGCGGCACCTGCGGCATCAAAAAATCCGGCAAGCCCGATCTGGCGGTCATCCTCGCCGACGAACCCTGTGCCGCGGCGGGCATGTTCACCACCAGCAAGGTGCCCGGTGCGCCGGTGATCGTGGGAAGGCGGCATCTGAAGCGCGGCATCGCGCAGGCGATCATTTGCAGCAGCGGTTGTGCCAACGTCTGCACCGGTCAGCGCGGCATTGACGACGCCCTGGAAATGTGCCGCCTCGTGGCGCAGCACGCGCCCTCGGCGGGTCGGGTCAGTCCGCAGACGGTACTGCCCTGCTCGACGGGGGTAATCGGCAAGTACCTGCCGATGGAAAAGATTCGGAGTGGGATCGCGGCATTGATGCCGACGGTGACGCGCGGCGCCGACGCCGACGCCGCGACAGCGCGGGCGATCATGACCACCGATCTGGTCCCCAAGCAGGCCGGCGCGCAGGTGCGGATCGACGGCAGGACGGTGCGGATTGCGGGGATCGCCAAAGGCAGCGGCATGATCCAGCCGAACATGGCCACGATGTTTGCCTTCATCACCACTGATGCCGCCATCACGCCGGCCTTGCTCCGGGCGGCTCTGACCGGCGCGGTCAACGTGAGCTTCAACCGTCTCAGCGTCGATCACGACACGAGCACGAGCGATTCCGCGCTGGTGCTGGCCAGCGCTGCGGCGAAGAACCGCCCCATCACGTCCATCAAGTCGGCGGGCTATCGCGCTTTCGCTGCGGCTCTGACCGACGTGTGCAGGGATCTGGCTTACCAGATCGTCAAAGACGGCGAGGGCGCGACGAAGGTATACCGCGTCGTCGTGCGCGGCGCGCGGACGCAGCAGGACGCGGATAAGGTCGGCTACACCGTGACGGGCAGCCCGCTCATCAAGACGGCGGTCCACGGCGGCGATCCCAACTGGGGACGACTCGCGGCGGCGGTCGGACGCAGCGGTGCGGCGGTCAAACCCGAACGGCTGACCATCCACATCGGCAATCTCTGCGTGGGTCGCAACGGCTTTGCCCTCGAACTCAGCCCCGCACGACAGAAAAAAGCCGACACCCTCATGGCCGCCAAAGAGATCACCTTCACCATCGACCTGGGGTTGGGCCGTTACCAGACCGAATGGCTCGGCTGCGACCTCTCCCGCGAATACATCACCATCAACGCGGACTACACGACCTGAAAATCTCACCGACGCGGTACGCTTGAGTGTGTAACCGGTGAAGTAATTTTTCGGCGCAGCGTCGCGCTGAATCGACCCGTGACGGGCAGACCATGTTTTTTCTCATCGCTCTTATTCTCGCCGGCAGTGCCGCAGTGCAAGGCTCGGTCGGATTCGGCTTTGCGTTGTTTGCCGGGCCGCTGCTTTTCCTGGCGGGATTACCCCTGCCGCAGGTGATTGCCGTCTGCGGCACGACGACGGCGATTCAGGCGTCGGTGGCTGCTTTTCACTTCCGCGCCCATGTGCCGTGGCGCGCGATCCTGCCGGTCATGATCACATCCATCCTCTCCGTACCGCTGGGCGTGTGGCTGCTGCATCGCGTGGTCGGCCTCGAAAAGGACACGATCCGCGCGATTCTCGGCGTCATCATCCTCGCAGTGCTGGCGGTCATCATGGGGCTGCGCATCGCGCCGCGGGAGAAAGTTCACATGGTCTGGGGTCTGATCGCAGGCACCGCCTGCGGATTTCTGGCGGGGATGATCGGCACGGGCGGGCCGCCGGTCGTCCTCTGGGTCATGGCCCACCGCTGGGACAATCGCCGCAGCCGCGTCGCCCTGTGGCTGATCTTTCTCGCCAGCGCGCCGACTCAACTTTTATGGCTCTACTACACCTTTCACGATCAGGCGTTGAACGGCATCAAGGTCGGCCTGCTGGGACTGCCTTTCGCGCTCATCGGGATGGCGGCGGGAATCCGCGTCGGCAATTACCTGAGCAAGGAACGGCTGCGTCTGGCGGCGTACGTGCTGCTGTTCCTCATCGCCGGATCGCTTTTCGTGCCCTGGGGACGGATCGCGCCCGCTACTGCGGCACCGTCTCCAGAACTGCGCTCTGCTCCATCAGCGGCGGCACCGCCTGTCCGGGCGCCTCATGGGGCAGATTGAAGAACGCCAGACCAAGCACGATATACACCGCCAGCAGCATCGCCCCTTCCATCCAGTGCGACTCGCCATCCTGTGCCACCAGCGCGAGTACGCCGATCGACATGACCACCGCGATGGCTTCGAGTGCGGTGAAGTGCAGGTCGAGCGGCCGGCCGGGATTGATCGCCATGCTGGCGAAGACCAGCACGGGGGCGACAAAGAGCGCGATCTGAATGCTGCTGCCGACGGCGATATTCACCGAGAGGTCCATCTTGTTTTTCATCGCCATCAGGATGGCGGTGGAGTGTTCCGCGGCGTTACCGATGATGGCGACAACGATCACGCCGATGAAGACTTCGTTCATGCCCAGCTTTTGGCCGGCGGCCTCGACCGATCCGATGAGAAACTCGCTGACCAGCGCGATCGCCGCCGTCGCCGCCAGCAGGACGATGACCGAGACCTTGCGGCTCCACACGGGGCCATGTCCATGATTTTCCGAGCTGTGCGGTTGGTTGTCTGACGTTTCCGGGTCGGATTCGCCGGAAAAAAGATGCTGGTGCGTCTTGAGTGAAAAGACCAGGCTCAACAGGTAAGTGATGGCGAGAATCACGGCGATTTCTTCGCTCAGGTGATCGACGCGCACCGTCGGCGGCGCGAGGCGCGTCGAGCCGCCCGCCTGCACGAGGTAAACGTAGATCGTCGGGATGATCAGGCCGATCGACGCCAGCGCGAGCAACGTCGCGCCCATGCCGGCTGCGGTTCGGTTGAACACCTGCCGTTTGTATTTAAGCCCGCCGGCGACCATGGACGCGCCGAGGACCAGCAGGATGTTGCCGATGATCGACCCGGTGAGCGAGGCCTTGACCAGCGGATACATCTGCGGACCTTTGATGACCGCCATGAGTGCGATGATCAGCTCAGCCGCGTTACCAAAGGTGGCGTTGAGCAGGCCGCCGATGCCCTGCCCCATCGTCTCGGCAAGATTTTCCGTGGCGCGCCCCATCAGCCCGGCCAGCGGAATCACCGCCACGCACGAGGCGAGGAAAATCCATACCGGCGACGCATGCGTCACCTCAAGCACGATCGCCACGGGTAACGCCAGGAGCAACCAATAAAGCGGCTCGATTTTGAACTTACCCTTGGATGCGGACGCCATGGACCCTCCCGTGGAAGACGGATGATTTGGAAAAAGTGTAGTGATTTTTTCGGGATCGAATGACGCCTCGCGGCACGAGGTCAGCGACGACACGACGCGCGGCGGGAAAAGGGACTTTCAGACGCATGCCCAAGGGGTTATCGTGATACTGCATGGCTCTCAAAAAGCAGATGTGCAAAAGCCACCCGGATCGGCCCGCCATCGGCATCTGTACGATCACCAAGGTTCCCATCTGCGCTGAATGCTCCACCCGCTATGAAGGGGTGAATTACAGCAAAGAAGGCCTTAAAATTCTCCAGTCGCAGCGGACGCAGAAGCGCAAGGTCGAAGCCGGCGGTACGTGGATCGTCGGGGCGGTGGTCATCATGGTTTCGCCGGCGTTGCTTTATTTCATCTACTATTTTTTCCTCTTTAGCAGCGAGTGGATGATCGACATTCTTCAGCAAACCTGGGGAGCTTAATGCGTGTCCGCCACGCCGCTTTTATATGAGATGGCCGGTCGGCGTTCGGTATTACCCCCGCTGGATGCCGCCATTGATTACCTCCGGCAACGGCCGATGCGCGTCTTGCCGGCTTATGTCATGGCGATCGCGCCGATGTCGGTCTGCGTGTTTCTGCTCATTGACGCGATCACCAGCGGTCACCGCTCGGCGCTGCCTGAGGTCGTCATTCTGTTCATGGTCTCGTTTGTCTGGCGATGGGGCTGGCTGGGATTTTTACAAAGGCGGATTCAGGTCGATCTGCGCGGCGAGCCGCCGTTACCCTTACGCAAGCGGATCGTGCCGATCATCTTCACGCGCATCCTGGCGTTGATGGGGATGACGTGGGGTTCGTTTCTCATCGTTCCGTCGATCCTTGGATTTTACCTTTCCGGGCTGGTGACTCCTTCACTGCTCGAGCGGAGCGGTCCGGCCACCAAGCAACTGATGGAAACCGGATCGTGGCTGACCAGCTCCGGTGGTCGCATGACCAAGCTCACCGGCGCGATCGGGGTGATCGCCATGCTCGTCTGGATCAATGTCACCGTGATCCAGACGCTCGTGGTGAATATGCTGATTCCCACGCTGGCCGGCCTCGATGTCAACGACCTGCGGCTGACGCTTTCCAGCCCGGCGTGGTTCTTCTTCCTTCAATACCTGCTCTTTCTGGTCTTTGACCTGCTCTGGGCGGTCGCGGCGGTCATGCTGTTTTATGACCTGCAATCCCGACGGCTGGGCAGCGATCTACGGCGGCGGCTTCAGGCCTACAAGGATGCCGCGTCATGAAGCGATGGCTCATCATCCTCGCGGCGATTTTCGCGGCACTGTACGCGGTACCTGCCGGCGCGGACGACACCGCTGCTGCTGCCCCGCCGCGCGAACAACTCCAACACATTCTCGACCAGCCGCTCTACCAGCGATGGCGGCTGCGGCAGGAACGTCAAGCGCAAACCACCTCTCAGAAAGAATCGCAGTTGATGCTCAAGCTGCGCGAATGGATGGAAAGCTTCGGGCAATGGCTGCGCGATCTGTTCAAAAACTGGAAACCCCGAAGCTCAACAAATCCGTCAACATCCAACTCCAACTGGTCATGGTTTGAGGTGATGAGCATTGTCAAAATGCTCGGCTGGATCGTGCTGGGCATCGCGGTCATCGTGGCGGCGTACATGGCTTACCGCGCGCTGCGCGGAATGGAACGCGGACCCGGCCGCGCGCGCGTGCTGAGCCGCGATCAGGTGCGCAAGGCGCTGGAAGACGGCCACGCACTGGCGATGGATACCCCGTCTTGGCTCGCCGAGGCTGACCGCCTGCTCAGTGAGCGCGACCCGCGGGCGGTGTACCGTGCGCTTTATCTGGCTCTGCTGTCGGGGCTGCATCAGGCCGGAAAAATCAACTTCCGCAAGAACCGCACCAACTGGATTTACGTCCGCAGCTACCAGGGCCCGCCGGACGACCTGCCGGTGTTCACCGATCTGACCGAGATGTTTGACAACGTGTGGTACGGCCTGCGGCCCGCGGAGTCGTCCCGCATCGACCGGGTCAAGGATTCGATTCAATTCCTCCTCAGACAGCCGACGGCACGGAGGAACGCCGGTGAATAGAAAACTCACTATCGCGGTGACGTTGCTGGCACTGGCGCTGATGGTCTGGGCGTTCTACCTTCTGGCGGAGGTCGCCACACGCGGCGGGGATGCGTCGCCGGTTTACTCGACTCGACGGCATGACCCCTACGGCACCGCGGCCATCTACGACCTGCTGCGTCAACGAGGCATACCCGTTCGCACTCTCGAACGCTCACGCCTCGAATCGACGGATCACGGCGTGCTCGTACAGGTGCTCTCTGATGACGACAACGTCGAGACCGGCGGATCGTCGCTCCGGCCTGATGAGTTAATCAACTGGATGACTGAAGGCAACACGGTCATCCAGTTTTCACGACAGACGACCTCACTCATGAAGCAAGCGGGAGCGCCCCCCGCTGTCAATGCGGACAGCTTCGGTCCTTTTCAGAGTGCTGCCGCACATGAAATCCACGGACTTCCGCCCGACCGCCATCCGGGGTTTCTCGTCACCGTGGGGTGGAATTCGGAACATCAGACGCAGCCTGATACCAACGCAGCGAAAGATTCCTCGGATGACGGCTGGGCCTCTCCGCCGTCGCGAATGATCAGTCTTCGCTCTCCGATGTTGCTGGTTCCGGTCACGGATTCGCGCTGGCGCACGCTCGCCGGGACAAGACAGGGCACGTATGCCGGCGAGCTGCGGGTCGGGCGGGGCAAGCTGATCATCATCGGTGCTCCGACGCCGATCCTCAATCATTCGCTGCTGGAGAATGACAATCTCGAAGTCGTTCTCTCGCTCATCGGCAGCGGGCCGGTCATCATGGATGAATGGTCGCACGGCATCGGTCATGGCGGGACGATCATGGAGATGCTCAGGCGCATCGGGCTGCTGCCGGTGCTCCTGCAACTGGTTTTCGTCATCGCGCTGTACACCTGGAGCACACGGGGACATCGGCCTCAGGAGATCGACGATCCGCCGCGGCTCCGATCGAGCGTCGAGCAGATCGAGACGCTCGGCCACCTTTACAGTCAATCACTCAAGGCGGAAGCGGCGCACACGCTGGTGACACAGGCCGTGCGGAAGCGGATGGCCAAGGCTCTGCGCTGCCGCCCCGCCGACGTGGAAAAACGCGCGGCGCAGCTCCCGCCGGCGCTGGCTGCTCAGGCGCAGGAAATCAGCGATGCGCTGCGTCAGACAGAACGGGAGAGCGCACCACTCTGCAAGCAGTGCGGTTACGATCTGACCGGCAACACTTCGGGGACCTGCCCTGAATGTCGGACACCCATCCCCATGAGAACTCGTCAACGGATCGCCAGCGAACCGCTGCCGCAACCGGGGAAGAAGCGATCCGAGACGAAGCACCACCGATATGACGTGCAACTGTCGAGAATCTTGACCTTGTCTTCTGAATTTGTCAGGGAGGCTACCCGTGTCCGAACCCATCAGCGATGACCTTAAGGAAGCGAGCCGGCAACTCTCTGCCATCAAGACGGAAATGGCGCGGGTGATCCACGGCCAGGACCGCGTGCTGGAGCAGATGCTCATCGCCATCATGACCGGCGGCCACGCGCTGCTCGAAGGCGTGCCGGGCACCGCCAAGACCCTCACGGTGCGGGTGCTGGCGTTGACCCTGTCCTGTCGCGCCAAGCGCATTCAGTTCACCCCCGATCTGATGCCTTCCGACGTGATCGGCACCAACGTCTTCAATCTGGCGACCAACACGTTCGCGCTCCACCAGGGGCCGATCTTCACCGATCTGCTGCTGGGTGACGAGATCAACCGCGCTCCCGCCAAGACGCAGTCCGCGCTCCTCGAAGCGATGAGTGAACGCCACGCAACCATTGACGGCGTGCGCTACGAGTTGTCGCCGATCTTCACCGTCTTTGCCACGCAGAATCCCGTTGAGTTTGAGGGCACCTACCCGCTGCCGGAGGCCCAGCTTGACCGTTTTCTGCTGAAGATCGCCGTGGAATACCCGGACATCAACGCCGAACGCGCCGTGCTGGAAGCGGTGCATCGCGGGACGCCCTCGGATCGACTCGAAGCCCAGAACCTCAAACCCGTGCTCGATGTGCAGGGGCTGCTGCGGCTGCGGGCGATGCTGCCGAGCGTGCGCGTGGAGCCGGGGGTGATGGACTACTGCCTGAAAATCACCCGTGCGACGCGCGAGCATGACTCGATCCTGCTCGGCGCGGGACCGCGCGGCTCGATCTATCTCCTGATGGCAGCCAAGGCGCGTGCCCTGCTGCAAGGCCGTGACTTCGTGACTCCCGATGATTTCGTCGCCATGGCGCAACCCGTGCTGGGGCATCGCCTGACGTTGACGGCTGATTCGGAAATCAGCGGCGTGACGCGCGATGAAGTTCTCCAATCCATCCTCGACAAAATTGAAGTACCCCGGTGACAGCCGCCCCGACCACGCACGATCCCTCGCCCTCCGCCCGCACTGCAGGCGTCACGGTCCCCGGCCGGCCGCTGCTTTTCATCGCGCTGGTCGTCGCCATGATTCTCCTCGTCGGGGTGGTGTTCCCGCAGATCATTTACCTTGCGCTGACGGTCGATGCGATGCTGATCGGCCTGCTTTACTGGGACGGTGCGCGACTGGCGCGTAATCCGGTTTCGGTTCAACGCTCGGAGTGGACGCGGGTCCAGATCGACCGGCCCTGCGATGTCCTTTTCCGCATCGAAAATCGCGGACAGCGTGCCGTCATCGTCGGGCTGCGCCAGCCGTGGCCTTCCACGCTGGAAGCGGATACGGATCGTCTGGAAACGCTGGTCGAGCCGGGTGAAGTCGTCGTGGCTGCGCTCACTGTCACGCCCCGTCGTCGCGGACGGATCGAGATTCCGACGGCTGAGGCGGATGTGCGCTTTCCCCTTGGTCTGGCCAAGAGGCGGTGGGACCTCAACGACGCTGCGCAGGTGACCGTTTATCCGAACCTTGAGGGGCTGAATCAATACGACACGCTCCGCCGTTCGCACACGCTGGCGCAACTGGGCATCCATCGGACGCGAATCGTCGGCAGCGGTCGTGAGTTTGAACAACTCCGCGACTACATCCCTGACGACAATTACAGCGACATCAACTGGAAAGCCACCGCGCGCCACCGGCGACCCATCACCAATGTTTATCAGGCGGAACGCAGTCAGGACATCCTGATCTGTCTCGACTGCGGACGGATGATGGGAAACCCCGTCGGCAAGGGCACCGCTCTGGACCGAGCGATCGACGCATCCATCATGCTCGCCCATGTCGCGCATCGTCAGGGCGACCGGGTGGGGATGGCTCTTTTCCGCGATGCGGTGACGCAGTTCATCAAGCCGGGCAGCGACATGGTCCTGCTCAATCGCATCATCCGCGCGCTGGTGGACGCCCACCCGGAGGGAGTCTTTCCCTCATACGCAGCCCTGGCGCAGGCGATCCGTACCAATCAAAAACGGCGATGCCTCGTGTTTCTTTTCACTGATTTGAATGACCCTCAACTGGCGGCCAACCTCGCGGAAGTCATGCCGCTGCTGGCCCATCGGCATGTCGTAGTGATCGTCAGTCTTCGTGATCCGTTGCTGGATCGCGTGGCGGGAGCGGCGGCCCATCACCGCCATGCGATGTACCAGATCCTTGCCGCCAACCAGCTCGCCACGGAGCGCGATGCCGCCATTCAGTCGCTGGCGCTGGCGGGAGTTCAGGTTCTCGAATCCGAAGCCGACCGTCTGAGCGTGGAGCTGGTCAACCGCTATCTGTCGATCAAGGCAAGACAATTGATCTGAGCTGCATCAGGATCAGGAGACCAGCGCATGGAGTTCCTTCGCCAGACCGTGTGATTCCTCCGGCACGCGACATCGGGCCGGCATCTTGAAGACATAGAGCAGCAGCGCGACAAAGAGCGCCACGGCGACGGCGATTTTCAACGTGTACGGCAGCGTCGGTTCGTTCACCTGGCTGAATCCGCCTTCGATGACGCCGGCGACCACCAGCAGACTCGCGGTCCCCACCAGCAGATCGACCAATGCCGGCCTGATCCGGCGCAACTGCGACATGAATGAGCCTCCGTCACGTCGAAACTGCGCACGGGCGACCATCAATCCTGCCGTACATCCGAAAATGATGCAGGGCAACTCGATGGAACCGTGCGGCCCCACCCACGCGATGAAAAACTTGAGCACGCCATCCTGCGCGTAAAGCACCGCCAACGATCCGAGCATCGCGCCATTGGCAAAGAGCACAACGACCGTGCCGACGCCAAAGGTAAATCCCAGCGCAAATCCCAGAATGGTCACGCGGATGTTGTGGGTGAATAAAAAGCTGGAGAAGAAGGCATTTTCGCCGGTGCTGCTGATCTGAGTTTTTCCGGTGCGCTCATTTTCCTCGAGTCGGGCGACGCGCTGACTGGGGCTTTCAGCCAGATGCTCTGCGCCGAGGAACAGCTCCGCGTTTCGAGGGGAAACGAGGGTGGCCGTCGCCCCAAAGAGAATGCCGGCCGCCATCACCGCGAAGCTGATCGCCAGCAGTCGTTTCTGCCGACGCAATTCCGCGGGGAAGTAGTGCCGGAGGATGGTCCACCAGGAGCGGAAGAAGCTCGACTGACGCGGCACCGCCAGACGTGCGTAAGCACGGCCGACGAGCGTTTCCAGATATTCGAGCAGCGTGGGGTTTCCCGTGCGTGTCTGCACGAGATTCAGATCGCTCGATACCAGTCGATAGAGCGAAAAAAGCTCATCGACCTCGTGCGCTGCGAGTCCCGCCAGACCGACCTGATCCACGCGATCAAGCAGTTGGCTGAGCTGTTTCCACCGCGGTTGCCGCTGGAGGAGGAACTCATTGAAGTCCATGGCGTGAATTGTAAAGGATGAGCCGGTTTCCGTGTCGTGATCCTAACTGCGGCTTTTGACGCAACCAGATCAACCCGCTGAACCGGAAAACGCAGCCGCCATTAGAATGGCAGCGTGCCCTACCATCGCATCATCACGCCTGAGCAGGTTTATTTTCGTTACGAGATCGGCGGTCTGGCCAGCCGCGTGATGGCGTGGTTTGTCGATCAGCTTTTCATCCTGATTTTGTATGCGGCAGTGGTTCTGTTAACCGGATGGCTGGCGGGGTTTCTGGGGATGGCCTCAAGCCTCTCGATGGCTTCATGGGTGGCAGCGATCGCCTTTGTCGGGCTGCTGGCCATCGACTTTGGCTATTACGCCTTCTTCGAGCTGCGCTGGGGCGGCCAATCTCCCGGCAAGCGAATCATGAACCTGCGGGTGATCTCCACCCGCGGCACAAGGCTGCGCTTCGCGGAGGTCGTCATCCGCAACGTGGTCCGATGGATCGACAACACGATCATCTTCATCGCGTTCATCGGTGCTGCGGTCGCGTTCATCGATCCGCTGCATCGACGCCTCGGCGATCTGGCGGCGGATACCATTGTGATCCGCGATTCCAAGCTCAGCCTGCCCTCAGCTCTGCTCCGTCAGCAAAGCCGGGTGAATACGTTCCAGACGGATACCGCCATCCGCAATCGCATCCTCTCACGGGTGACGCGCGATGAGCGTGATCTGATCTTTGACCTCATGATGCGGCGTGATGAGCTTGACCCCGCGGTGCGCGAGGACTTGTTTGCGATTGCTGCCAAGCTGTTTCGTCAACGGTACGCCCTGCCGGAAGACATGGATTACCTCAGCGATGAACAGACGGTGATGAATCTGGGACTTGTGGTGCAGAGCATGACGTTCACGTCCTGAATCAAGCCTGTGAATGAGGCGCGAGTTTCGTATGATTTCCGATAAGAGGTGATTCATGGCTGAAACCACCGCCCCGGCACCCGGTCAGATGCAATGCCAACTGACCGGCGAATGGCTGCCGGAGGACCAGACCATCATCCTGCGCGGCCTGCGCGTCTCGGCGGAAGGAAAGCAGGAACTGCTCGAACGCCTGCTCGCCGGCGATCCGCTCCCCGGCGAATCGCTCAAGCCAACTTTCGGCAAACGGTTCGGGGCCTTGTTCATCGACAATCTGCTTATCTTCATACCCATCTGGATACTTGGCCTGGTCGTCAGTGCGCAGATGAGCACCGCTACGGATGCCGGCTTGATGCAGACCGCCATTTCCATCTTCGGGATTGCTGTGTGTTTTCTCTACACGGTTGTGCTGCACGCCAAGTACGGTCAGACCTTGGGAAAACGGGCTACGGGTATCAAGGTGGTCATGCTCAACGGCTCGCCCATCTCCATGCGGACGTCAATCAAGCGGTCGTTGATCTTCTACGGGCCGCAGGTCATCGGCCCGATCCTTACCGTTACTCTGATCGACTATGAGATGATCGGTGTCACGCTCACCGGGTTAGGCTCGCTTTTCTATTTCGCTGATTGCATTGTCACGCTGGCGGACCGACAGCAGAGGTCGATCCACGATCAACTCGCGGGTACGAAAGTCATTCTCCATCTAACGTAAGTTTGCGACCCCATGATCACACGGCTTGAGATCAACGACATCATCTGTCCGCGCTGCGGGATCGGCATGGATGCGCGTTCCGGTGAAGAGATGCGTTGCCCTCATTGCGATCTGAAAACGCGGGTCCTGCTGTTCCGACCGCTGCCCCTGCTGGTCGAACATCCAACCCCTGCCGGCCCGGAGGATGCCGCCTGCGCCCATCATCCCGCCAACCGCGCGGTAGCGGTCTGCGCCGGAACGGGCGACTACATCTGCTCGCTCTGCCATGTCGCCCTGGACGGTAAAAGTTACAGCGTGCAGTACCTTGAAGGCGCGGGAAAATCGATTCTGACTAAGTCATACACGCACTATCTGCCGCGACCGGACACGGAGATCGTCACCCTGGCTCTGTTCACCCTGCTGGTCTCGTTTCTGGGTGTGATCTTTATCCCGTTAATGATCCTTCGATTTTTTACAACGAGAAAATTGCGCCGCGAAAATCCTCTTTACGCCAGACTGGTCGGCCCCGGTCGCATGGCTTGGCTGGGAATCGTCGCGTTTGGTTTCGGCGCGATGGCTGCATTCGGAGTGCTCGCCATCATCGTCGCCATCGTCATCAACAATTCCTAAGGAACGTATGCCCGCGGACCTGACCATCAACAGCCTGTCGAAGAAACGATCGCTGCTCATTGAGCCTGAGTCGCTGGTGATCCTTCAACGTGAAGGCACGCGCGACCGCGTTCGCCGCATCCGTCTTGATCGAGTCGAGAGCATCGTCGTATGGAAATCGGTCGCCTGGCTTGCGGCGATCTTCACCTCGCTGGCGCCCCTGATCGTCGCTGTGATTCTCATCATGATCGGCAGGTCGGAAAACGCACCGGGGGTATCCGCCACGGGTGCCGGGTTTCTCGCCCTGGCGATCCTCTGCGCGGCTGCTGTCCTCATGCGGGGCAAGACACATATCCGCATCCGTCGCGCAGGGATCAACCGCGATTTCGCCTGCCTTTTGTCGCAAAAGAAAATACGGGTATTTCTGGACAAACTCGCAACCGCGATCGACGCTGCGCAGGAGGCCGCCTTGGCGCAGGCACTCGAACGCAACGAAGAAGCGGCACCCGGCCCGCTCTTAATTCCCGAAGATCAATCCCCCGAGCAACAGGACACTCCGTGAAGTTTGTTGTACCTTCTGCTTCCCGGAGCAGCACGCAGCATCGTCGGGCGTCAGGATGTCACTGACACACCCATGATGTCTGATCGCAACTCCATCCGCAGCCAGGAAACGCAACCGGAATCCAACTGATGAAACTCATCCCTTCACAACCCGTCACCATCCTTGCTGAGCGCGCGGATCGCCGCTACATCCCGCACGTGGCTGTGCTCCCCGGCGGCACGCTGCGCATGAGCATCGGAATCGGCCCGGACAATAACTTCACCCCGAACACGTCCTATCACTCCTACGACGGCGGCAAGACGTGGCATGATGCACCAAACCTCTGCCCCCGCGTCGAGTGGTCGGATTCCTTCTCCGACGGTCGCTACTACGAAATCGACAGCTACGTTTGGCAGGACTCCAATGAGCCGGACTGGTTCGTGGCGAATGTCGGCACCTCCGAGGATGGACGGAATTTCCGCCATCAATTCGTCCGCATCCACGCGCCCGGAACCGACACCATGACTCTCCGCGCCATGCGGACCTTCGGTCAACCGCAGGCCCCGTGGTACGAAATCATCAACCACAGCAACCACAACCGCGACGTATCGCTCGATAACGTCATGATCGGCCGCATCCACATAACCTCCACTGTCGAGTTGGATAAACCGACACATTGGATGGCTGTGGGGTATGGGCAGCCGGCCAACAGTAAAAAAAGCCGCGTTTGGCTGTACGAAACGCACGATGCGGGGCAGACCTGGTATCGCAAGGCAGAGGTACTCGCCGCCGACCACACCCCCGAAGGAGGCGATGAGGCGTCGATCACCCGGCTCGACAGCGGCGAGTTGTACGTCATCGCACGCACCGGCGCCGCCATGCTTCAGACTCGCTCGGCGGATATGGGCAAAACCTGGACAGCCCCCGAACCCATTCGGCTCATCGACAGCGGCGAATATCTCACCGGCGTCTGGCCGATCATCCGAAAGCTCCGGCGCGGCGGATTGGTCTGCTCTTTCGGCAGGCCCAAGAGCACGTTCACTTCCCTCGAGCAAATGGCGAAGGTGGACTACGTGGCTGAGCACTATGGACATTGCGGAAAGTTTGTGATGTGCGACCCCACCGGCACCGGCCGTCAATGGCAAGGCAGGATCGACCTGCATGAGCTGGAAACGGCCTATCAGACGATGATGGGTGTCCCGCCTAATCAACAACTGCGCGTGCAGGAGGACACCAACGTGCGTGACAGCAATTCGTGGGAGTATCTGTCGCTCAACGAGACGGAGGACGATGTGCTGCTGGTGACCTACGACGTGCAGCAATTCCGCGAAAACTGGAACAGCCACCCGGTACAGGGTGCGCGGATGGTTCGGATCGTCGTCAAGCGATCATAAAGCACAAGCCCGCGGAACAAGGGCGGAACAGGGCGGCGGATGTCGGCCTGACTCGTCAAGCGGAGCGGGCGGCGACAATGCGGCGACTACCCCACAGCCGGATCATTTTCATCATTACAATGCCGACCTGATGTTTCACCACGGCCCCGTGGCGGAATTGGCAGACGCTGGGGACTTAAAATCCCCTGGCCCGCAAGGGCCGTGCGGGTTCGATCCCCGCCGGGGCCATTAATGGATCAGCTCACCGACTGCGGACTCCTCGTGCCGCTGCGCGACGCGGCTTCCGCCTTTCGCTTTCCCATCCGCTCGATGGCTGCGAGCTTGGCTTCGTTCCAGCCGCTCCAGTTTGACGGTTGAAGTGAGATCACCAGGTCGTGCAGCGTAGCGCGCGGCTGCGACGGCACATAGTTGCCGGTATGCCAGGCCAGATTGCGATACACCATGAAATCACCCGGTTGCAGACGGATCTGCACCGCTCCGGGGAACGACTCACAATGCTCGAAATTGATCCGTTCAGCTTCGACGTTGGAAAGATTATTGGTCAGGGCTTCGAGCGTTCCGGCCCCGGTTGATGCCACCTCGCCGGGCAGGTCGTATTGACGAAGGTGGCTGCCGGGGACAAACCAAGTGCAGGAGTCGGCATAGATCGCACAATTGACCTGGTTGAAGCGCGTCAGGTCATACCATATCTCCCACAGCTTGGCGCGCAGCAGATCATCCTGGGCTTCAAGCGGCACTTCCACCAGACCGTCGCGGTGCCATCCGATGGACCACGGCCGATCCTTGGGTTCCACAAGGATTCCCATGATGTGCGTCTGGCCGTGGCTGGTCGGTCCAAGCAGCCTCGTTACGGCATCCCGCAGCACAGGCAGCTCGCAGTATTCCTTGAACGGCTTGAGGTCGAGTTTGTCGGCATAGCGATCCACGGGTTGAATCCGCTGAGCTTGCGGGCCGGAGACTTCATGCGCCAGTGCGCGGGCCTTGTCGCATTCACGTCGCAGATCGCGCAGGAGCGTAACGGGAAGAATCTGTCGGAAAATCAAGTAGCCCTCGCGGAGGTACTGGTTGATCCATTCGTCACGGAATGAAAATGTCATGGGTTACTACTCTGAGGTTGGCTGGTTAATAAAAAGCTCACGCTGGCGGGTGCGTCTTTGTGACTTCACTCATTCCTGACATATGATACTTAGTCTATGAGTGAATCGTCCTCCCCAGTGATGCGCCACGTCATTGCCGCCCTGGTCACTAACGAGCCCGGCGTGCTCGCACAGGTGGCCGATATGTTCGCCGCGCGAGGCTTCAACATCGACAGCCTCGTGGTCGGACGGACGGAAAATCCGGAGTTATCACGGATGACGATTGTCGTCGGCGGTGATGACGCGGTACTCGAACAGGTCCGTAAGCAGCTCCAGAAACTCGTACCCGTGGTCAAGGTCGTGGATTATCACGACGCTGCGTATGTCGAGCGCGATCTGATGCTCGTGCAGGTGCTCACCGCGGGCACGGGTGAATCCGGGCGCTCGCGGCGCAGTGAAATTATTGAATTAGCAAACCTGTTCCGAGCCAAAGTCGTGGACGTAGGCGTGGATCGGGTGATGATCGAGCTTTCGGGTACGGAAGAAAAAGTCGAAGCCTTCATCGAGTTGATCCAGCCGTACGGCATTGCGGAGCTGGCGCGGACGGGTGTGATCGCCATGCCTCGCGGCGCGGGAACCAGCGGCGCCAAGCCGGCGCGGGCGCAGCGATCGATTAAGACCAAAGGCAAGGGGTCGAAGGACTCCGGCGTCGATCCGCGGCATCTGCCGCCGGGATAATTGCAACAGGCGATCGCCCTCACGATGGCGACCGTGCCGAGGCTCAAGGATGGCCAAGCGACAATCTCATCGATCAGAGGGGGCCGCAGATCGACCGTTCACCATCGCTCACGTCACCCATGAGGCGGTCGAGCAGATCGGCGGGATCGGCACCGTTCTCGAAGGGTTGATGATCAGCCCCGTGTACCAGCGGCACGTCGGGCGATCCATCCTCGTCGGCCCGACCGCCACACACATCGCCGTCGATCCCGAAGCCCGGCTCGGTGAGCACGGCAAGGTGCTTTACAGCTCGATCGACAACATCGACCGCGACGGATACTCCAGCAAATTTCAGCCGATCGAATGGGCGTTCAACGTCAGGATCGTGTACGGCAAGCGGCAATACAACCCGCCCGGTGAAGGACGCCGCGGCGAGGCGGAGGTGATCCTCATCGATGTCTTCGGCATCAACAAGGATCGCGTCAACCTGTTCAAGGGAATGATGTGGGAAAAGCTCGGCCTCGATTCGTCGCGCTACGAGTCCATGTGGGACTACGAGGAGTACGCGCGACTGGCGCAGCCGGCGTTTTATGCGCTGCGGGCGATTCTCCAGGAGTCCGAGCTGCCCTGCATCCTCTTTTCGCATGAGTTCATGGGATTGCCGACGGCATTCCTCGTCGCGCTGGAGGGCCAGCGCCACTTCCGCACTGTGTTTCACGCCCACGAATGCGCCAGCGCCCGCCGTGTGGTCGAGGACCATCCCGGCCACGACACGATGTTTTACAACGTGCTCGACCAGGCCCGCGCCCAGGGGAAACACATTCAGGATGTCTTCGGCAGTCTCGACCACCTTTTCCGACACGCGCTGGTCAGCCGCTCATACCTCTGTGACGGCATCATTGCGGTCGGAGATCGGACACGCGACGAAATCAAGTTTCTCAGCTCGCGGTTCAACGACCAGCCGGTGGACCTGGTTTACAACGGCATCCCGGCCATGAAGGTCGATCTGAAAGCCAAGCTTAAAAGCCGCGCGATGCTTGTCACCTACTCCAAGGCTTTGCTGGGATATGAACCCGACGTGCTGCTGACGCACGTGACCCGGCCGGTGATCAGCAAAGGGTTATGGCGTGATCTGACGGTTTGTCACGCGCTCGATGAGAGGCTGAGCCAAGCCGGCAAGACTGCGGTGCTTTACCTGCTCAGCAGCGGCGGCGGAGTGCGGCGGGCGCAGGACATCGCAGCGATGGAAGCCAACTACGGGTGGCCGCGGCTTCATCGCTCCGGTTATCCCGACCTGGTTGGGCCGGAGGAGGAGCTTGATAAGGAAATCGAAGCCTTCAACGCAGGCCATCGTGCCGTGCAGGTCGTACTGGTCAATCAGTTCGGCTGGTCGGCCTCGCGGATCGGTAAGCGCCTGCCGCCGGAGATGGATTTCGCCGACTTCCGCCGCGCCACCGATGCCGAATTCGGGATGGCGACATACGAGCCTTTCGGCATCAGTCCGCTCGAACCACTGGGCAGCGGTGCCGTCTGCATCATCTCCAACGTTTGCGGCTGCTACGGGTTCATCAACCACGTGACCGGCGGCAAAGGCACGCCGAATGTCATCACCGCCGACTTCACCCGGCTGGACCGCCCGCGCGGAATCGGCGAGTTGCTCAACATGACGCGCCAGGAGCGTGACCGCATCGAGCGAGTCGTCGCCGTCGATATCGCCGATGAATTGATGAAGCGACTGCCCTGGAACGATCAGGCGCGCGAAGCGCTGGTGAAATCGGGGCAGGCACTGGTAGCCCAGATGGGCTGGGATCAGGTGATCGAGGAAGGACTGCTGCCGCTGCTGGAACGAATCCGCGTACTCCCCATCTGTGAAGGCGGATGAGCAACCGCCCGCCGGTCACTATTCCACGCGCACCCGTGCATAGCGGATCACTTTGGGCCGATCGTGGCACTCGCCGAACAAATCGAGCACTGCGGAAGGTGCCGAGCCGCCTCGCGGTGTAGCGGTGAAAAACAGCTCCTTGAACGGATGTTCGAGCGTCAGCTTGGATGCCCGGCCTGGTGAGCCGTCCGCCTGGATTTCCAGCACCCGATTTTCACACACCCTGCGATTGGCTGCGTCATGTCCCGTGACCGTGGCCACCACCAGAAGTCGGCCCGACGGGGTAACGTGGAATCGCCCCCACTCCGGCTTTTCAGCCGGCCCGCCCTCCCGCGACTCGATCAGTGAGGTGCGGCAGATTTCTTTGCCCTCACGCATCCGAGCGTATTTGAGTGAGACAGTGAGTTTCTCGCCGGGGAAATACTTGTCCCGCAGGCGCAGATCGAGATTGGTTTCCAGCCACAGCAGGTGCAAAACTCCGTCGGGGTCTAACCATAAATCGCAGGAGCGCATCGAGCCACGCATTGCTTCGCGACTGCTGACCTCAACCCATGCGCCGAAGGGCTGCTTTGTGATGTCAGGGGTGCAGGTGTAATACATGCGGCAGAAAATGTAATCCCACTTGGTGCCGGTGATGCTGGTCTTGAGGGCGTTGTAGTCTTTGTTCGGCTCGCTGATGTCGCTGACTCCGAAGAAGTGAACCGCGCGGTTGTTCAGAGTTACGCACGGGTAGCACACGCGCAGCGGTTGATCAGGCGTGGGGACGCCGTTGAGATTACCGGGGCCGTATTCGTCCGTGCGCGGCCAGCGAATCTTACCGTTGGCGATCCAATTCCCGTTGCGATCACGAAACGCCCAATGAGCCAGGTCGTAGCCGATGTTGTTGAACCAGACGAATTCACTGTTGGCGGAGTCCGCGGCAAAGCTGCGGTAGGAGTGATCGTAGAAATCCACCTTTTCATCCCATACCGGCAGTTGCCGTTTCGGTGCGGCGTCAGGCCGATTCACGTCAAACTCGTACAGCTCCGGACGGGCAGTGCCGGAGTATTCACCCGGCGGCGTGAGTGCCGCATTGGTGGTCACGAAGATGCGCCCGTCGTTGAACCGCCCCATCGGGCATGGCTCGCGCGTGCGCTCGGTGTCCCGATACACGGTCCGCCAGCCGGCGTTATCAGCCCGGCTCAGAAGCGTCCAGCGTGTATTGCTCAAGGGCTTGATATCAGGGATGGTTTCCAGACCCGTTGCCAGCACTTTGTCGTGATGACGCACGCAGGCTGGGCTGCCGAAACACCATTGCGGCGTGGCCCCGTTATTGGCGTTTTCATAGGCGTAAACGTCTTCCTCGACTTCAACCGCGGGGTTCATGGACGCCTCCGTTTCAACGGGCAGTGTAGAAAAAACATTCTGCTTTGCTCCCGCCGACCCCGGGAAATCACGCTAGAATAATACTTCCAACCGAGGTAAGCCATGCTCCGTCAGTTATTGCGCGGCAAAATCCATCGAGCCACGATCACGCAGTGTGATCCCGACTACGTCGGATCCATCACGATCGATGCTGAATTGCTGCGCGCTACGGACATCCGCCCCAACGAAGCGGTCCACGTCCTCGACATCGACAACGGCATGAGATTCGAGACCTATGTCATCCGGGGCGAGGCTGGCTCCGGGATCATCGGCATCAACGGAGCAGCGGCGAGACTGGTCGCACCCGGCCACAAGGTCATCATCGTCTGTTACGGCCTGCTCAACGAACGCGAGATCGACGAGCACGAGGCTCGTGTCGTCCTCGTTGGCGAAGGCAACCGCATCACGCAGCAACTGCGCTACTCAAGCCTGATCGACGAACTGGAACCGACGACCTGATCGCAGGCTGATACGCCGCCTCTGCAAAGCTGCGACTCCGATAAATCGGCTGTAATGTCCATCAGGGCAACCCGCTCGATCATGAGCGCACGCGCAGCGCCCCCGGCTCGATCTGCACACTTACCGATTTGACCTCATCCTCGGCGCGTACCCAAACCTCTCCATCGAGATGAATGGGAATCGACCCGTCACACTTTAGTTCCATGCGCAAAAACTGTCCGATGCTCACACGGTCGTCCTGGGTGGGCCCCGCACGCATTACACGGGGGAGCAGTCGGAGCGCAGACAGCCGGCCGGTTTTTCTCACCAGCAAATAGTCGAGCTGCCCATCATCGACTTTCGCCGCAGGCGTGCAGTAAAACGCGCCGCCCTCACGGGGGCCGTTGGCAAGCGTCAGGAGCAGTACCTGTTCTTCGCGTACACGGCCATCGATGGTCATGGCTACTTTCGGGCTTTGGAAGTCGAAAAAGAACGACTGAACCAGCGCAACGAAATATCGTGTGACTCCGGGAAAGCTGCGAAGGCGATGGCTGCGACGGTTGACGGAGGCGTCAAAAAAAAGACCGGCGGAATTAACAAACCAACGCTCACGGCCTCGATCATCGGTGATGCGTACAGCATCGATCGGTTTGGTCGTACCACGGATGGCGCGTCGGCGTGCTTCGACGGTATCACCCCGGATGCCGCACGCGAAAGCGAAATCGTTTCCTGCGCCCAGCGGGATGATCCCCAAAGCCGGACGCTGCGACGAAGGGACAGACATCAGGCCGTTGACCACCTGATGCACCGTACCGTCGCCGCCGACGGCTACCAGAGTGTCGCATCCTTCCTGCGCTGCTCGCTGGGCGATCTCCTGAGCATGTCCCGGATACTCAGTCGGAATGAGCACTCCATCGGCAGCGGCATCGAGCAATTCGCCTGAAAGCGTGCCGCCCCGCCCTCTTGCTGCGACCGGATTCATAATGATGCAGGTCTTCGCCACACGGGTACTGTCGCGAGGATTGGCGCAGTGTCAAAACTTCGCTAATCCGTGTACATTCCTTTCTAACCTTCTGAGCACCACACATGGCAAAAAATAAATCCGCTCCTCTGCATCACACTCCTCCGGCAGCCGGCGCATTCGTCGGAGTCGCGCGGCGCGACATCACTCCGCCTCCGGGCATCTACGCCCGGATGTGGGGTGCGGCAAAGCACGATGTTTCCCGCGGCACTCATCGACCGCTCTGCGTCACCGCGCTGGCGATCCGTGCTGATAAATATTCATCGCCGATCCTGCTCATCAGTGCTGACCTTGCGCTGCTGGGTGATCTGGGTGAAAGTGCTGATGAAGAATGCCTGATGGAGCCGATCTACCGTCGCCTCGGCCTGACACGGGCGCAGATCATGGTGAATTGTTCGCACACCCACGCCTCGCCGTGGGCTGCGTCCAGCCGCGCCTCGATGCCGGGCGGTCAGATGATCGCCCCCTATCTCACCCGGCTCGGTGAGGCCCTGGCGAATGCAGCGGAAGAAGCCCTGGCGACCACGGTACCCGCGACGTTTACGTGGGCGACCGGCCGCTGTGATCTGGCGACCAACCGCGATCTGCCTGATCCGGATAAATCCAAGCGTCGCGTTGTCTGCGGATTTAATCCCGATATCAAGGCGGATGACACCGTAATGATCGGCCGCATCACGCGCGATGCTGATGATTCCGTGCTCGCGACAGTGGTGAACTATGCCTGCCACCCAACCACGCTCGCCTGGTTAAACACTCTGATTTCGACCGACTACATCGGCGCGATGCGTGATGTTGTGGAAAGTCATACCGGGGGCGCGCCGTGTCTTTTCCTCCAGGGCGCGTCGGGCGAGCTGGCACCGGCACATCAGTACGTAGGCGACACACGAGTGGCGGACGGTCATGGCAGGCGTCTGGGGTTCGCGGCTCTTTCGGCGCTCGAGTCCATGCTCCCCCCCTGCCAGAGACTCTCCTATCGAGGCGTCACCGAATCCGGTGCGCCGCTGGCGGTGTGGTGGCCGGAGGCGTTTGAGCCTTCACGCATCATCGAGGGGCGGCATGTTTTGATCCCGTTCCCGCTCAAGAAAATGCCCGCGCCCGCTTTGCTTGAACAGCAAATCGCACAAACAAAAGACCGCGCGATGAAGGAACGGCTTTTTCGCAAACTCCAGATCGTCAAATCACTAGGTAAGAGCAAAACCAAAGCGCAGTCAGCCTGGATTTACCGCATCGGACAGACACTCATCATCGCGCACTGCAACGAAGCCTATTCACAATTTCAGATCCAGTTACGCGCAGCGTTTCCTGATTTCGCGGTGGTGGTGATGAACGTGACCGGCGCGGAGATGGGCTACATCGCACCGCCTGAGTTTTACAAGTTGAATTTGTATCAGGTGTGGCAAACACCATTCGACCGCGGCTCGTATGACCTGCTGCTGAAGACGTGTCGGGATGAAGCAGCGCGACTCACACGCATCCGGGAACAATCTTCGCGGCGCAGCCGACGGGTTGAGAAAGCAAAGCGTGCGAGTGCGCAGCGAGGGAGGAAATGAGTCGCAAGCTGCGCAGTTGACTCCGCGGTGAAATCAGCGAAGATTTGACGTTCGCCGGTTCGCCCGGCAATCACCTTTGGAGAGGTGTCCGAGCGGCTGAAGGAGCTAGTCTCGAAAACTAGTATGGGCTTCGGCTCATCGTGGGTTCGAATCCCACCCTCTCCGTTTTATTGATGTCGATTTTTTTGCCACGCAACGGCGTCGATCCGACGCGCATTGAACCTATCTGAATTTTTAACCTCTGAATTATTCCGTTGCGGAAATGTCGTTCGCATACCGCGGCCAGCGGTCGCAGTGAGCGGTCGCGTTTTTTTCTTGAAATGGTGTTGAGTGTCGAAGCGGCCAAGCATTGAAGTGACTTCGCGCAAAAAAAGAACCCCGGCGGGTTTTCCCGTCGGGGTTCATAAAGTCGGCGATGACCTACTTTCGCGCTGGTGCACTATCATCGGCGCGGCGGGCTTAACTGCTGAGTTCGGAATGGGATCAGGTGTATCCCCGCCGCTATGGTCACCGACAAACCCAGCCTCCGGGTCTCCCCGGGGGCTGAGGAATTTGTCAAGTAATAGCCAAGGTACTTGGGAATCTCACACGCGGCATTTGCCGGTATTGAGGTTCCGTTGTCGATCACCCATTGCCTTGATGGGAAAGGGTGATCGTGTTGCTTGTGTACATTGAGGTTTTGATAGAGAGCGTAGGAGCTGGAACATAGAGACCATGAATATTCCCGTCGTGTTACCTGCTACGGACACTACCTGATCGGTGGTGAGAGTAGAGGTGACGATTGGAGGGAAAATATTGAATCAAGGCCGATCCCGACCACGACCGCTTGCAGGGTGATCGTGGTGGTTGATGATTGATCCTGATCCGGCTCGTTAACGCCGGGGGAGATCATCATGGGACCGGATGATTTCGACGATGGTTCATGTCGGGTTTGAGGCCGTCATGAAGGGACATCGGTCGATGGTCGGAATGATCAAGCGATTGACCGTTAGTACGGGTCAGCTGAGGGCATTTCTGCCTTTACACCTCCCGCCTATCAACCCGGTGGTCTACCGGGGGTCTCTCACGTCTTGCGACGCATGCAAACCTGATCTTGAGGGGGGCTTCACGCTTATATGCTTTCAGCGTTTATCCCTGCCACACTTAGCTACCCGGCGTGTGGGTCTAGCGACCCAACCGGCGCACCAGGGGTGTGTCCTTCCTAATCCTCTCGTACTAGGGAAGAATCCTCTCAAGTTTGCTACGCCCACAGCAGATAGGGACCGACCTGGCTCACGCCGGTCTGAACCCAGCTCGCGTACCACTTTAATGGGCGAACAGCCCAACCCTTGGGACCGCCTTCAGCCCCAGGATGTGATGAGCCGACAT
>JADZCR010000017.1 GCA_020851465.1 Phycisphaeraceae bacterium | reverse complement strand
CGCCCATACCGGCTCGTAAGCGATTGTCACCCGGCTGAGTTGCTCACGTTTCACCCCAGCCAGACCCAAAAGCACCTGTCCTCGATTGACATCATGGGTCTGTCCTGCTTCGCGCTGTTCGAGCTTTTCCCCGACACAAAGAATGACTTCCAGGCCCGCATCGAGTGCAGCGCGGACTTTACGGTTAATCAACTCATCGCTCTCACCTAACACATGCCGTCGCTCACTGTGCCCTACCAGAACCACCTGTACACCCAGGTCCTTGAGCATGGCGATGCTGACTTCGCCGGTGAACGCTCCATTCGGCTGAAAATAAAAATCCTGCGCTCCTAGTTTTACTTGATTTGGATTGGCGGATCGGAGAGTGTCACCGACGCCCGCAAGATAGGGGAAGGCGGGAAATATCGCAGTGTCAACACCTGCTGGAGCCTGCGACGCGACAGCGCGTGCCAGCGCGTTTGACTCCTCACGTGTGAGGTTCATTTTCCAGTTGCCGCCGATGAATGGTTTACGCGCCATGTATAGCTGTGGACCTGTTTGGAGGAAACGTGCCACTATACCGCGCACAAGGCGGAAAGGCGCAATCCCCTTTCCCATGTCCCCGGTTTTCTCCGCGTGACACTGGGAATGTTTGGTTCGTGATACGAACAAGAGATGCGTCGTCATTTCGCCATGCCGAATAGCACGACCGGATGATGATTTGGCCAGATCCGATTTTACTTCGCTTGGGGTATCGCGAAGCCACGCAGGATCAAATCCGACCCCTGATTTTTCAGATCCTGAGTCACTCGCTTGATCATTTTGCCCATAGCTTTGAGCGGGGACTCGTCAGTTGATTCGAGCATCTGTTTGCCGTCCGGGCTGAGGACACGAACCTTGACACGCACACCGGTGGAGGTTGCCGTCGCCAGAGCCGCGATCGGAGAGTGACAGTCACCATGCAAAGCCGCAACGACTCCACGTTCAACGTGAACGGCTGTCGCGGTCTCGGCATGGTTAAGCGGCAGGCAGCGCAGGAGCGTTACATGGTCGTCCGCACGGCATTGAAGTGCCAAGGCTCCCTGACAGGCAGCGGGAAGCATCAATTCAACAGATAAAGGATGTTTCGCGTGCTCCGCAAGCCCGCAACGCTGCAAGCCGGCAACGGCCAACAGCGTAGCGTCGTATTCGCGTTCGTCGAGCACTTTCTTGATTCGCGTGTCCACATTGCCACGAATGAGTTTGACCTGAAGATCGGGGCGAACGCGCTGAGCCTGAGCAGCACGTCGCGGACTGGCGGTTCCGAGTACCGCATTGGGAGGAAGGTCTTCAATCCGCGCAGCACCGCCGTGAGAGATAAGGCAATCCCGCACATCGGCGCGGGGTGGGATGGCGGCTATCGCAAGGCCGGAGGTTTTTCCGCCACGGGGCGACTGGGCGGGCAAATCCTTGAGGCTATGGACCGCCAGATCAGCACGGCCGGTAAGCACCTCTTTCTCAAGTGCACTGGCGAAAAGACCTTTGCCTCCGGACTCCGCCAATGCGGCATCGGCGAGGCGATCACCTTCCGATTCAATCCAGAGATAGGAAATCTCGACGGCGGGATGGAGACGCTTCAACACCTGACCGATGGACTCGGCCTGGGCTCGCGCCAGCATACTCCGACGTGACGCGATCACTAACGGACGACGACTCTTACGCAAAATGGAATACTCCGGCGGGGGATCGTACTATAACCAACCGTGCTTACCTCTCCGAAGATACACGAAATCCTTGTACGTTTGGGCGGACATACTGAGTCAATGCGGCCGTTTATGACGGCTATCGGGGCTGTGCCGCTGATTGTTGTTCCTGCTGGAATGCTTTCTTTTTCTCCTTCGGGTGTTCGCAAAGAAAAATCATGGCTGAAGCGAAACAGATCGCATTGACGGGTGCCACTGGATTTGTCGGCCGCCATGTTGTTTCGCGGCTGCTCTCTCGTGGTTACCGAATTCATGCCTTGGTGCGCGATCCGCAAAAATTCACCACAAAGGACACCAACCTCAAACCGGTGGCCGGTGATCTTTTTGACGATCATGCGATGGAAGAACTCCTGCACGGTTGCGATGCGGTTGTTCACTTGGTCGGCATCATCATGGAGAAGCCCTCTGCGGGACAGACTTTTCAGCGCATTCATGTCGAGGCTACACAACGACTGCTCGCGGCGACGAAACGCGCAGGTATCACGCGGTGGATTCAGATGTCGGCACTGGGCAGTCGACCGGCTGCGGTGAGCACTTATCACTGCACAAAATGGCAAGCGGAAGAAGCCGTGCGCAACAGCGGCCTTTGCTGGACGATCTTTCGACCATCAATCATTCATGGGCCAGATGGCGAATTTATGAGGATGGTGAAGGATTTTTGGACGAAACGATTTCCACCATTCGTCCCTTACTTCGGTGCCGGAGTCTTTGGCAAAAATGGCGCGGGGCGGCTGCAACCGATCTATGTCGAGGACGTAGCGGCCTGCTTTTCCGACGCAGTGGATAATCCACTAGCGGGCGGCGAGACCTATCCTCTGGGCGGCCCGGATGTGCTCACCTGGCCGCAGCTTTACACAATCGTGCGAAACCATTTGCCGTCATCCCGCAACAAGCGGATCATCGCGGTCCCCGCATGGTACGCCAGCCTTATTGCGGGATTGCCGGGTGTACCTTTCAATCGAGATCAAGTCATCATGAGCCAGGAAGATTCCATATGCGGGATCGAAAAGGCGCAGGAACACTTCAAAATAAAATTCTCGTCGTTTGAGGATACGTTGGCGGGCTATGCTTCCGAGTTGACCTAAGATTGATGCAAGGAGATCACCATGCCACGACTTGTACTGCATACCGCAACGGGTCCATTCGAAATCAAACCGCAGGAAAAAAGCGTCTGGATTTGTCAGTGCGGCCTCTCACAGAACCTGCCCTATTGCGATGGATCACATAAAGCCTGTCGCAACGAGGTCCCCGGAAAAATTTACGTTTACGGCCCGGACCGCAAAACAATCGTCGAAGTGCGGGACGAGAAATAATTTTGCTTTAGAAAATCTGGCCGCAGCCGCCGCTCAGTAACGGTCAATACTCGCGCAGAACTCTTCTTCCGCAGCGGGAGCCTTGATCAGGCGATTGACGGGAGCACTGTCGTCATGCAGCACGGCTGACGCGGCTCCCTTAATGATTTTCGCGGGGCCGATGAACTCACAACAACCCGGGGTATGCAGTACGGCACTGATGCGCTGCGGTAGGTCAGCGGTGACGCCGATACGAAGATTGTTGAGACGAAGCCGCGCAACCGTGCCGTTCTGATGAACGTCCAGATACACAGGCACCATCGTTCCTCCGCGTTGCAGGCTCGCCTGCTGGAGGAGCGTCTTGAGGTTGGATAATTCACCGTTATAGGGGAAGGCGGGCTTACCCTCGACTGCCGAGCCGCCTTGCAGCACGATGCTCACACCTTGAGCAAGATTCGCGGCCTGTTCGATCGGCAACACTTGGTCCACCAGCATGCCAGGCTCCTCACGTCGGCGATCCACCCTGCCTTTGAGAAAAACCATCCTGTCGGATTCGATCCATGGCGAAGCGATCGCATAGGCTTCAGAGAAAATCACACATTCCATCGCACCCGACTTGTCTTCGATGGTGATCACCGCCATTTTCTGACCGGTACTTTTGCCTTTTTTCGTTATCGTGACTCGCACGCGCGTCAACATGCCGCCAAGGATCACCGGTACGTTTGCACTCAGACGCTTGACGTCTGCAACCGCGGCACTGGAAAAACGCTGGATCGTATCGTCATACATATCAAGCGGGTGGCTCGAAATGTAGAAACCCAGAGCGCTCTTTTCGTAAGCGAGCAACTCATTGTTCGACCATGCAGCAATCTTCGGAAGCGAAACCGTTGCAGTTGCGGCGGATGATGCCGCAGGATGCTTCTTATCAGCGAATGCGTCGAAAAAGCTCATCTGCCCTGCGTCACGGTCGGCTGCGATCCGAGAGCCGGCTTGCATCGCCGCGTCGATCGCAGCAACCATACCTGCGCGATTATCCCTGCCATGAATACTGTCGAATGCACCGCATTTGACCAGTGCTTCCAGTGTTGCCTTGTTAACCGCTCCCGGCGGGACTCGTTCACAAAAGTCGTAGATGCCCTTGAAAGGCAGGGATGTAACTTTTTCTTTTGGATCACTCTCCGCAGGTTTTGATTCACGAGCTGCAATCATCGCACGAATCGCTTTTTCGCCCACGCCTTTGACCGCACTCAGGCCGAAGCGGATGTGACCGTGGTTCCCATCACGCGGTTCCCCTTCATCAAATACAACGGTGAATCCAATCTCCGACAGATTGATATCCGGAGGTTTGACACTGATCCCACGATGCCCGTCGGGGAAACGCACACGACGGCATTCATCCATGTACTGCATGACCTTGGTCGTATCCACGGACTCATAAGTGAGCACCGCGGCCATGTATTGAACAGGGAAATACGTTTTCAGATACGCCGTCTGATAGGCGACAATCGCATAACCGGTCGAGTGCGACTTATTGAAACCGTAACCGGCGAAATTGAGAATCAGCACGAAAAGTTCCTGTGCCGTTTTTTCGGTCAGACCCTGTTTCATCGCGCCTTCGACAAACTTTGGTCTGACCGTATCAATCTCCTTTTCCTTTTTCTTCGAGATGTGCTTGATCAACGTGTATGCAGCACGCAATGGAATACCGCCCAGACTATGAACGATCTGCATGACCTGTTCTTGATAGACCATCACGCCGTAAGTTTCCGAGGTGTACTGCTCAATGATCGGATGTGCGCGAGGTACAGGCTGACGGCCATTTTTACGTTCGCAATAGACCGGGATCAGGTCCATCGGCCCCGGACGGAACAGCGCATTGGCTGCAATGAGATCTTCGAGACGGTCGGGCTTCATCCCCAGCAGCAGATTGCGCATTCCTCCCGACTCAAACTGAAACACCCCCGCGGTCTCTCCACGGCGAAAAAGATCAAGCACGTTTTGATCGTCATAGGTGAGCCGATCAAGGTCGAGCGGATCGACATCTGCATCCAGTGGTTGCAACCCTTGAGCATTACGTGTTTCGTCGATGGTTTTACGAATGGCCTCTGCGGACAGAGAAGCACGAATCAGTGACTTAGCTTTTTCAATGATCGAAAGGGTGCGCAGGCCAAGAAAGTCCATCTTCAACAGACCGACCTTCTCTACTGTCGGTCCATCCCACTGCGTCACAAGCTGATCGGTATTGGGCGGACGGTACAGCGGAATGATGTTGTCGAGCGGCTGCGTAGCGATCACCACACCCGCGGCATGTACCCCAGCGTGGCGAGCCAAACCCTCAAGACGCTTGGCGGTATCGATCAGTTTGCGATGAAGCGGGTTGTCGTTGTGCAGCCTCTGAAAATCGGGATCCTTTTCAAGTACCTTCTGAATGGTCGTATCCAGGCCATCGCCGACCAGCTTGCAGAGTTTGTCCACTTCACTCAGCGGCACGTTAAGGACACGCCCGACATCGCGGATTGCCGCACGGGCTTTAAGCGTTCCAAAGGTGATGATCTGAGCTACGTGGCCGTATTTCTGCCGTACATAGTCGATGATGTCCTGTCGGCCATCCTGACAGATATCGATATCGATATCGGGGTACTCGGAACGATCCGGGTCGGTGAATCGCTCAAAGAGCAGGCCGTATTTGACGGGACAGGCATTCGACAATCCAAGACAGTAACCGACCATCGTGCCAACACCCGAACCACGAGCATTGGCGGGGATGCCGCGACGGCGTGCCTCGCTGACGAAGTCCCAGACGATGAGGAAATAAGCGGAAATGTTTTTATCTGCGAGAACCTTAAGCTCGCGTTCCAGTCGGGCTCGCTGCTCAGCGGTGACTTGTTCCGCCCCATAACGCCACACCAATCCGGCCTCCGCAAGCTCACGCAACGCAGCATCGCAATGCTTTTTCAGGTCTGCTGAGGTGATCGCCTTGTCTTTGATCTCGTCATACGGTTGAAGACGGAAGCCCGCGCAGAACTGGTTGTACCATTGTGTTGACCCGACGGGCGGAAGCTCTGCTTTTGATTGTGTGTCCTCTGACTTCTTTTCGATTTTCACAACCGGCGCAAAACTTTGCTTGAAGTTAAGCTCCAATTCGCACATCTGGGCGATGCGCACGCTGTTTTCACATGCCTTGGTCCATTCGAGATGATCCTGTGCTGCGTACATCTCCGCGCTGCTCTTCATGTAGAGCTGTGTCGGATATTTCATCCTCGACTCATCGCTGATGAGCTTGCCGGTCGAGATGCAGCAGAGACAGTCATGGGGGGCGTGATCGTCAGCCAGAAGAAAGTGGACATCGTTGGTCGCGACGCAGCCAATACCGAGACGTGACGCCAGATCGGTCAATTCGGGATTGACCTGATCCTGCTCAGGAATGTGTTTCTGGATTTCGATGAAGAAGCGATCAGGACCGAAGATGGAGAGATAAATCTCCGCGATTTCTCTGGCTTTTTTGCGGTTATCCTGCATCAGTGCTCCGGGGATTTCCCCGCCAAGGCACGCACTGGTGGCGATCAGCCCTTCGGAGTATTTTTTGAGCACTTCCTTATCAATGCGCGGCTTGTAATAAAAGCCCTCGGTGTAGGCGATGGATGAAAGCTTGAGAAGGTTGCCGTAGCCGATGCGATTTTGCGCCAGTAGCAGAAGGTGATAGCCGCCATCCTTGGCACCTGTAGTTTGCCGGTCGCTTCGTGCTCCGGGAGCCATGTAGGCTTCGATGCCGACGATCGGTTTGATGCCAGCTTCGACGGCCTTGTTGTAAAAATCGATGACCCCGAAAAGGCAACCGTGATCCGTGATCGCCAGTGCCGGTTGATCGAGTTCCTTCGCACGTTTCACCATATCGCCGATACGGCACGCGCCGTCGAGCAGCGAGTACTGACTGTGAACATGCAGGTGAACGAATTGACTGGGTGACAACGCCATCCCTGGCCTAGCTCCATGATGCGCGAGACGGGGTAAGCTCCCTGAGCATTCTAACCTTGATGGCGAGATTAAACGAGATGATTAAAAACGTAATTCTTCGCGTGGACGACCGTGCAGCTGAGCGATGGAATGGAAATCATGCAGTGGCTGTAACGCCACAACCGAGTTGAAGAATCGTGCAATATTGTCATAATGGCTGGTCTGCAACTACCTCAATCCCGCACGGAGATTCGCTCGTGAAGTCGCAAGATCTGCGTCCCGGCATCGCCATCCGCATGGATGGAAACCTTTTCGTCGTCACCAAGGCTGAGCACCGCACACCCGGTAACCTTCGTGCGTTCATGCAGGTCAAAATCAAGAACGTCAAAACCGGCGTCTCGCTGGAAAAGCGTCTCGGTTCAGGTGAAGAAGTCGAAGCGGTCAACCTCGACCGTCGCGAGCTTGAATATCTTTATTCCGACAATACCGGCGCCGTTTTCATGGATACCACGGACTTCGAGCAAACTGCGCTCGATCCCGATGTTCTGGGCGATTCGCTGCTCTACCTCAAACCCAACACGTCGGTGACCGGCCTGGTGGCTGAGGGCAAAGTTGTCAGCATCGAACTGCCCAAGGTAGTCGAACTCAAGCTGACCGAGACCCCGCCGGGCATCAAGGGAGCAACCGCCACCAACCAGCTCAAGGAAGCTGTCTGTGAAACCGGCTTGAAGATTCGCGTGCCGGGATTTATTTCACAGGGAGAGACCGTTCGTATCTCCACCGAATCAGGCGAATACCTGAGCCGGGCCGGGGATTGAAGTCACTCCTCGTTACGTTCCTTAAGCAGTGGTCTGAATTCATCCGACTCGGTTGTTGCATCTCATTCGTTAAACTTCACGAATGAAATCATCTTTGCTGCGCACCGCGCTGGTTACTTTTTTCATTCTCGTTTTGCTCTCATCGGCCCATGCTGGCGATGAAGCACCTGCGGCACGGGCATATCACGACTTCGTAATCGCCACGATCGATAAAGTCGATCACAATGCGATGGCGTCGATCACGCACGCTGCTGAACTGGCTGCTAAGCCGTTCATTGATGGTAAGAGTCTCGGCGTGCGTGGCGGCGCGAGCCTGAATGAAGAACTGGGGGCACGCAGCGGCGGATTCGTCTGCTATCGTGCGGAAGCAGGCAAGCCTGGCGACGTGATTCTCTACGCCTTTGGCGTCACAACTGCGGCGGAGCCTGATGCGAAAAAACTCCTCGAAACCGAACTTGCTGACGCTGAAAAACTCACGTCGCAAAACTCAACGGTGATCGGCATTGCCTCTTTCGCACAGCTCAAATCGCTTGGTCTTCTCAATCGCGCTCAGAAAGCATGTGCGGTACTTCTCGATAATTACGCCCCGGCTGAAGACGGCTTGTTCAAATCTAAAAACGGCCGTGATGTCGTCCCGACTTTCACTACCGCCAATGCGATTGTCGCCTGGACGTGGATGTCCGAGCTTTTCGCTGCTTGCACCCGTGCGGGTAAGACACCTGCGATGTACCAGAGCATCGTGACCGATGTGAAACTGGAGCGATACAAGAAATATGAGGGCAAGCGGTTTCACGACGATATCACGGTTGCACCCCAGGAAGCGGGAAAACTCGGCCATGCGTATCTGAAATCACTCAAGGCAATCGAGCAAGAGATCGGCACAGCGGCGTGGAAAGCAGTCGTCGCTGCATGTGATCGCGCCAGTGGAACGCTCAAAGACGGCGGCAAGGTTTATCTGTTTGCTCAGGGGCACTACCCCCCTGCCCACTTGCCGGGAGTTCTGGCCCACGATCCAAACATATTCACAGCCATCACCGCAACGGGTACCAAACTCAGTGCTGAGCCGGGGCTGGCTGATCTTGTAATCGGTATTGGTTACGCATTCACTCCCATGGAGAAAATGAACGGCGTCCTGCTTTGGGGAAACCCTGACACACTCCGCATGGCTGGTCAGGGGGTGATCTGGGTTGTCAACGATTACCGCTTTACTCAGAGCGACCTGGACCGCAACGAGATGATCGTGCCGCAATGCTGGCGTGAGGGCGATGCGGAAGTAACCGTGCCAGGCTACGACGTACGGATCATCCCTGCCAGTGGTGTGGTTGCCGAGTCCATGATGTGGATGATGACGGCTCAAGTATGGAGCGATCTGAACGACAGTCCCGCCCAAAAAAATAAATGACGCGTTATCTTCGTGCTCTGAGTCCTTCCCTCATCCATTACTTTGTCCCTATCCACCTTACACGCAGCATTGGTAGTGCTGACCGGTCGCCTCCGTACCTCTATCCGGCAGAGCCAAAGCATCTGTTGAGCTGATGTCATTTCGAACATCAATTGCCGCTGCATGGCATCACCATGTGTTGTCTTTTGACAACATGCCGATTCTCCGGACCAGCGATTGAGGTGGCTGGCTTTCATCAAACCCCTGATTTTTAAGGGTTTCGAGCGGAGAGCCAGATCAGGGGCCTCCTGGCACAACTGTTGCCAATGCTTTAAGTCGTCCGGAGGGACGGCGTCAGGGGTTCGGGAAATCCCTTGACGCTTTAGATTGCCGTCGCCCGGAGGGCGAAGGAGAGACGCTATGGTCAAGATAATTTTTGCTGGCGCGATCGCACTGTGTGCAACACCTCTGCTGGCTGATTCCGGCCCGGTGGCATATCGCGTTTGCGACCCCAACCCCCGTGTTTACATCGTCTCACGACAAGTCGTCGAGCCGGCAGCTACGGTGAGTCGCAGCCTAAGTGAGCAGCCGGTGCGGCCATTCTTGGTGGAAGTGAAGATCGTGAACGCCACGACCTTCATCGATCCGATGTCTGACCTCCAGTATCAGGGAGTCGGAAAGATCGACGATGACCATTCACTGCTCAAGGCACAGCGGCTGGCCCGCGCGAGAATGTCCACTGGTGTGGTGACTTACCGCGGCCTGGTGACGGAGCCGACTGTGGCTGGTGTTATGCCGACGCCGGCAATGATTCTCATGAAGCCGGCAATGCCCGGAATTGATCCGCAAAGCCCGATGCCGATCGTGCCCGAAAAGCCTGAGCCTAAAAAGGAAGAAACGAAAAAAGACGGCAAGCTCGCTGCCAGGTAAGCCTGACTCCGATTATTTGTCGGAAGCGTTCGCTCATATTTTTTCCTGCCCCTGATCGAGTGCGGCCCGGTGCATCCTCTGCCCGGGCCGTGCTTTTTTTATTTCCCGCTTGCCCTTATTGTTCCCGCTTGCAGAACAGGAAATGACTCCATCACCACATACCGAGATCACTTATGCCAACCGCTTCACCCATGATCGGCGTCCACATCGACCTCAAAGGTGTTGTGTTTAAGCCTTCGTACTTTCCGCAGCTTATGCGTGATCTTGCTGCGCAAAAAGTCAATGCTGTTTTGGTCGAGTACGAGGATATATTCCCCTTCCGCGGAATCGGAATCGGCAGGCGACCCGAAGTTTGGAGCCAAGCCACACTCAGAAAATTTCTTTCCGAAGCAAAGAAGAACAGCATCGAGGTGATCCCACTCCAGCAATGTCTTGGACATCTCGAATATCTGCTGGGGTGGAAGAAGTACCGTCATCTGGCTGAAAAACCTCAATACCCCAGCACAATTAAAGTCGATGACCCCGAATCAACCGGATTGATTTTTGAGATGTTGCGTCAAGTTGCGGCTGCCCACCCGGACAGTCGATACATCCATCTGGGAATGGATGAGGCGCACGCGCTGCACGATACCGCACGAAGGCAAAAGCGCGATGTGCTCGATGTATTCCTCGATCACCTGCGCAATCTGCTGGCTGTCGTTGAGCCAATGGGCAAGATTCCCATGATCTGGACGGACATGCTGGAGGATCACTTTCGGCCTGACGCATTCGCAGATCTCAAGGGACGTGTGATTTTTACGCCATGGGAATACTCAGCCTTGCCCCGCGAAACCACATCGAGTGTGCGACTCGTAGGTGGATTCCGGGTGAGCAAGACATGGCTCGAGGAACCGGAAAATCCCCTGGCCCCTGCGATCGGTGGCGGCACAAAGTTTCTCGAAGACCACACACCCGAAGTGCGCCGATCACTTGCCCCCTACCAGCGGGATAAGCGCGGCCGCGAGTTCATGCCGCTTCCGCAAATCGACCTTTGGACAAAACTGGGTATGAAATGTGTAGGTGCGAGCGGCCTGAGAATCAGCGCGCACCATCAATTCCTGCCGGACTACAACGCTCTGTTGACCAACCTCGTCACGTGGAGCAAGGCTATCAAACGAACCGGCCAACTCGGTCAGATCGGAACCTCCTGGGCACGGGGGACAAGCTGGTGCCCACCAAACTATTCCATCGATCTCCAATGGTGGCAAATCAACAAGATGTCGGAGTCAATGGGCGCGACCCCACGCACTTTTTTCCCCGGCATTCCTCAGAAAGAAACGGATCGCATCTTCCGTACACTTGGTCGATCGCGTGATAACTGGCGGCTGGAAGGAAAAATTGCCGCCGAGATGGAAAAGCTTTCACCCAAAATCCGTGAGCACCGATACGAATGGGACTCGACGGCACTGATGGCACGCGCACTGGAGCTGGCCCGTCGAGCTGATTACAACCTCGAGGAAGTCGATTACTTCAATGCCAATACAAAGCCAACGGAGGATGAGTGGCAACGCCGCATTGATGAGCAGAATCAGACTCTGCGCGACATCGCCGCTTTACGAAAAAAGATTGAAAAACACTTCGGTCAGCGTTACGCCGGAGACGCGCACGAGGAATGGGTCCGACATTTATTCGACCTGCGTGTGAGCCGGATTAAAGCGGGCCAGAAGATTTGTTTGAAGAAAAAAATGATTGCGAAAAAATACTACGCTCAGAAACTCAAGTAACTCTGTCGTGGAGAAGTGCCTCGCTGTGTGCTGAGGGAGCGATGACCTCACCGCCGGCATGCCGTCGATTGACGGCATCGGACAGTGATTGGGAAATCCGCGACTGCTACTTCCTGACCCCCATCACCAACCCTTCACCGGTAGGTAGCATCATGCCGCGCCATGGACCCTTCTGGTCGGCAATCGCGGCATTGGTTGCGAGGATTGCCTTTCTCGCTGCGGCGTGGTGCCCCTGCTTTAACTCCGCAGCATCGTCAGCGACGGCGACAAGACCCCACGCAAATGCGTTATCACACAACACAACGCCTGCTGGACGAAGATGCCTGGCTGCCCAGGCTAGATAGTTCGGGTAGTTCTCTTTGTCAGCGTCGATAAAAACCAGATCGAACGGCCCCTCGGCTTCAATGGCAGAAAGATTTTGCATCGCCGGGCCTATGTGGATTTTGACTCGATTTTCGAGATTGCCCTTTCGGAAAGACTCACGAGCGACCTCCGCGTGCTTCTTCTCAAACTCAAACGTGTGCAGTACGCCTCCCTCCGGCAGCGCACGCGCAAGACAGACACCTGAAAGACCTGCCAGTGTGCCGATCTCGACGATCTTTTTTGCTCGTGCTGCGCGGGCGATCACTTCCAGCAGACGGCCGTCAAAAGGGGACACGTGAATCGCAGGCAAACCCGCTGTAGCGGCTCTTTTCCGAATATCCGCAAGAATTTCGTCCTCAGGGTGAAATGTTTTTTCGACATAACCAGCCAGACCAGCGCCTTGAGCAGCAAACGATTTGACATCGGGGGAACTTGGCACGGTTATCGACTCCAATGAAAATTTTTATTCTTGGTTCGTGAACCAATTTTCAATCGCATCATAGCGAGCACCCACCCGGTCAGATCGCCTCGCATACCGTTGAAACGTGCAAGACTGACACTCACTGGCTGGTGAATGGCCGATTGAACATTGCAAGCTTGTGAGGGAACCTGCGATCAGGAATTAACCCCAGCGGCAGCGGAGGCTTTACCTGCTTCACCGCCGCGATCAAGCACCTCATCCACCAATCCATAGGCTTTGGCTTCCTCGGCACTGAAATGGCGATCGCGTTCGGAGTCCGCTTCGATTTGTTCGACCGGCCGACCGGTGTGCTTGGAGAGCAACTCGTTGAGTTGCTTTTTGCTCTTGAGGATTTCTTCCGCCTGAATCTGCACATCGCTGGTCTGGCCGTACACTCCGCCGAAGGGTTGATGGATCATCACGCGGGCGTGCGGGAGGATAAACCGCTTGCCTTTGGTGCCGCTGGCCAGCACGATCGCTCCGCCGGACATCGCCTTACCGATGCAGTAGGTGGCGACATCGCAGTTGAGGAACTTCATCGTGTCATAGATAGCCAGCGTGTCATCGACGCTGCCGCCGGGGGAGTTGATGTAGAGGTTGATATCGACACCCTGCTTCTGATTTTGCAGGTGGAGCAGACGCATGATGACGCCGGTCGCTGTGCTGTAGTTGATCTCACCGACGAGAAAGATGACGCGATTTTCGAGCAACATCTCGTCAATCGTCATCTCGCGATAGCGCTGGTACGGCGCGGACGACGCCATGCTGCTCTGAAGTGCAGCCAGGGGATGGTTTGCGGGAGTACGGAACAGGCCGGGAAATTCGTTCATCGAAGTCGCCTCACATCAGGTGCGGAAGTTCGTTGCGCGAGCATCATAGCGGGGCTAGAGGGAAATGGGGAAGCACGCGGAACTGCAAAAAAATCAGCAGATCAAAAGAGGAGGGCAGCCTTTTGCAGGAATACCGAGCGTAAATCTTTCTTCCGTTTAATCTTCAAGGTCACCGCTCAACCTTCACGGTCAGCTCGACCTCCGTCAAGCTGGGTGACTCGTGCTTTTCCTGATGAAGTTTGGCTACACGTTGCGTGCTCCAATCTTTCACGCGCAGGTCGGGAGAGTCGGAAGAGTCGTTGAGCTTCAGAATGCGATAGCGATTATCTCGCTGCGCGGGTAAGTACCCTGAATCCCGAATGAGTCGGCAAAGCAACGCCTCATTAAGGCAATACGTGGTACCCGCTGCGCTGACGACGTTTTCCTCCATCATCACGCTGCCCAGATCAGTAGCTCCGAAATAGAGAGCTAACTGACCGATCTTCGGCCCCATGGTGACCCATGATGAGCCGATTGACTGGATGTTGTCCATGAAAAGCCGGGCGATTGCCTGCGTGCGGAGGTAATCGCTCACACCCGATAAACGCAGCCGCTTACCCGCCAGGCTAGCCCCCGGTGCATCCTTTCCTCGATCGGCCAGAACATCTCCGGGGAACTCGCCGTCCGTTTGCGCGTTCCATTCCTTGAGCCGGCCCATCGGAGTGTTTTCGCGCTGGAACGGCCAGGCGATAAATGACACGTAACGTCCCGGCCAGTTGTTTTTGATAGCCAGATCCTGAGCGTCGCGCAGGCGGGCCATATGGTCAATGCGATCAGCAATTCCCTCGATGTGACCAAACATCATCGTCCCACTGGTGAACATACCCAGACGGTGGCCCATCGACATGACATCGATCCACTGATCGGCTGTGGCTTTACCCAGACCGATGCGTCGGCGGACATGCTCGGCAAAGATTTCACCGCCGCCGCCAGGGATGGATGCCAGCCCCGCAGCCATGAGCCGACGCAGGATCGTCTCCAGCTTCGCCAGCCAAACCTCGCGAGGTATCTCGTGACTCTTACCCGGTGCGGTCGTGGGAAAGCCCTTGATATCAAAAACCGCTACGAACTCGACAAATTCCGGCGGACTGAATCCGTGAATATGCACTGTCGGAAACGCTGTGCGGATTGAGCTGAGCATGTCTTCGTAAAACTCAATCGGCAAGTGCGGATGCATGCCGCCTTGAAGAAGAATCTGCGTTCCGCCGATGGCGACCAGCTCGCGGATTTTGTCATGTAACTGCGCAATATTGAGCGTATAGGCGTCCTTATCGCCCTCGTCACGCTTGAAGGCGCAAAAGGTACAGTTGGCTGAGCAGATATTGGTGTAATTGATATTTCGATCAATGACATAGGTACGAATGCGCGGCGTCTGCGGGTAGGCGTTCGCCATCACCCGATCGGCAACAGCGGTCGCCCACCGGCCAAGGTCGTGCAAGGATGCCTCATGGAATAGGGTCACCGCCTGCTGGCGTGACAACCTCGCGGTGCCAGCTATCACTGCCTCCATATCGATGTCGGAAAATTTCTGGGCATGAGCGGTCATCGCAGTATTTTATGACGAACCAGTCCGTCGTGGAGCCGCATCATCACAGGCGACTAATAGCCCCCGTTGAACGGCTGTGACTTTGGAATTCACGGGATCGCAGCCACCTGCTTTATCCAGTTTGGATCGCTGATCCAGCGAAGAGGATCCAGCCTGCTGACAGCAGCTAAGGAAACTTGACTACCCCGCGCGTATGTCGTTCAATAAGCTGAATTTCCTGCTGAAACCCTTATGCCTACTGCCGCCACCGCCAAGAAGCCCGGACGCTCGAAAAAATCCTCAGTTCCGGTGCCTCGCTATCGTCGAGCACTACTGAAGATCAGTGGTGAGGCGTTCTGTAAGCCGGGTGAGTTCGGGATAGACGGCGTCGAACTCGACCTGATCGCCCGTGAAATCATCGCGGCGGCAAGACAGGGAACCGAGCTTGCGGTCGTCGTAGGCGGCGGCAACATCATCCGGGGAGCGCGATTGGCAGAGGAAGGTCACATCGCCCACGCAACCGCAGATTACATGGGCATGCTCGGAACCGTGCTCAACGGGTTGGCACTGAAAGAGATGCTCGAAAAGCTCGGCCAGCCGGCGCGGGTGCTGAGTGCTCTCAACCTGTCCGCGGTGGCGGAGACCTTTATCCGCGGACGGGCGATCCGCCACTTGGAAAAAGGGCGCGTGGTGATCTTTGTCGCCGGTACGGGAAACCCCTTTTTCACAACGGACACAGCGGCTGCACTACGGGCAACAGAGATTGGTGCTGATGTATTGCTCAAAGCCACGAAAGTGGACGGGATTTATGACAAAGATCCCATGAAACATAAGGATGCGAAACGCTTCGACAGGCTGACCTTCCGTGAGGTCATCAACCGCCGGCTGGAGGTAATGGACCTGACCGCTTTTTCGATGTGCATGGAGCGCAGCATCCCGATCGTGGTATTCGACATGAAGACTCCCGGCCACATCGCTCAGGCAGTACGCGGCGAATCCAGCGGGACCAGGGTGGAAGGATGAGGTAAGGCGGGTACTCTGAGGCTCAAAGTGTAAATTGGAGTTTCGCCAGCTTTAAGGACGCGCTTTGAAAATTGAATTGGAGCCGAGCAATCCATGGACCTTGATGAAATTCAGTTGACGACCGAAGAAGCCATGGAAAAGGCTGTGGACTACCTCAAGCAGGAGCTGCGCGGGGTAAGGACAGGACGTGCATCGACAGGCCTCGTCGATTTTGTAAAGGTGGACTATTACGGCTCCTCGACGGATCTGCGCTCACTCGCACTGGTGACGGTGCCTGAGCCGACGCAGATTTTGATCAAGCCGTTTGACGCATCAACCGTGCAACTGATTGTCAAAGCAATCCAGAGTGCCGGCCTGGGGCTTAACCCCGTCTCAGAAGGCAAAGCCGTTCGACTCACGCTGCCGTCACTTTCGGGTGAGCGGCGTCAGCAATTGGCCGGATCGATCAAGCAGATGGGTGAACAGGCCAAGGTCACCATCCGCAACGCCCGGCGGGATGGGAACAAACACCTTGATGCAGCCGTAAAAGATAAGACGCTGCACATCAGCGAAGATGCAGCGGAAGCGGCGAAAAACAACATTCAAGATCTGGTAAAGAAGTATGAGGGTATCGTAGAGGAGCAGGTGGCAGCCAAGACGAAGGAAGTCATGGCTATTTGAGATCATCGAGTGAAAGTGGTTTCTCCGAACAGCCCGTAATCGAGGGAAGTGGACATGCAACGGCTTCTCATATTGTTGATCGCGACCTTATTCGTAGCTGGATCATGGCTGCCGGCAAGCGGTCAAACTCCCGCCACCCCAGCAGCATCGGCAACGCCTGCGACGGCGACAACCAAACCAGCCGCATCTACCGATGCCGCAAAGACCAGCAGCGTGACCGAGCCGCCCTCAGCCGATGGCGGGTTGGGTACCGTCGCCCAGCGTGAGGCAAGACGAAACAAGCTCAACGAAGCTCTTAAGGTTTTGATCGCTGAAGCCAACGCGATCGAAGAAGTCGATAACCCTAAAATTCCAATCTACTGGACCCGTCCGCACCCCATGCTCAAGACATGGACGGACGACATGGCTGTCGCGTGCCTCGACCGGATGCAGCAACCGTTCACCCGCGGCGAAGGAGCCATTTACCGCGACACCTACATCCGCTGGCATCTGATGGCTGTCGTGAAGCTCGCTCGTCAGAAAGACAAGCAGGAAACCGGGCCGCGGCTCATGGCCCTGGTCAAAAAACTTCCCGGCAGTCTCAACATCAAATGGCGGACCGAGTATTACCACGAGCCGGAAAAGATTTATCAGAAATGGGCAGGCCTGGCGAGCTCAGGAAATCGAGTGACTGGCTACAAGCCCTTCGAGCGCGTCGTTGGACCGCCGGCGTCCTACGCATTAATGTCGCCAGCGGAGGCTGCAAAAGTTAAGTCAAACCTCGCTGAGGCGGAAAAACTCGCCAAGCAATTCACCACCCGTGTTGATAAAAACGCGATCGCTTTTAACAGCCGCGCCCGTCAGCTCAACTACCTCATTCGCCAATACCGAGGCGAGCTGCTTTACTCGCTGATCCTCACCGGTGACCCGGCGACCGCCAAGGCGGTGATGGGTGAGATTCGTACCAAGGTCAATGAAAACAATCCGGTAGCGTTCGACCTGCTCGCCTATTTCTACCTGGCCACCTTCGACGGGGCTTTGAATCTCTACGACCAGTCCACTCTGAACGAGCTTAGTGCCGAGCTTAAGAGCTTTTCCGCAAAAAATCAGCAGTACGAGATGTATGGCGGCGCGAAGCGAAACTTCGCGCAATATGCTTTTCACCTGATTTACATGCTGGAAGACGGGGGCGGATTTATCGACCCCAAAGATGTTAAAACAATCCCAAACAGTCGACGACGTAACCGCAATCGAGGATAAAACCTCAACCTGCAGATAATGTTTCCCGATAGCTTCCGCCCTGTAACTCTACACCACGAGGCCATGACTCAAACCCGCAACATAGTTTGTCTTGCCGCGTACCTTATAGCCTTGCTGTTGAGTGCAGGACTCGCTCAGAGAGCACTTGCTCAGGCTTCAGGTCCGCCAGCCGCCGCACCAGCCTTAAAGGGATCCGATCTCAATATCGATCAGATCGACGATGCGATCGATAAGGCCATTACCGCTCTCTACAAGCTGGAGCCCACCTATACCTTTCCGCCTGAGTACGCCTTCACAAGGTATTACGATCAGGAAACCCGGAACATGATGGGTAACCACGCACTGGCGTGCTGGGCCATGCTCGCCGCCGGTGAAAGTTATCAAAACCCGCCTCTCTACCGACGCATCAACTGGGTGCTGTCCAGCGACGCACCCTATGTTTACGACCGCGGCATGCGGGCCACCATGTTGAATGAACTGCCCCACCAACGCTGGGGGCCGTGGATCAACCGTGACGGCCTTTGGCTTCAGAGTGCCCTGACTGACGAAGGCAACTTCAGCGACGAGTACACCGGCGATCCGGTCAAAGGTGCTGGTGACAACGCCAACGGACAGTATGGCGTATTCGGACTGCTCAATTACACCCGTTCCTCTCGCAAAGGAATCTCCACTGAAAAGTGGAAGAAGATTGACCAATACTGGCGTGACGCCCAACAAAAGACGGAGAAGGATCTTGCGGCCGGCTGGGGTGTTTACAGCTTCGCCAAAGATCTTTCAGGTAAGGATCGATTCAACTCTCGCGTTTCAGGGCCGATGACCGCCGGTGCCGTCGCCAGCCTCAGCATCACCGAACGGTTTCTCTACGGGCCGACCATGACCGACCCGAAACGGGACAATGTCTCGACCCACCTTCGTAAGGGGCTCCGCTGGCTGGATGAAAATTTCTCTCTGGACGACAAAGACGAAGCGGCTGACTGGTACTACTACATGTGGACCATCCAGCGCGTCGGTGGTGCCACCGGTTATCGCACATTCAATGGCATCGACTGGTTCCGCGATGTCACCGCCCGCATCCTCTCCCAGCAACAGTCCGATGGAACTTTCAGAGGTGATAAAGGGATCATGCTCTCCACGGGCTTCGCCCTTCTTTACCTTTCCAAAGCCAATGACCCGCTGGCGATCGCTAAAGTTCGTTTTAAGACCATCGGGTCGGAGGGGAAACCCATTGACGGCGCGTGGAACAATCGCCCGCACGATATCTGGAACTTTGTGGACTATGCCAGTGATCAATACGAAGTCAGCACCGCGTGGCAAATCGCTGAGCTGACGCAGCCCGTCTATGAACTCATGGAAAGCCCGATCCTTTATCTGGCCACCGATCAAAAGTTCACGCTCAGCGATAAGGAAGTGGACACCCTTCGCGATTACATCAACGCAGGCGGTTTTCTCATCCTCAATGCTGAGGGCAAACAACCCAATGAAGCAGTCAAGAGTTTCCGCGATCTGGGCACCAAGCTGTTCCCGAAACTCGAATTCAAGAAACCACCCAAAGATCACCCTTTCTATAACCTGCACCAGGGGGTCTCGCTGGGTCTCGCGATGGAAGTCGTCGATAACGGAATGCGTCCGTTGATTGCGATGTTCCCCGGCGACCTGAGCCAGTACCTCCAGACCAACGATGTGGCAGGGCGCAATGACGCGTTTCCCGTCATGTCCAATATGTATCTCTATGTCACGGGGATGAACCCCCGCCGCACACGACTCAATAACAATTACATCGTTGAAAACTCCACAAGGCCCGCCGGAACAATTCTCGCTGCGAGAATCAAAACCGGAGGCAACTATGACCCGGAACCCGCATCTCTCCAGCAGCTAAAGGCTCTGCTCCACAATAAGTTCAACACCGACCTCCAATACACAAGCGTGACTCCGGACCAACTGACCAATCAAAAGATTGCTTTCCTCACCACGACGGGTGATCCGGAATCCGCGCTAACCGACAGCGACGCGGCGGCAATCCGTACGTGGATTGAGCGCGGCGGCACACTCTGGCTCGACCCCGCCAGTGGCCGCGAAGCCGCATCCAAAGCCTCGCTCAGCATGCTCGCCAAGATCCTCCCCAGCGGCCGCAGTGTACCCATGGCACCGGATAATCCCATTCTCACCGGCAAGGGATTACCGGGTGGGTTTGATAACACCCGTGTTCGCTACCGTTTCTTTGCGATGAGTCGAATGGGCCCTGAGCACAAGCCACGCCTCCAGTCCGTCGAACTGGGCAACCGAGTAGCGATTGTTTACTCAGCAGAAGATCTGACCTGCGGTCTCGCTGGACTCGATCACTGGTCGATCTATGGCTACACCCCTGAATTTGCCCGCCGTCTCGTGGTAAACGGCGTGCTCCAAGCCATGAAAAACCCCGAACCGGGTGCCGCCGCGGCTGCGACGCCGGAAGCAGCACCATCTACACCCACAACAGCACCTGGCACACCCAGCGCCACTCCTGCCAACCAGCCGGCAGGTTCATTCATCCCTGCTGCGCCCAAGTAGAAAAGGTCAGTTAGGTCAATCCTCATCGCGGAGGCAGCTTCGCCTCAAATTGCCAGCCCGGTTCCGTCTTCTGTCGTTCCAGTATGGCTGCAATCCCCTTCCAGGTCGCGTACAGACCGCGAGGACATTCAGGCATTTCTGACTTAATGATCCGGTGCAGACGTCCGAGTTTGTAGCACGGCACAGCCGCGTACATGTGATGCTCTGTGTGATAGTTCATATGCCAGTAAAGAAACTGCACGAACGGGTTCAGGTAGATCGTGCGGCAACAGAGGCGGAAGTCCGCCACGTTATCCTTGAGCCCGACATGCTGCGAACTGTTGCAGAGGAAATGCAGCCCTCCAGCATAAAACGGAGCAAACGTCACTACGACCGGAATCATGTAAAGCCGAGGCATCTTCAACCAGATCGCTAACGCCACGGAGCTGGCGACAATCAAGAACTGACCCGCGAGCACCATACGCGACCAGTTACGCAGCGTCCGGCGGTCAACGATTTTTTTCACGTTGAATAAATGGTTTTCCCATTGTCCCTCAACCCGTCCGGCGGCATGACGACAATGAAACTTGAGCGTCTCCCAAAAACCAATCGGATGAATGATCGCCCTCATCCAGAAGCCCTTCAGTGTGTACTTCTGGGGTAATACGACTTCAAGATCATCCGGCGGATGAAGCGTGTACTTGTGATGCTCCGTGTGGCTGGCCCAAAAGTGATGATGGCTGTACCAGCCCAGAAAACTGACGATGCGAAGAAAGAAGGCGTTCAGCCACTGCGTCTTAAAAACAGAATAGTGAACCAGCTCGTGAAATGCGTTGATCATGAAGTTCCAACACATCCCATGGAAAAAGACAATCAATACGATGAACGGCCACGGAATTCGACCAACAAGAACGACAGCGGCAACTCCGGTCGCCGTCAATAGTCCAAGGTAACCCAGCGTCTGCGCGAAACCGAGTAAGTCGCTGCGCTTGTTGAGATAACTCAACTCCTCGCGCGGTATGCGGCAGCGGTACCACAACACACGCGACTGCGCAGTCGCGGTCGAAGAATCAGACTCCGCCTCCGACTCTTTTATCTCGGACGTTCCCTGTGTAGCCATGAAATGACCTCAACCACACATGAATGGACGCTTCGTGCTGCTAATTTCCGGCCATTTTCCGAATCACCGTCTGCAAAATGCCGCCGTTGCGGTAATACCCTACTTCGACCGGCGTGTCGATTCGGCAGATCACGACAAACTCAGCGGTCGTGCCATCCGGTCTGGTTAGCTGAACCTTGATGTCCTGCTTCGGATGAACGGAATCGTTGATATCGATGTCAAATGTTTCCTGACCTGTCAGACCGAGCGTGGCTGCGGTCTGGCCGGGTTTAAAGGTCAAGGGGAGCACACCCATTCCCACAAGATTGGAGCGATGGATGCGCTCAAAGCTCTCGGCAATCACAGCTCGGACACCCAGCAGGAAAGTGCCCTTGGCTGCCCAGTCTCGTGACGAACCCATGCCGTAATCTTTCCCGCCAATGACCACCAACGGCACGCCTGCGGCTTTGTACGCCATCGCAGCGTCGTAGATGGGAACGACCGTACCAACAGCTATGCTTCCGGTTTGCCCAGCGTGAGTACGTGGATCACCCAGATAAGTCGTCACGCCACCTTCTGTTCCTGGAGCGAGTCGGTTTTTGATCCGGGTATTGGCAAAGGTGCCACGGGTCATCACCCGGTCATTACCACGGCGTGCTCCGTAGCTGTTGAACAAAGCAACCGGCACATTGTTCGCCTGAAGATACTTGCCGGCCGGGCTGTCCTTTTTGATGTTGCCGGCCGGGCTGATGTGATCCGTAGTAACGCTGTCACCCAGCAGTGCAAGGCACCGTGCGCCACGAATGGCGGAGATCGGTGAGGGTGTCGGCGCGAGATTTTCAAAGAACGGCGGCTCCTGAATATAGGTGGACTTCTCCTCCCACTTGAAAAGTGCGCCAGTCGGTGCGGAAATGGCTTTCCATTCTGCGGGGCCTTCAAAGACATTGGAATACTGCGCGATGAACTGCTCGCGCGTAACACACTTGGCGACGGCGTCAGCAATTTCAGCCTGTGTCGGCCAGATATCCTTGAGATAGATTGCTCTGCCCGCGGAATCATGTCCGAGCGGATCGGTCGCCAGGTCAATGTCCACAGTACCCGCGATCGCATAGGCAACGACGAGCGGAGGTGATGCGAGATAGTTCGCCTTTACGTCAGGATGGACGCGGCCTTCAAAGTTTCGGTTGCCCGACAACACGGAACAGACCACCAGGTCGTAGGCGTTGATGGCTTTAGAGATCGCTTCAGGCAGTGGCCCGGAATTCCCGATGCACGTACCGCAACCGTAACCTGCCAGGAAAAAGCCAAGCTCGTTGAGCGACTGGGTAAGGCCTGCCTTTTCGTAATAATCGGTAACCACCTTCGACCCGGGCGTCAGTGAAGTCTTAACCCAAGGCTTGCGAGTAAGCCCCAGTGCGCGGGCTTTTTTCGCAACGATTCCCGCACCAAGCATGACTTCGGGGTTGGAAGTATTGGTGCAACTGGTGATCGCAGCAATGACCACGTCGCCATGCTTGAGTTTGAAAGTAACGCCATCGCTTTCCACCTGTGCGACACCCGAATCCGTATCGGTGACAGCGGTTGCGATGCCGCCTTCGGAAATTTCACGGGAGATGGCCGCACCGTTTGTTTTGTTGGGAATCGCACGCTTGCCGTACGACGTACCGAGCTCACGGTTCCACGCATCCTGCATCGCACTTAGCGCGATGCGGTCCTGCGGACGCTTGGGGCCCGCAAGTGAAGGCTCAACACTTCCGAGATCCAGCTCAAGCGTTGAACTGTATTCGATCGGATATGCGTCATTACGCCAGAGCCCCTGCTCTTTGCAGTATTGCTCAACGGTAGCGATAAGTTTTTCATCTCGGCCGGAGAGCCGCAGATAGCTCAATGTCTGGTCATCGACGGGGAAGAAGCCGATGGTCGCCCCATATTCGGGGGCCATGTTGGCGATCGTCGCGCGGTTTGCCAGCGGCATGGTCGCCAGGCCAGGGCCGTGGAACTCGACAAACTTATTAACGACGCCGTGTTTTCGCAGCAATTGCGTCACCGTGAGGACCAGATCGGTCGCGGTCGTGCCTTCGTTGAGTTTGCCGGTGAGTTTCAGGCCGACGACTTCGGGAATCAGCATGTAGATGGGTTGGCCGAGCATAACTGCTTCAGCCTCGATGCCGCCCACACCCCAGCCTACGACACCCAGACCGTTAATCATCGTCGTATGCGAGTCGGTACCGACCAGCGAGTCGGGATAGAGAACGCCCTGACTTCCAGCCGTGTTCTTTTCCCAAACCACTTTCGCCAGATACTCAAGGTTGACCTGATGCACGATGCCGGTCGCAGGCGGAACGACGCGGAAATTATTGAATGCCTTCTGGCCGTACTTGAGGAATTGATACCGCTCTGTGTTTCGCTCGAAATCGAGGCGATTGTTGATGGTCAGTGCCTGCGCTGTGCCGAACGCATCCACCTGTACGGAGTGGTCGATGACCAGATCGCAGGGTACGAGCGGATTGACTTTAAGAGGATCGCCACCCATGCGCGCCATTGCGGCTCGCATGGCGGCCAGATCGACGACACAGGGTACGCCGGTGAAATCCTGAAGCACGACGCGACCGGGCATGAATGGAATCTCGACATCACCAACGTTTTTCGCGTTGTACTTCGCCAGTGCGCGAATGTTCTCTTCGGTGACGATGAAACCATCCAGATTTCGCAGGCAGGATTCGAGAAGAACCTTGATCGAGTAAGGCAGGCGGTCAATCGACCCAAGCGATTTTAGTGCGTCGAGCCTGAAAATGGTCTTAGGGCCCAGAGGTGTAGCGAGTGATGCACGAGCTTTAAACGGATCGTTGGAAGAAGTCATGGCTGGTCCTGAAAAAAAACGGTGCGGCCTCGCATATTAGCAGGTATTCATGAGTGATTCGATCTTTCTCGGCAGGCGGTGCTCCTCATCCAGAGGTGTTCCCGCGTCGCAAAGTCGCCGACAGCAGGCTAGAAACGTGTACGACCAGATCGTTTCCTCATCTAACCGCAATTCGGCCTTCCGTCTGAGCATGTGATAAAAGATCACGCGAACCAGAAGCGATCCAAATGAAGTTGCACAGCCACGCCATCGGGGTGATCATTGCCCCGCGCGGTTCGAGAAAATATGAGCACGTTACTGTCCCGACTATGGATGATTGTTGTTGTGACCGCCTTCGGCATCGTCGCGTGGGCGGCGGTCTGGGCGATTGCTGACAGCGCGACACAGCCAACCACTGATACCGATCCGACAACATCGCCAGCAGCCAATATCCAGCCTGCTGCTACCCCCATAGCTGAACCCAAAGAGCCTGCAACACCTCAACCGTTAATCGGCCGCCATCAGGATGAGCTGGCAGCCCGTGCCATCGAAGGCGACTGGCTTAATACTGACGGGGCCGACCGAATGCGGTTGTCGTTTCTCAGAGGCGGCGGATTTCGTCTGGACAACATTCAGGGAACCTACTGGCTGGACAGCAACCGCTTGTATCTACGCTCATCAGGAGGCCATTCGTACTACAACTATGATCTGACGGCTGACACTTTGACACTTAGCGGTGGTGATCTCAAGAAAGATGCCAAGTTCACAAAGCAATCCAACTTTCTGCAATACGCGCGAGGGTTGCTCGACTTTTCGCCCACCTCCGTCAAACGGAAGTTCGTCCGCATCGCCTCCATACTGGCGATCGTCGTCTTGGCGCGGTTGATTATTTTCGCCATCCGTCTGCTGTTGACTTTTCTGGTCACCTCCGACCGTGGTCCGCTCCGGCTGTTCTGGCGGCACCGCAAATCACGCATCCTGACGATTCACTCGCTGGTGCTCAATGTCATCGCTTACGCCATCTATTTCACCGCAGCTGGTTTCGTCCTCTCGGAGTTAGGAATCAATTACACGACTTATATCGCATCGCTCTCCGTCATCGGTCTAGCAATCGGGTTTGGTTCGCAGGGGTTGGTGCAGGACATGGTCACAGGTATGTTCGTGATTTTCGAGGAGCAGTTCGACGTCGGCGATATGGTCGAAATATCAGGACAAATCGGTGTGGTCGAAGAACTGGGCCTCCGATCCACCAAGCTCTACAACTTCTTCGGTCAGGCAGTCATCATCCCCAATCGGTTTATCGCTGTGGTAGGCAACTTCCGCAAAGGTGCACAAATCGCAACGGTGGATGTGGCAATCGCTGCTTCAGTTGATACACAATCCGCGATGCGTGTGCTCACCCGAACGGCAGAAGAGATGGCCAAGCAATACAAAGGAGCGATCGTCGCCCCGCCTGAGCCGGTTGGCCCGATCGCACCAGGGACCGGCGAACGGTTTCTGCGTATCCATGTACCAATCTGGCCGCAGCAGACGTGGGTGATCGATCAGCAGTTCGTGCCGCGCACTCTTGAGGCGTTCAAGCAGGAAAACATCGAGATACCGGCCAATCGGATCACGGTTTATTACCACGCCCGTGAATCCAAACGAATCATGAATTGGCGCGATCTCGTGAGCAACATCCGCAGTCGATTTGAAGACCAGATCCGTGACTGGGACAAACATGACGACGGAGATGGCGGGACTGTTGACGTGTGAGATCCAGATACCTCTCAAGCGGGCTGTTTATCGTTTTCAATCAACCGACCGAGACTTTCCACTGCAGAGCTTCCGCTTGTTCTGCGCGAGCGTTCGTAACTGGCTTTTTCGCAGTAATTTTTTCATACGAACGGTCATGCTCACGGCTCGATTGAAAAGCATTTTTGCAGCTCCGTGTTAACCCATAATCACTGTGGATGATGATTGGTTGACTTTCGACGCATCAGCAATCACAATGTCGCGTTCCGCTGAGATACCGATGTCGCCGCGTGGGTGACGTCAGGCGTGGGTCAGCGGTTGGGACGGCTCAAGCCACTCAATAACCGCGGTGACAAACGCTCACCCCCCACGCCACCTCACTCCGACTACTCCAACATCCCGCAAAGGACCGACGCCATGGCCGAACGCAGTGCACAAGCACCCAAAAAAGTTGTACCTAAACAAAACACCCAGGTTCAGGCTCACAGTCATGAACGCCACCAAAGCCACGAACACACGCATGATCAAGCACACGATCCGGCAGGTGTGTCGCGCGGCGAGCAGAAGGTGACGGTCGCGGACGCCGGCCCCGCGCGTAAAAGTCTGACCATCGAAATTCCCGCGGATCGCATCAAGTCGAAGATCGAATCCAGCTTCAGCCGCCTGCAGAATGATGCCGTCGTGCCCGGCTTCCGTCGCGGCAGGGCTCCTCAGCGGTTGCTTGAGCGGAGATTCGGCAGTTCCATCCGTGAAGATGTACGCGGTCAACTCCTCAGTGAAAGCTACACGCAGGCGGTCGAAGACGAAAAACTTGACGTCATCGGTGAGCCGGAAATCAAGGATATCGATCAGATCAAGCTTCCTGAAGACGGCCCATTGGTTTACACGGTGGAGGTTGAAGTTTCGCCGAGCGTCGAGCTTCCCTCGCTCGAAGGGCTGGCTGTCAACAAGGTGAAGAAGGACGTCACAGACGAACAGATCACCGGCGAGATCGACCGATTCTGCGAGCGATACGGCAAGATGGTCGATGTCCCCGACGCGAAAGTCAGCGAAAACGACTTTATCCAGGCGAACGTACGCATCCTCGCCGGTGAAGACGCCAAAGATGACGGTGAAGAAATCTCACATCAAAAAGGCGTGTACGTACAGGTTGCCGGCGAAAGCCGTGATTTCAAAGGACACGTCGTCGGTATCGTCGTGGATGATCTGGGCAAGCGGCTGACGGGGAAAAAGCCCGGCGATGTCGTACGGATTTCCATGACTGGACCGATCAGCCATGAAAACGATAAGGTCAAAGGTAAGCCGATCACCATCGTGATACACATCGACAAGGTTGAGCGGCTTGAGCCGGCATCGGTCGAGTCAATCGTCACACAACTGGGTGTCGAGTCGGCTGAAGACCTCCGCAAGCGCGTCCGGGAAATGCTGGAACAGCGCCGCGACCGCGAGCAGCAGTCTGACATGCACAAGCAGATCGCTGAGCACCTGCTGGAAAAGGTAACCCTCGATCTTCCCAAAGGACTGACGGATCGGCAGTCAGCCAGGGTGCTTCGCCGACAGGCCCTGGAGTTGTCGTATCAGGGTGTCGCGGAAAATGAGATCGAGTCCCGCATCGCCGATCTACGTCAAAGCAGTGAAGATGATGCGAGGAAGCAACTCAAGCTGTTCTTCATTCTCGATCAGGCGGCAAAACAGCTCGATATCGACGTGACGGAAAATGAGGTCAACGGCCGCATCGCGATGCTCGCCATGCAGCAGGGTCGCAGACCGGAAAAACTCCGCCAGCAGATGCAGCGATCCGGCGAGCTGGAACATCTTTTCCTTCAGATCCGCGAACAGAAAACCCTCGACAAGATCATCGAAAAGGCGACCGTGACCGAAGTCGATGCTCCACCAGCCGAGGAAAAGGCCGGAGCGAAGAAAGAAAAAAAGGCTGAGAAGAAGGCCTCCGGCAAAAAATCAAAGGAAGACTAACCCCCTTCCCCGATACATTCCTGGAAACCGGATCCGATAGCGAAGACGCTGGGCAGCAGCGGGTTGTGCCATTGCTGATGGTCCGCCTGCAAGGAGGTAAGTCATCCCGCCTTCGTTTATCAAGCAGCTATCTCCTGTTTCGTACCTTAAAATGTGCCTGTGAATCTTCTCTCTCTTTCCCTCATCGCTCAGGGGGCCGCATCGCCTCACGCGAAAGATGCGGCAGCCATATTTATCGCGCTGGCGTGGCTGGTCGGCGGAGCGGTCGTCCTGATCGTCGCGGGTATTGCCCTTCGCAAATTGCTGATGGGGAAATCGGATAATGATGGCACGGTGCCGTTCAGTCTCGCGGACCTTCGCCGGATGAGGGACACCGGCCAGATTTCGGACGAGGAATTTGAACGAGCGAAGTCAGCCATGATCGCGGCCAATCTCATCTCGATGAATCGTCGTTCGCCAAATCCAAAAGCTGATTCGGCTTCCCCGGCAGGTCCGGAAACGGATTGCGCTCAAGGTATGGAAGAAACCGACGTTAACGACGCATCCGATAACCAGACTGCATAATTCTTGGTTCTTTGTGAGAGAAATGACCTCCCTTCCAGGGTGGGTGCGATATGATGTAGCGTTGCCGCGCGGAAGAAATGGATTCCTGCCACGCAGCATGTTACGGAACGATTAAGATCGCGCTTTGGATAGACGATCAAACTTTCAGGACCATCAGTACATAACTCGCGGCGGAAAGCCCGTAAATCGAGCTCCTCTGTCAGTGAGGTTTGGAAAGACGAAATGACGACTACCGGACGTACGGGCGGGAAGGGTGGCGGTGGGAAACTCGGACCCGGCGGTGGTCCTCCCACAGGCGGTGGCACCGGCGGCGGAGGCACTCCGCCTACCGATCAGGACGGCTTCAAAGGCCGTCGCATCACTACCTGTTCCTTCTGCGGAAAAACCTCGCGCGAAGTCGGCCCGATGGTTGAAGGGCCAAACGATGTCTATATCTGCTCCAACTGCACCGACCTGTGCCAGAATATTTTCAAACAGGAACGTCGTCGGGTCCACGCCGGCCGACCCAGCTTCGGCACGATTCCCTCTCCTCGGCAAATCAAAGAGTTCCTCGATCAGTACGTCATTGGTCAGGACCTGGCGAAGCGCGCGCTTTCCGTGAGCGTACACAATCACTACAAGCGACTGACCGCGGCGGACAAAGATTCACCCGTAGAGATCGACAAGTCCAACGTCCTGATGATCGGCCCGACGGGTAGCGGCAAAACGCTGCTGGCGCGGACGCTCGCTCGAATTCTCAATGTTCCCTTCGCCATCGGCGATGCAACGACGCTCACCGAGGCTGGTTACGTCGGCGAAGACGTCGAGAACCTGCTGCTGAAGCTGCTCCAGAACGCGGACTATGATCTTGAAGCTGCCCAGCGCGGCATCATCTATATCGATGAGATCGACAAGATCGGCAAGACCTCGCAGAACGTCAGCATCACCCGTGACGTGTCGGGTGAAGGCGTTCAGCAGGCATTGCTCAAAATGCTCGAAGGCACGCTTGCGAATGTCCCGCCTCAAGGCGGCCGCAAGCACCCGGAACAGCAATACATCCAGATCGACACCACGCACATTCTCTTCATCTGCGGCGGTACGTTTGTGGGCTTGGAGGACATCATTCGCAGACGTCTTGGGCGCAAGTCGATCGGGTTCGCCTCCGAGCAGTCGGTGGACGACATGACGACGGATAAGGGCTACCTGCTCCGGCAGGTGACGCCGGAGGACCTCACGGAGTTCGGCATGATTCCTGAGCTGGTCGGACGCCTGCCGATCTGCACCCCGCTGATGCCGCTCACGGAGGAGACCCTCATCCAGATCCTCACCGAGCCGAAAAATGCGCTAGTCCGCCAGTATCAACAATTCTTCTCCATGGAGAATGCGGAGCTGGAATTCACCCCTGCCGCCCTGTCGAAACTGGCACGTCGTGCGCTCAAACGCGACACCGGTGCTCGCGCTCTGCGCAGCGTGATGGAAGAGGTCATGCTTGATCTGATGTACGACCTGCCTGAGATGCAGAACGAGGGTACCAAGTACGTCATCGATGCTTCCGCCATTGAAGGCCGAAAGCGATTAGCGGACCTCCGCGTCCCTCAGAAAGAGTCGGCTTAACGCACAACGAACTCGGCCGGTTGGCGTCCACAACGGCCGAGAAAACGGCGTGATTTTGCTCAGACCGCCTTTGCAGAAAGATCGCATTCCGCAGCCGGCTCGCCTACGATATTCTCGTGCTGCTCACGAAGTAATCACCTCGTGAGCCGATACATTTGGAATGACATGCGCAGTTTTTTCCAGCCATCGCGGCTGGATTAAACTGAATGTTTACCGGATAAAAACTCATGGGTTATATGATTCGCTGGGCTTTGCTGTGCATCTTGATGGTCGGCCTGTTCCTTGCGCCGACAACACCCGGCCTGGCGGATGACCGGCAAGCCGCTCCCCTTATTTCAACCGACGAGCTGACTCGGCTGGCGGATGCGGGGGAATTTGATCGACTGCTCACTTCACTGCGAACGACGCCGGAAGACGCGACCGTTGATTCGCTGATTAAAGATATCGAGCGATTCCAGACCAGTCGCGCCGAACAGGCCAATAAGCAACGAAAAGCCTATAACGACGCCTATCAGAAAATGGTGCGGCAGGCCGATGCGGGGCAACTCGAAGAGGCGGTCTTCACCGCGCTGCTGGCTCGCGATCTGGCGGGAGACCTCAAACCCGTATTCCTCAAGGATGAGAAGGTTACGGAAATTCTGAAGCGGACCGAAGCCGCAGCGAAGGAGTCAGAGGCAAAAGGCGACTGGGTCGAGGCTCTGAGTTTGTACCGCTCGCTCGACGAGCTTTTTGACGACTACGCAACCTATCACAAGCAACTCAAGCTCGCAGCCAATCATCTCCGCGTCCTCCGCGCTTATGCCCCTGATGAACTCGAAAGACTGCTGCGTGAGCGTTCGGAACGGCTGAAAAAAAATCGCGAAGCTGAAGAGGCAGCCCAGAAAGCCCTTGATGCGAAAAACGCCACGCCGGAGGAAATCAAGGACAAACAAAATAAACAGAACACTGACAGCAATAAAGATGACGAGATTCGCCCGCTCGACAAGGAGCCGTGGGAAAAGAAACTCGCTTCCGTCGAACTACCGATGCTCAAGCAGACCATCGGTAACGCAGGAAAAAAGCATGTTTCCAGCCGTGGCTACGCGCAACTGCTTAAGGGTTCCGCCCAGGCCATGATCACGCTCGTCGATACCAAAGCCATCGCCGTGACTTTTCCGGCCATGAAGGACGAGGTCAAGGTCGCTCAATTCCGCCAGCGTTTTTCGGATGTCATCACTGAAATCGACAACGCCACCGGGTACTCCTACCTCGATGCACTGGGCCTGATTGATCGGATGGTTGGAATCAACTCCGAAACGCTCAACCTGCCCGAAGAAGTGATCGTGTACGAAATGACGGAAGGGGCGATGGATACGCTCGATGAGTTTTCTTTCGTCATCTGGCCTTATCGCCGCGAATCTTTTGCTCGCACACTCCAGGGCAAGTTCTATGGCGTCGGTATCCAGATCGCATCGAAGTTCGACCATAAAACCAAGCGCGATCGGCTGATCGTGATCAGCCCGCTTGCGGATACTCCGGCATATCGCGCAGGCATTCTGCCCAACGACATCATCGCCGAGGTCAACGGCGAAGCGACGACCGACTGGTCGATCGACCAGGCAGTTCGCACGATCACGGGTGAAGAAGGTACCATCGTGACGCTTGGCATCCAGCGCGGCGAGGAGCCTGCGCTGCGTCAGTTCAAGCTCGTCCGCGCGGAGATCCCCATCGAGTCGATCCGAGGCTGGCAGCACAAGCAAGACGGATCGTGGGATTACTACATCGACCGCGATCAGAAGATCGGTTATGTGCGGCTGTCAGAGTTCATCCCCCAGAGTGCGGGCGACCTCGACGCTGCGGTCAAGCAGATGGAAAAAGATGCAGGAATCAATGCGCTGATTCTCGATCTGCGTTTCAATCCCGGCGGCCTGCTCAGCTCAGCGGTGGAGATCGTCAACCGTTTTGTTCCCGAAGGCACGATCGTTTCGACGGTCGGACCGGCGGATACCCGTTCGAGCGTGTTTGAAGCTCGGCCTGAGCGGGCGTGGAAACGCCGCATTCCGGTGGTTGTCCTGATCAATGGAGGCTCAGCCAGCGCCAGCGAGATCGTGTCCGGTGCGCTTCAGGACTATCACCGTGCCTTGATCGTCGGTACGCGCAGCTTCGGCAAGGGTTCCGTGCAGGATGTCTTCAAAATCGACAACGACAAGGCCTATTTAAGGCTCACGACGCAGTATTACAAACTACCTCAGGGCCGAATCATTCACCGCAAGCCGGAGGATCGTACCTGGGGAGTGGAGCCTGATCTGAAGGTTGAAATCACCGCCGACGAGGTAGCCAAGGCGATTGAGTTCCGCCAGAAGGTGGATGTTCTTCCGGGTAATGCCCCGCCCCCTGCTGCGGGGGCAGCAGCCGACGCCAATAAAGAGCCTGCGCCCAAAGCCGCAGACATTCTCGAAAAAGGCGTGGACCCTCAACTCAGCGCGGGCCTGCTCGTCCTGAAAACCCGGCTGGTGGCACGCCATATCGCACTGGCACAGAATGCTGCGAAATAGTCAGCAGCTCAATGTCCGCGTAAAAATCGTCGAGGGTGCCCTCTCGATGGATCGCGTGGAGATTCCACGTCGGGACTGTTGATACAATCGCCTCCGCATGGCGGGTAATACCTTCGGACAAATCTTTCGTGTCACGACTGCCGGTGAAAGCCACGGTGCCGGTAATGTCGTTATCATCGACGGCGTGCCTCCCGGTATCGAGCTGTCCGAGAAAGACATTCAACCCGATCTGGACCGCCGCCGACCCGGACAATCCAGGATCACCACCCAACGTGACGAAAGCGATGTCGCGCAAATTCTGGCTGGCGTCTTTGAAGGTCGAACCACCGGAACCGCGATCGCGATCTTCATCCCTAATAAAGACCAACGATCAAAAGACTACGCGGACATCAAAGATAAATACCGTCCGGGTCACGCTGACTACACCTTCGACGCCAAGTACGGCTTTCGAGACTACCGCGGCGGAGGGCGATCATCCGCCCGCGAAACCACCGCCCGAGTCGCGGCAGGCGCAATCGCCAAAAAAATCCTTGCCGGCGTCACTGACATCTCTCCCGCAGGTGTGAAAATCGTCGGTTACGTCAAACAAGTCGGCCAGCTCATCGCGAATATTCCCGATCCCGCATCTGTCTCTCTTGAGCAAGTCGAGTCCAACATTGTCCGCTGTCCTGATCCTGCCATCGCCGATGCGATGGTTGCGCTCATCGAAAAGCTGCGCGGTGAACTCGATTCGATTGGCGGTATTGCGGAAATCGTCGCTACCGGTGTACCGGCGGGTTGGGGTGAACCGGTATTTGACAAGCTCAAGGCCGACCTCGCGAAAGCTATGTTCAGCCTGCCCGCGGTGCTCGGTGTCGAATACGGTGTCGGTTTCGGTGTCGCAACCCTGCGCGGCAGCGAAAACAACGATGCCTTCATCCCCCCCGACCGAGACAACCCCCGGATCCACACACGGACTAATCGACACGGCGGAATGCTGGGTGGCATCTCGTCAGGGATGCCCATCATTCTTCGCTGCGCGGTCAAGCCTACAAGCTCTCTGCCGCGTGAACAGCCGACGGTGACCAATACCGGCAAATCGACGACCATCGCAACCAAGGGGCGGCATGATCCCTGTCTGCTGCCGCGATTCGTACCCATGGCCGAGGCCATGATGGCGATCACACTGGCCGACCACTACCTGAGACATCAAGCCCAGAGAAGCAAGTAAATCCGTCAACCGCGAGCCGTGTGATACCGCATTGACTCCGGCTGGAGACTACTTGACGTACCAGTTGCTTGCGATGTCCGGCGGAGGTAGGTCTTTGAAGCCGATCTCAAATCGACCGCTGCCGTCCAGCGCCACCACGTTCATCCCCTGCGGATGAGCTTCTGCGCGAAGCACCGAAATTGCTCCGGGCACCGATTGCGGTCTGCCGTTACCGTAGTAGTAGCTGTCCACGTCAGCATAAACGCTCACAAAGTCGCTGCGATAGTGAAACCACGGCGGGTATCCCGAATCAGTGTGAAAGTTTTCCGCCGCCTAATCCGCGTTTTCGCTATGGACTTGACGGCGACCGACACCGCCGAGCTCACGAGCCTGAGCGTGCGTTCCACCAACGACATCTACCTGCGTCTGCGCCGGTGGCAAGACCATCGTGTTCGGCATTTTCAAACGCAACGGCTGCGTCCACACCGAGATCGTCCCCGATGGTAAGAAAAAGACCCTGCAAAAGGCCATCCGCGGGCATGTCGGCCTCGACTCGATCGTCCACTCCGACGGCTGGCGCGGCTACGACGGCCTGGTCGATGTGGGCTACCAGAAATACCTGCGCGTCGAACACAACGACAGCCAGTTCGTCTCCGGCCCGCGCCCACGTCAACGGCATCGAGAGCTTCTGGAGCTACGCCAAGCGTCGCCTCGTCAAGTTCAACGACGTCCCTCGCCCTACGTTCTACCTGTACCTCAAAGAAACAGAGTTCCGATTCAACCACCGACGCGATAATCTCTACTCCGTGACACTCTCCATCCTCCGCAAAAACCCGCTCTCTACTTCCTAAGACTCTTCTTTCTACAAAATGCCCGTTAAATTGGGGCGAATAGAGAAGCCATCATTACGCATAAGTGCCGTCATTCCTTGATACCTGCCCGGAAATTGGCTCGGATAACACATTCCCCGTAGAAAGACGAAAGCCCAGGCATGTCCTGCCTGGGCTTTCGTAGGTCTTCAGATTTTCGGTCACAGGCTTATCCTTCACACGAGAAGGTAGCCGTTGAGATCAACCCATTTTGGTCCCACCGGGGCCGAATGTGATCTTATCCGTACCCAGCGCGCCATGGTCATCCATGCCGCCGCCAAGCCCACCGGTTGAGCCGCCAGAGCCGCCCTTCTTGCCGCCCTTGCTGCTGCCGCCTGAGCCGGCATCATCGCTGCTCGTGTCGCTGGTCCACTGTGCCCGTTTGAGGGACAGGCCGATCTTTCGCTCATCGAGGTCCACGCGAAGAATCTTGACCTCGACTTCCTGATCCTGCTGCACCACATCCTGCGGATTCTCGACTTTATGATCGGCCAGCTCGGAGATGTGCAGCAAGCCTTCGAGATCGTCCTCAAGCTCCACAAACACGCCGAAGTTGGTGATCTTCGTCACCTTGCCTCGGACGATCATGCCCGGCTGGTAGTGAGCGGGGATCGCATTGAGCCACGGGTCTTCGGTCATCTGCTTGAGACCCAGAGCCACACGCTGCTTGGCGCGATCCACCTCAAGCACCACGCACTTGATCGTCTCACCTTTCTTGAGCAGCTCATTCGGATGGGTGAGTTTCTTGGTCCATGACAAATCGGATACGTGCAACAGACCGTCGATACCCGGCTCGATCTCGACAAACGCGCCGTAGCTGGCGAGGTTGCGCACCTTGCCCTCGACGACTGTACCCGGCGGATACTTCTCGGCCACCAGTTCCCACGGGTTGACCTCGGTCTGTTTCATGCCGAGGCTGATTTCCTGCTTGTCCTTGTTGAAGTCAAGGACCACGACTTCGATCTCTTCGCCGATGCTGACCACTTCGCTCGGATGGTTGATGCGGCGAGTCCACGACATTTCGGAGATGTGGACCAGACCCTCGACACCTTCTTCGAGCTTCACAAAAGCACCGTAGGACATGATGTTGGTCACCGTGCCCTTGATGCGGGTGTTCGGCGGGTACTTCTTCTCAATGTCGTGCCACGGGCTGCTTTCCTTCTGCTTCAGGCCAAGAGCAATCTTCTCTTTGTCGCGGTCCACGTTGAGAACCTTGACCTCAACCTGCTGATCGATCTTGACCATGTCGGAAGGATGATTGACCCGGCCCCACGACATGTCGGTGATGTGCAACAGGCCGTCGATACCGCCCAGATCCACAAACGCGCCGAAGTCGGCGATGTTCTTGACCGTGCCTTTGACGATATCGCCTTCCTTGATTGTTGTGAGCAGTTTCTTGCGCTGTTCGCCTCGCTCCTCTTCAATGAGCTTGCGGCGGGAAATAACGATATTGCGCCGCTCCGTGTCGATTTTGAGGATCGAGGCGCGAATCTCGGTGCCGATGAACTCGCCGATGTCGCCGGGACGGCGGACGTCCACTTGCGACGCCGGGAGAAAAACCGGGACGCCGATATCAACCAGCAGACCGCCTTTGATTTTCCGCATGACGCGGCCGGTAATGACATCGCCCTCTTTGTTCTTTTCAATGATGCGTTCCCAACCGCGGATGCGGTCAGCTTTGCGCTTCGAGATGGAGATTTGCCCCGTGTCTGACTCCAGGTCTTCGAGCAGAATCTCTACTGTGTCGCCGATTTCCACGTCATCGGGAGCATCGAACTCGCTGCGTTCGAGAATGCCTTCAGACTTGAGGCCGATTTCGACCAGGAACGCATCCCCTGCCCGGCCGATGATCTTGCCTTTGAGAATGCTGCCGGACTTGTAGTCTTCGATCTGCTCGCCCAAGAGACTGGTCATGTCACCATCAGCGACTTTCTGACCATACGCGGCGGCAACCATCTGTTCAGCTTCAACGTCTTCGACGCCCAGTTGGGCGATAAGGTTCTTGTCAACCATGAGATAAAAAGAGTCCTTTAATCTGGGTCCATACCCGGCCCGACCAACACGATCGAGAACCACCGGGTCGCACCCCCTCGATCCACGCCAAGGGGATGCCTGATGATGAAAATTCGCCCTCTATTGGCCGTCCACGCGGACGTCCGAGGCGAATCAACCAGTATATCAAAATCCAAAAAAATTACCGTGAAATGCTATCCCACCGCCAACGTCGCCTTGCTGGCGACCCGTTCCACCGCATTTTGAAAAAACCGCAGTCCAGCCGGTGTCTCTGACATCCATTGAGCCGATTGGCGGGTCCATTGCGGATGGTTAGTCGGATGAATAAACCGTTCCGGGTGCGGCATCAGACCCAGGACCAGGCCGGTTGGGTCGCAAACTCCCGCGATATTGTCGGTTGAGCCGTTGGGGTTGTCATCCGCTGCGTAGCGCAATGCGATCTGACGATTCTGTTTGATCCGTTCCAGCACCGCGTCAGACTCGGGCACAAACCGACCCTCGCCATGTGCGATTGGCAACTCCAAGCTCGACAAACCGCGAGTCCATACGCATACGGAATCCGCCTGCGCTTCAAGCTTCACCCAGCGATCGATAAAACGTCCGCAAGCATTGTCGGCAAGCGTCACAGCCTGCCTGCCGTTTCCAGCACCCTCCGGCTCAGGTAATAAGCCAAGTTTTGCCAGCACCTGAAAACCATTACAGACGCCGATCATCGGCACACCGCGGGCAATCGCACCCTTGAGCGGCTCGTAAAGATGGTGACGCAGGCGGTTGGCGAAGATCCGTCCCGCTGCGATGTCGTCGCCGTAGCTGAATCCGCCGGGGAAACCGATCAGGTCGAATCGATCAATCCGAGCGGGATCCTTGATAAGCTCGTTGAGGTGGAGAGTCTGCGTAGCTGCGCCCGCCAGTTCAAAGGCATGAGCCAATTCCCGGTCGCAATTGGTGCCAGCAGTACGAAGGATCAGTGTGAGAGGTTGCATCGGTACATCATATTTGGAAGGCGAATGACTTTCCCGTCGGAGATCAGGCTGCGTGCTCGATTCTTCTTCTCCTTTATCGTTGCGGATAAGATAATGCGTCACCTTCGAGGGTCACACCATGCTTTCCACACAGCAGATCAACGAATTTGAACGCAATGGCTGTCTCAACGGCGGACGTATCCTCACCGACGCGGAACTGGCTGAGCTGACCGCGGAACTCGATCGCGTCATCGACATAGGGCCTCATGGCTTCGGCCCTTCCGATCCCAGACCCGTGCTCTTCCGCGATCTGACCGGTTCAGTCGATGGCACCAAGGACACCTACGGCAGCGGTGACGGCAAAACTCCCGTCTGGCAAATCGTCAACATGTGGGAATGCTCGCCCGCATTTGAAAAACTCTTGTATCACCCCAAGGTCGTCACCGGCATCTCTCAATTGACCGGGATGAGCGACCTGATGATCTGGCATGACCAGGTGCAATACAAACCCGCGCAGGCGGGTGGTGCGACAAGCTGGCATCAGGATGCGCCGCTCTGGCCAACCATCCTGCCGATGACGCCAGTGTCCGCTTGGATTCCCTTTGACGATGCGGATCTCGACAACGGCTGCATGTGGATGATTCCCGGCTCCCACAAGTGGGGAAACCAGATGGAATTTCTCCGCACCAAGCAGAACCTCAAAGATCTACAGGAATTCGGCAAAGCCAACGAGGGATTCAACGTGCCCACGGATTCACAGGTCAAAGAGGCCAAAGCGATCCCCTGGCCGGTCAAGAAAGGCGAAGTCTCTTTTCATCACTCGTTGACGTGGCATGGTTCGCCGACGAATAAATCGCCCCGTCCGCGTCGCGCAATCGCGATCCATTACATGACGGGGGCTGCCTACTACGCCGGCAAACGCGGTCATCCGATGGAGCAATTCATCAACCTGCCCGATGGTGCCCCGATGATCGAGGCTGGCGAGCATTTCCCGATCGTTTGCCGCAACAGCAAGCCCGTCAAACCCGTGAAACTGCTGAGCCTGTCAGCGCATTAACAGCCGCCTGAATAACCCATCGCGCGGCAACGTCTCTCACTGATTGCAACCATTCGCGGTGCTAGTCGGTTTCGCATTGCCGCGTTCTAACCCGCAGAGAGAGGGACGATCTCTGCCGTGCGGGCATGTCTCACCTCGCCTGCGATATCATCGCGGTTCAACACCGCGATGATAGGTTTTAAGACTTTGGTTAAGAAAATGAACACCCACAAAAAGCTTGCCTTTCCTGTTACCGAATATCAACGTCGAGTCGCTGGCGTTCAGCGTTCCATGTCGGAACGGAATCTTGACCTGGTTCTCGCCACGACGATGGCAAGTGTCTGTTATCTCACCGGTATTGAGAGCGTCTCGCCGCACAAGCTCTGGCTCGTTGCGATTCCCCGGGATGCTCCCATTGAGTTGCTCTGCCAGGACTTCGAGAGCCACAATGCTCTGCTCAGTTCGTGGGTGGAGGCGCGAAACCTTTACGGACTGCACCAGAACCCCCACGAAGCTGCGGCTAATCTTGTCAAGAAGCTCGGCTTTAATCGCGGACGTATCGGCCTGGAGATGGGGAATTACTCCTCACTGGGTGCTTCGGGGTATCTCGCCATTCGCGGCCTGCTGCCTGATGCGGTGCTGGTGGATGCGACAAATTGCGTCCCCAGTGTGATGGCGATCAAATCCGAACCGGAGATCGCCTGTCTCCGCCGCGCCGGACACATCACGGGTGAGGCAATGACAGCAATGATCCGTGCTGTCCGTCCTGGCGCGACCGACAACGACATCGCAGCAGTTGGTTACGAGTCGATGATCCGAGGCGGCAGCGAATATTCGTCGTATCCCGTGATCGTAACGACCGGTCGTCGCAGCGGCGTACCCCACTCGACCTTTCACCGCGTGCCGATTCTTGATGGTGACCCGGTGTTTATCGAGATTGCCGCGTCAGTAGAGCGATACCAGACACCGATGCTGCGCACGGCTGTACTGGGAGAGCCGACGTCGCTGGAACGTGAGCTGGCCAACGCAGCCATCGCCAGTGTCGAGGCGATGATCCAAAACATCAAACCCGGTGCGATTGCCGGCGATGTCGCCTCTCAATCGGCACGCGAGCTGGAGTCGATCCCCAGACACATCGTCTGGCACGGCTACTACGGCTACAGCGTCGGTCTGGGTTTTCCTCCCGAATGGTCCGACCATCCGGGACTATGGATCGGCGTCGGCGTCCGTGATGAGCTTCGGCCTGGTATGGTTTTTCATTGCAGCACCAGCCTGCGCGATGTCGGCATCTGCGGCGCGACATGCAGCGAAACCATCCTCGTAACTGAAAAAGGTTGTGAGGTGCTAACAACCGGACCGCGAGAGCTTTTCCTGCGGTGAGCGATCCTGTCACCGTGGAAAGAGAGCGTGACGTAATTGGACTGGACGGGCAGGCTTTGCACCCTCGACGCCGGAGCGATACCGCGATTCACCCAAAATAAGCCGCAAGCACCGGCTTTTAACGGAAACGAGAACACACCGGTACGCAAAAAACATCGCACCGCTGGTGAACAGTACAACTCATTTGACAGTTAGACGGTTCCCGGTTTCCTATCTGCCGACCGCAACCCACTCGAACGGCCGCTTGAGCGCCGCTTCCCCCGCTTCGATCAGGCCCGCGACCTCCAGAGTTTCCTCCGCGCGTACAGGCGATTGCCGGGTCTCGAAAAATGTCAGCATTGCCTCGATGAATTGCGGAAAGAAGTCATCAATCTGGTTGAGGACAACCGCTTCTTTCCCCGTTCCCTTGTATGCGGCGGATAACTGGAACGGGTGTCCCCAGGCGACGTTCATCGAAGCGAACCGGCCATTGCCGTAGTCGATCGCCAATCCCGGTGCCGCCTGACTACTGGTCATCATCACTCGCTGCGCCCCGACACCCATCACTTTGACGATCATCTCGTACTGGTGAATCGCGTAAATCGAAAAATCTCCGCCGCCTCGCGTCGAAATAAAGTCAGGGGGAGCGTTCTTGAGCGGACTCGATAGAGCGGCATGCAGTTCCGAGCTGAACCGCAATGCGGATGAGGAAAACATGGGTGTCTTATGTGCGGCAGCCTTATCAAACAGCCGTTTCGCTGCGGCACGCGAGGGTGCGACCGGCTTATCGATATACACCGGCTTACCGCTGCGCAGAGGCAGATCGGCCAGTGCCTCGTGAGTCTCAACATTGTCGGGTGCCAGCACGATAATCGCATCGCATTTTGCGATCACTTCCTCAACGGTGCGTGCCTGCGTAACACCCATATCGCGGCACCACTGGTCGAGCGGTTTCTTGCCCGGTTGCGGCCCCTGATCCCATGCGTGTGTCACCTTCATGCGGGCACCCAGCGGACTCTGTCGGATAAAGTCCGGGTAGTTATTCGCGTGCCACTCGTCGATGTAGTAGTCGATAAAGCCAATGTTCATGGGCGGAGAGTTTAGCAAGTGCTCACTATTTGTCTTGCCCTATGAAACGCAATCGGCAGAGGTAGTCGGGTATCTGACGCCGTGATTTTTTGCCGACCGGCTATTATCTGCCGTCACCAAAGGACACAGTGATGTTCCGCAACTTCGCACCCAAAGCCATCGGCATCAGTGCTGCGTTTGATGAGTGTCTTGCCCTCGCGCTGCGTCATGGCTTTAAGGGAATCGATCTGCCGCTAGACGAGCCGGATTTCAGTACCGACCCGGAAGGGTACGGCCAACGAGTCCGGAACGCGGGCCTACGATGGGGTGGCTTCGGTCTGCCGCTGGACTTCCGCGGCGAGGAGGGGCCATATCAAACCGGCCTGAAAAAACTCGAAACGCAGGCGTTAATCGCCAAACGGGCTGGTTGCACGAAGTGTTACACGTGGATCATGCCCGCACACAACACGCTCGACTATGCAGCTAATTTTGAGCAGCACACACGTCGCCTCCAGCCGGTAGCGCAACTACTCGCGGAGAACGGTATTCGGCTGGCTATCGAGTTTGTCGGCCCCGCAACGATCCGTAAAAATTTTCGATTTCCTTTTGTGCACGATATCGACGGCATCCTTGAGTTGGCTGGAGCAATCGGTCACGACACAGGCGTTTTATTTGATTGCTTTCACTGGTTTACTTCCGGTGGTACGCGGGACGACATCACGCGCAAGCTGCGCGGTAAAGTGGTGTATGTACATGTGAATGACGCCCGCACGGGTCGGTTGCCCCACGAGCAGATCGACAACGAACGCGCGTTACCCGGCGCAACAGGCGTGATCGACATAGGCGCGTTTCTCGGAGGCTTGCACGAGACGGGCTATGATGGTCCTGTGGCCGCCGAGCCGTTCCTGCCGGAACTGGCCGCACTGGCACCCGATGAGACTGCGGCCCGAGTCGCAGCATCATTCAAGAAAATTAGTCTATAGGATGGACTGTGGGCAGAACCCACAGACTTAGTACCGGAGCTGACAATGACCGCAACTCATGCCGAACCTGTTTCGCACAGCCCGCTTGCCGCCGATGAGGAAGTTTTCCGTGCAATCCGTGCGGAAGAGAAACGGCAGGAAACGACGCTCGAACTCATCGCCAGCGAAAACCATGTCAGCCGTGCGGTAATGGCGGCGGCGGGATCGTGTCTGACCAATAAGTATGCCGAGGGATACCCGGATGCCCGTTACTACGGCGGATGTCAGAACTATGACATCATCGAGAATCTGGCTCGTGATCGTGCCAAGAAACTTTTCGGCTGTCGGTTTGCCAATGTCCAGCCTCACTCAGGTGCCAGCGCGAACGCGGCTGTCTTTTTCGCGCTGCTGAATCCCGGCGATACGTTTGCCAGTCTCATCCTTTCCGACGGCGGCCACCTCTCGCATGGGATGAAGATCAATTTTTCCGGCAAGTATTTCAAGCCCGTCCACTATCCGCTGATCTATGACGCCAAAGATCCAAAACATGAGCAGATCGACTACGACGCAGCACGGCGCGTCGCCCTCGAACACAAACCAAAAATGATTCTCTGCGGATACTCAGCCTATCCGCGTGTGATTGACTTTGCGAAGTTCCGCGCGATTGCGGATGAGGTTGGCGCACTGCTCATGGCCGACATCGCCCACATCGCAGGATTGGTGGCTGCCGGCGTGCATCCCTCGCCCTTTCCGCATGCTCACATCGTCACAACAACGACTCATAAAACGCTGCGCGGCCCGCGCGGCGGAATCGTCTTGACCAATGATGAGGAGATTGCGAAGAAGATAGATAAGGCGGTCTTCCCCGGCCTCCAGGGAGGCCCGTTGATGCACATCATCGCGGCAAAGGCGGTGTGTTTCGGTGAAGCCCTGCAACCGGAGTTCAAACAATACGCGAATCAGATCGTGAAAAACGCGAAAGCTCTCGCCACCGCTTTGACGGAAAAGGGCTACCGGTTGTCATCGGGAGGAACGGATAATCACCTCATGCTTGTGGACCTGCGGCCACGGAACGCGGAACTCACCGGTGCCGATGCCGAGAAGTGGCTAGAAGCTGCGGGAATGATCACCAACAAGAATGGCATTCCTCAGGATCCGCGCCCGCCGAAACTGACCAGCGGTCTGCGACTGGGTTCACCAGCCGTAACCACACGCGGACTGCGTGAGGCACAAATGCGTCAAATCGCAGGGTGGATCGATCGCGTGCTGACCAGCGGGGGCAATGCTGACACAGCCCAGAAAGTCCGCGCGGAAATCGCAGAGCTTTGCGCTCATTTTCCGATGCCGCATTAAGTCATTCAAAATAATCGGTGCGGTAATTCGAGCGATCACCGACTGCGGATATTCGTTGGTTGCGATTGCGCTGTATGCGGCTGCGATAAGCGGCGATGTTCATAACGCCCTACCGCTTTCATGCAGCATCGTAAACAGCGACGCTCAACCCGTGCTTCTTCAAGCGATTTCGGAGGGGAGACTTTTCGGTCAATATTCCTTCCGCGCTCGCGCCGTGGGAATATTGAGCTGTTTTCGATACTTCGCGATGGTGCGTCGTGCGATTTCGATGCCGTTTTCTTTCAGCTTATCCACCAGTTCATCGTCGCTGAGCGGGTTGGCTTTATCTTCGCTTTTGATGACTTCTTCGAGTTTTGCCTGCACCGCGGTCCAGCTCATTTCCTCGCCCGCTTCGGTGGCGGTGCCGCCGGAAAAGAACATTCGCAGAGGATAGATGCCTCGCGGACTCTGGATGTATTTCTCATTCACCGCGCGGCTGACAGTCGCCACATGAATACCGAGCTGGTCCGCAACTTGCGTCATGGGTAGCGGCTTGAGAGCCTGAGGCCCGACATCAAAAAACTCCCGTTGCGCCTCAAGCACGACATTGATGACGCGCAGCAGCGTGTTTTCGCGCTGTTGGATGGCGTCAATGAGCCAGCGTGCGGAGCGCAGGTTATTGCCGATAAACTCTCGCGTCTTCCGATCTACTGATGAGTCGCGGGCCATCTTTGTGTAGCGAGGATTGATCGCCACCGCCGGGAGTCGGTCATTCGTCAACTTCGCTACGTAACGATCTTCCTCTTCGTCAAAGTCAATGATTGCATCAGGTTTGATATGCCTTGGCGTCTCGGTAACCAGCAGCCGGCCGGGATGCGGATGAAACTGCCTGAGATTGACGATCGCTTTCTTGATGTCATCGATCTCAACACCCAAGCCCTTGGCTATTTTGGGTAACCGATTGGCCTCGATGTCTCGGTAATAATCGCTGATGAGAGCACGCTCAAGACTGAGTTCCTCATGACTCTGGTCTTCATGGTTAGCGCGGTGATTGCGGCTCGATTGATTACGGGCCTCCTCCATTTGTTGTCGAGTTTGATGGTCGATCTGGAGGAGGAGGCACTCGCGGAGATCACGGGCACCCAGCCCGACCGGCTCAAGCGAATGCTGCACGAGCAGCAGCGCTTCATCGAGCTGTGCAGGAGTGATGTCCTGAGGTGCCTGATTGATCAACATTGCGCGATCGGTACGGAGGTAGCCGTCATCGTCAATGAAACCAATGAGGTATTCGCCGGCTCGCCATAATTCGGGGGTCGTTTCGATAAGACGCCACTGCGCGAGAAGTTGATCGGTGAGGCTGGTAGCCCGCGATGCGGTATTGGCCATCGCATCGTGCTTTTTGTCCGGCTCACCATCGTTCCGGCTGATGTGATAGCTTTCACCGCTTTCGTAAGTATTTGACTCCCAGCTGTCAGCATTTTCTTCGGAGAAGTTAGCCAGTCGCTCGAAGTCATCCGCTTGCGTCTTGTCCGAATTTTCAGCAACGACCAGTTCGCGAGTGTTTTCCTTGTCATCGCGCTTTTCCTGGGCGCGTTCCTCCTCGATGGCCTGTTCGTCGGGGGACTCTTCCTGAAGCTCAAGGGTTGGATTGCTCGACAATTCCTGCTCGATGCGGGCCTCCAGCGCCTGCGCGGTCATCTGGAGAATCTCCATCGACTGGATCATGCGCGGCGCCAGCTTCATGTGCTGGCCGAGTCGCAGATGTTGTCCGGTATCAATCCTCATGGGGAATCGCCGGTCCTTGATCGTCGGCTGCTGAAGGCACGATGCTGAGAATTACCCGGTCTGCCACGCATCCGTGTTTATTTGGAGGCCGGGCGGTACCTCGACGAACAGCAGCTCATCGAACATCCTGTCTTCCTGAGATAGCATCGGCCAACACAGCCTTGCTCACGAGTTCGAGATGGCTTCCCTGCGGCAGGCCGCGGGCCAGGCGCGAGACCTTGACGCCGAGAGTTGAAAGCTGCTTAGAGAGATACAGCGCGGTGCCGTCGCCTTCGAGAGTCGGGTTGGTGCCGAGGATCACTTCGCGGATGGGTACTGCGGTTGACTTCGACTGAACAGATGAAGGCTCCACTGCTGCGGAGGCTTTCACCCGTTCCATCAGTGAGTCAATATTTAATTCACCCGGACCGACTCCTTCGAGTGGCGACAGCCGACCCATCAGCACGTGATACACCCCATGATGCATGCCAGTGGATTCCAGGCTGATCACATCGGAAGGCTGCTCGACGACGAGCACAATGCTGTGATCGCGCTGAGCATCGGAACAGATGGAGCAAACCAGAGACTCGGTCAGATTAAAACACACAGCGCAATGACGGACGTTGGCCTTGAGGTCGATGATCGCTCCCGCCAGTTCATTCGCTTCTTCCGCAGGCTGCTTGAGCAGATGGTACGCCAGCCGCTCAGCCGAGCGTTTTCCCAGCCCCGGCAGGCGGGAAAGCCGCTGTATGAGATGGTTCATGGCGGCAGTATGGGTCGCAGGTTGCGGCATATCGGATTTATTTTACCGGTTAAAAATAAGGATTGGCCCGGATTTTGCTCCGTAGCAGGAAATTTCGGCGTTTTCACGTCTTAGGATCAGTTTAACTGGTCGGGTTTGATTGTTTTTATAAGATTAGGGCATGAATCCCGACGATCATGTTTGTCTTTGTTTTCACGTTTCCAAGCGAAAAATCGTCAACTTTTGCAAGCGCGAAAAGCCGCCCTTCGCCAGCCTCATCAGCGAGTGTCTTTCCGCCGGTACGGGTTGCGGGTGGTGTGTGCCGTTTCTTAAACAACTGCACGAACAATCGTTAGCAGGGGTCGATGATCCGGACCTGAGCCACTCGCCAGAGGAATATGCAAAGAAACGCGCAAGGTTCCGCGCGACAGGCAAACGCGAGCAGATATAGCCGACCAGCGTATGCCTCACCCGCCCTGACCGGTGGTTGACATCGGCGGGCCTTCGAGTGAGTTGTAAGACTCGTTAAAGCCGGGTTTGAGATTCGGCGTTCGCTGAAAGGGTTCGTGCGGCCAGACAATCTGCCTGCGTTGGGGTGTGAGTCGCGTGAGCAGTTCACGGGTGGGTCGGTAGCCGTGTCGGAAAAATCCCCAGGACGGACCGTAACGGTAAACAAGGATTCGCCGAAAGCCGGGATTGGTCCGCTTAGCGGAGCCGTGACAGATTGCATCGGTGAAGATCAGCACATCACCTGCCTGCATGAATACCTCGATCGCACCCTCACAGTTATCACCGGATGCGCCGCCCGGCTTCATGCAGTGCTTGGCAATGTCGGGATGCGTAAAGTTCTGCTTATGGCTGGCGGGGATGACCATGGTCGCACCGTCGCCGGGACCGATGTCCGTCAGCGCGATCAGCGCATTGACCTGGCAGTTGAGAAATTTCTGATTGACGACACGAAACTGATTGCGCTTGATTAGCTCATTGCCGCCTGAGTGCAGCCCGATCGCCTCACCCGCCTCGCGGAAGTTGGCCATGTTTTCGTCAATAAAGAGAGGCCCGTGCTTGTAGTCAAAAGTACCCTCGCCGCCAACGAAACACCTCATGTGGTCAATCCACGAGGGGTGGTCAATGAGTCGCTCAAACGGCTCACCCGCTTCGTAAATCTGCTGATAGTTGATGCCGTCCTTCGTTCCGTAGGTGTGGCCGTGCAGACCGCCATACCACTGACCGGGTTGGAGCTTGGGGATGGCATCGAGTGAATCGTTAAGCTCACGGACCTCAGCTGACGTCAACACGCCGCGCCGAACAATAAACCCCTGAAGATCGAAAAAGTATTTGTCGCGATCGGTAACCATAACTTATTTCCTGATATCGCCCTGCCTCGCCGGAGAGTGTAGTTTCCGATGAGGAATCAACATTCTACGACGAAGTGAGCGGAGAGAGCGGGTGTATGCCGCTGCACATGATCTCTACCGTCACAGGGCATAATTTCTCACATCTTTCACATGTCAAGCGGTCGTGGCGAAACCCGAAATCCCCGCTCGATGGGTGGGAGCCATCGATCTTTCAATTCATCCGTTGCGGAGTCATATGGTGATTGTTGTTTGTTCCGCAGCATCAAGCGAAACACAGAGAGCGAGCGTAAATTCACCGCGCAGAGGTCGTGTCGTTTCGGTCGTCATTTCGATACACGCACCGGTCCTTGGGTACGGAGCTTTGTTGTCCAAGTTCTGCTACTTTTGCTGTTCCTGAATCAGAGCATCACACGGAGCTGGTCATGGCAAAGACATCGTCGCATCGTCAACCATCCTGGAAAGCTGGTCTGGCTAAAGTCGATATCACGCCGACCGAGCCGATCTGGCTCGCCGGCTGGGGTTTTCGCACCAGGACATCGCAGGGAGTCAGCCAACCCATCTGGGTCAAAGCCCTCGCGCTTCGCAGCGGCAACGATAAGCCTGCCGTGTGGGTTACCGCTGACCTGCTGGGTTTGAGCCAAAAAATGACCGCGATCATCGCAGCTCGTGTGCAGAAAAAATACGGCATCGATCGCTCTCATCTCGTGCTCAATGCTTCTCACTCGCACAGCGGGCCGGTCACTGGTGATGTGCTGCGGTTGTATTTCGACCTGCCCAAGCGCGAGGACATCATCATCAATCGCTACACGGAATGGCTCTATGACCGATTCGTGGAGGTCGTCGGTGCCGCTCTTGCTGATCTTTCACCGGCAACGCTCTCATTCGGACAAGGGTTGGCGGGGATCGCGGTCAATCGTCGCCGAGCACGTTACCACGGACGATCACTACCCACCGTGGTGGATCAGGATGTTCCCGTGCTGGCAGTGCATTCACCGGCAGGACAGTTGCGAGGCGTCGTTTTCGGCTATGCCTGCCACACAACCTGCATCAGCGATGACAAAGTCAACGGCGACTACGCAGGCTATGCACAGGCTGGGGTGGAACAGAACCACCCCGGCGCGATCGCGCTTTTTGCTCAAGGCTGCGGCGGTGACGCCAACCCGCTGCCGCGCCACGCACCGGGGCTTGGCGAAGCCTACGGCTTCATCCTCGCCAGCGCCGTCGAACAGGTTTTGTGCCAGCGGATGAAGCCCGTCAATGGTCCGTTGCGCGTTGCCTTTGATGAAGCTCATCTGCCTTTTGAATCACTGCCCACACGCGAGGAATTGCTCCGCTACAAGGACGGTCCATCCATCATCAACCGTCGCGCGATGAAGTGGCAGTTGTCGCTGATGAAAGGCACCGATCGCCGTCCGCGCCACCTGACGTATCCGATCCACGTCTGGCAATTCGGATCGGATCTCAAGATTATTTCCCTCAGCAGCGAGCCAGTAGCTGACTACGCGCTTCGATTCAAGCAGACGTACGGATCCGACGACACCTGGGTGGCCGGCTACAGCGACGACTACTGGTGCTACATTCCATCTCGTCGTGTCTGGCAGGAAGGCGGCTACGAAGGATTCACCGGAATGCTGGAGTGCTACCTGCCCGGACCATTCAGCCCGTGTGTCGAGGAGATCATCGCGGATAAGGTGGACGCGCTGATCGTCGAGACCAGCGGTTCGCCGCGGCCATATCCCCGGCCGAGCAAACATGAATAGCACTTCCGTGCAGTAAACCAACGCTTCGATCTCGATGCGCCGCTGTCGTTGAGCTTCCATGTAAATCTCAACGGCATCGCGCAGTTGCTTTGTGATGTGATACGACTGGTGCGACACAAAGCGACGACTTTGGCAACACGCGATCTTTGACCTAGAATCCACATCGATTCGCACCACCGGCCGGTGTGGCGGAACTGGCAGACGCGACGGATTCAAAATCCGTTTTCCCCTTAAAGGAAGTGTGGGTTCAACTCCCTCCACCGGCATTTCGGTCCTCCCCGACAAACGAGAGCCTCGCATTTCCGCTGGACCAACCCCAACCTGGATCAGCGATGGCGCGTCCAATTGACACAAACTCACGGACGTAACATGCGTGAGGTTGGATTTCCGCTAAAATGTCCGCCCTTCGTCACTTGACCGATTAAAACAGCTTTCGGGAGATTCATTGTGTCTATCAAAATCGCATTCATCGGTGCTGGCAGCCTCGGATTCACCCGCGGACTTTTTCGTGACATCTTGAGCGTTCCCGAGCTGCGGGACACTCACTTTGCGTTTAACGACATCAATACGCAAAACCTCGACATGGTGACAAAACTCTGCGGCAAGGATATCGAGGCCAACGGCCTGCCTGCCCGGATCACCGCCACCACGAATCGCCGCAAGGCACTTGAGGGAGCCGACTACATCATCAACTGCACTCGCATCGGCGGGTTGGAAGCGTACAAGCACGACATCGATATACCCCTCAAATATGGTGTGGACCAGTGCGTCGGCGACACCATCTGTGCCGGCGGCGTGATGTACGGCCAACGAAACATTCCCGCCATCCTCGGCTTCTGCAAGGACATCCGCGAAGTGGCCGCTGATAACGCACTCTTCCTCAACTATGCCAACCCCAACTGCATCAACACCTGGGCGGCCAACCAATACGGCAAGGTCAATACCATCGGTCTCTGCCACGGCGTGCTGCACGGACACTCGCAGATCGCCTCGGTGATTCAACTCCTGATCAACAAAGGTAAAAAGCCCGGCGATAAAGGTTTCACCAAAGTGACTCGCGACGATGTGGACATCATCTGCGCGGGTATCAACCATCAGACGTGGTACATCCAGGTTCGATACAAAGGCGAGGAGTGGACTCCGCGCCTGCTCGAAGGATTTCAGCAGCACCCTGAATACAAGCAGACTGAAAAGGTCCGCATCGACATGCTCAAACGGTTCGGCTACTACTCGACCGAGAGTAATGGCCATCTCTCCGAATACGTGCCGTGGTACCGCAAGCGCACCGGGGACATCCACAAGTGGATCGATATGTCGTGCTGGATCAACGGAGAAACGGGCGGCTATCTGCGTGTCTGCTCTGAGGGACGAAACTGGTTTAAGACCGACTATGCGAAAATCCTCAAATCTGCGGGTGAACCCATCAAGCCTGAAACGCGCGGACACGAACACGGCAGTTACATCATCGAAGGGCTTGAAACCGGACGGCCATACCGGGGTCACTTCATCGTTATGAATAACGGGTGCATCTCCAACCTGACCGATGACGCAGCGGTCGAAGTGCCCGGATACGTGGACAAAAACGGCGTGAACATTCCTCGCGTTGGCGATCTGCCGCTGGGCTGTGCGGCGGTATGCGACGTGTCGATCAACGTGCAACGACTGGCTGTCGAGGCTGGCGTACATGGCGATGTGAACCTGCTTAAGCAGGCGATGATGATGGACCCGCTTGTCGGGGCGGTGTGTGATCCGGAAGAAATTTCGCAGATGACCGACGAGATGCTCGTGGCGCAAGCGGAGTGGCTGCCGCAATACAAAGGCGAGATCGCCGGCGCCAAAGCCCGACTGTCAGCGGCAAAACGGAGCGGCAAATATCTGGGAACAAACTCCAGTCAAGGCGCAGCACGCTTACCGATGGCGTCCCCAAAAAAGCGCAAAGGCTCGAAGGCACGCAGGCGGTAAAGTCTGTCGCCAATGAGCCGCGAGGACAACGCCCTGGGAATCTTCGCAGCGGTTGTCGCAGACAAAAATAACGCGAAACCTTTACTCCAAAGAAAAAGCTCCGACCTCACCCGGCACCAGTAAAACCATCGCGCATCCAGCGCGATCAGTCGGCGGCGACACGGATTCCGCGTCTCACGAGTCATCTGAACTAATAATATTTTCAAATCAAAAACGTATCACGTATACCTATTTTCCACACCAATGAATCATTTTGCAATTATTTTAAAATCAACGGTTTATAATAAACAAAAATAAGGTTTTATCCTTACCACGATCTCCATTTGAAATGTCTGTTTTTTGAAATCAGCCGGTAGAAACTCTTGCATTCAACAAAAATGGTGCTAACTTCCCACTACATCACTTGCCCCCGGAAGGGCTCGGCTTGGCTTCGGCCTTGCCGGGCCTTTTTTCTTTTCTGCCGAGGTGTGCCGGCACTCACGCACGACTTATCCGTTTCTGGCTGCCCCTTGACTGCCTTATCCTTTGCGTTGTTGTCGCGCTGATGAACTCGGAGAAACAGCCTTGCCTCAACGACGTAAGAAGGTCCGCGATCTCGCGCCGTCGCGATTGATCGACGAGGTCAAGTGGAGAACGCTCGCGCAGAACGTGCCGGACTTTCTGGCGTTGGTGGATCGGCAGGGTCGCTTTCTCTGGCTCAATCGTGTGGTGAAAGGATTAGACCTCGCGGCCGTCTCGAACCAGACGATCTACGACTTCATGTCGCGGCGCGATCAGGCCAAGGCACGGGCAGCACTCAAGGCTGTGTTCGCCACCGGCAAACTTCAGCGGTATGACGTGGACTCAGTGGGTGACAACGGCAAGCGCGCCTGGTACACGACGCGGATCAGCGCAATCAAAACCGGTCGGCGTGTCACTGCTGCGATCCTCATTGCGACCGACATCACGCCGCGCCGCCGCGCAGAGGAGCGCCTGCTCGCCGCCGAGGAACGCCTGCGTGTCCTGCTGTCGCGCATCCCCGCTGTTGTCTGGACCACCGATACTGACTTGCGCTGGACCTCATCCCACGGTGCAGGTCTGGCGGCACTTCGACTCGAACCTGACGAGGCTGTGGGCAAGACGTTCTATGAGTTTTTCGGTACCAGAGATCGCAAATATCCCCCCATCGCCGCTGCTTTACGCGCACTGCGCGGCGAGGCAAATCAGTACGAGCTGATCTGGCAGGATCACATCTATCAGTCGCATGTCGAACCGCTCCACGACGCGCGAGGAACAATCATCGGCACCATCGGTATCGCGATCGACGTGACGGAAACCATGCGTTCACACCAGGAGCGCGATCGGTTGGAGGCGGCGCTACGTCAGATGCAAAAAGTGGACGCGATGGGTCGCCTCGCCACCGGTGCTGCGCATGGATTTGGTAATGCGCTGACCGCCATTCGCGGTTTCATTGATGCCGCCCAGCGCAAGCTCCCCGAAAACCACGCCGCCCATGCCGATTTACGCTCGGCGCGCGCCGCCGCCGAACACGCTGCCCAGCAGGCTTCGTCCCTCCTGTTTCTGGGTCACGGCAATGATCCGACCGGATCAAGCGATTGTCCCGCCCTTCTGCGCGAATCCATCGACATGCTCAGCCGGATGCTTCCCTCGAATATCAAGCTGAAACTTGATATTCCTTCAGATCTTCAGGTGTGGGTGAATATCAACCCGACCCAGCTTCAACAGGTCATCATGAATCTGGCGATCAATGCACGCGATGCGATGCCTGCGGGCGGCGAGCTGACAATCACACTGACGCAGATACCGACCAGCGAAGACGACCTCCGCAGCCAACGATTTATTTCGCTGACTGTGGCAGACACCGGCGAGGGCATGTCCTCGCGGGTGAAGTCTCGCGTGTTCGAGCCGTTTTTCACCACCAAATCGCGCGGCGATGGAACCGGCCTGGGCCTTCCCATTGTGCAGAGCATCGTTTTGCATCACGGCGGCCGCGTTGCGATCGACTCAACGCCCGGCAAAGGCACCGTCGTGACGATCGAGCTGCCGTGCTGCGATGCACCACCCGTTGCAACCGGAGAGATAGCCGCGATGGCGCGTGCCGGCGTGGTGCTGCTGGCTGACCCGGATCGACTGATCCGCAGGACACTCAGCTCCGCGCTGGAAAAGGAAGGTTATGTCGTCGAACAGGCGGCTGACAGCGACGCGGCTGTGGCAAAGTTCCGGGAACGATCGGGCGAATTCTCCGTCGTTCTGCTCAATTGCGAGCTGGCGAAATTTGATGGTGCCGCCTGTCACGCCGCGATTCGTGCCAGCGGATCCGCCGTGCCGGTGGTCATGCTCGGTGCCTGCGCGGATTGCGCCACGGATCCCGACCGCGATTTCGTTCTTGCCAAACCGTTCAGGATGACCGATCTTCTTGACCTAATCGGGCGCGTCACTTCGCCTGACTCTGACAAACTCCGGGGAACACAACGATGAATGATGTCATCAAGGTTTTGATTATCGACGACCATGCGCTGGTACGGGAAGCACTGGCGCAGCGTTTTGCCGCCGATCCGAAATTTGAAGTCGTTGGAACAGCGGAAGAAGCGGAGGCAGGCGTCTCACTGGCAGTGCAGATGCGGCCGGATATCGTGCTCACCGATATCGACATGCCCGGCGTCAGCGCGTTTGATGCGGTGCGACGGATCGGCGCGATAGTTCCCGACGTGCAAGTCATCTTTCTCAGCGCATACACGCATGATCATTTCATCGAGCAGGCGCTGAGCGTTGGCGCACTGGGCTACGTGACCAAACGGGAATCACTTGACGCTGTGGTAACTGCCGCAGGTGAAGTGGCGCGGGGCGGCACTTACTTTTCCCCCGAAGTGCAGGCACGTATCGTCGTGGATGCTTCAGGTCTGCATCTCGAAGGCGGAAAAACCCGCGCGACACGGCTGAGCCCCCGCGAGTTGGAGGTGCTGGGATATCTGGCCCGTGGACACTCGAAAAAAGACATTGCGGATCTCATGCACGTGAGCATCAAAACCGTTGACACTCACACGCTCCGACTGATGGGAAAACTTGACATTCACGATCGCGTGGAACTTGCCCGCTTTGCCATCCGCGAAGGCATGGCCAAAGCATAACGTGACGACAGCTCCGGCCTGACGGCAGAGCCGCGTTACAGCGTCACTCTCATCGCGCTTTCCACAGCTCTCCGCAACTCGTCAATCTCCACCGGCTTCGCGAGGTATTGCACAAATCCCGCTTCGTCACCGTGGAGAATCATGTTTTTCGTGTGGGCGGTGATGAGGATCGCACGGATCGGCCGGTGTTTTCTCAAGCGTTTAAGCAGGTCCACTCCTGTCCCGTCGGGCAGACTGTAATCAATCAATACCAGGTCGAATCGTTCGCCTGTCTCAACCGCGGCTTCGGCGGAATGGCGCGTACCGGCCAAGGTAACCGGGCATCCGATGATGTCGAGCATCTCGATCGTCGCACGGGCGACCTCAGGATGGTCCTCCACGAGCAGCACACGAGGGTGAACAGAGTTGGCGGTTGGTTGATTCATAAAAAAACCCCCAACTCTCGGATACGAGTGCCAGCCGACTCAGGTTCACCATCCAACGATCATGAAAGAATTGATCGAGGTTATCGATTCACCTGCCGAGTGAGGAATAGAATGCCATGTTCCTCATCAGCGTATTGATGTTCCTCGCTGAGAAACGGGTATGTCCTCCCATCGCAAACCATCAAGGCGCACGCCTTTTGCAGGATGCACGATCGCTCCAGCGTGCTTCTATGGAGCTTCGCTGATCAGTCCGAAGCAACCCTGTCGGACTCGATGCTCCGCTTCGTTATTCGATCCGACGTTCACTACAAGGAGTAACAGTCCATGACTCAGCGAATCGATTATCAGAAAGTGTCACCGGGTGCCTTCAAAGCAATGCTCGGCCTCGCAACCTATGTACGAAACAGCGGGCTGGAACATTCCCTGCTGGAATTGATCCAGATGCGCGTTTCTCAGATCAACGGCTGCGCTCGATGTCTGGATATGCACTCCAAAGACGCACGGACAGCCGGCGAAACCGAACAGAGGCTTTATCTGCTCTCGGCATGGCGTGAAGCACCGTTTTACACCGACCGCGAACGGGCCGCTCTGCTCTGGGCTGAGGCCGTCACGGAACTCGGTCGCGAAGGTATCGGCGACGACATTTACAACCATGTCTGTCGCTTCTTCGATGAAAAATCACTGGTCGATCTGACCCTGGCGATCATTGCCATCAATGGATGGAACCGTCTGGCGATCCCCTTCCACAGTGAAGTCGGCAGCTACCAGCCAACGGCGCATCCCAAGTAATCCGGGTATCGCCAAGTGCGCACCAGCCGACGCAAACTCGTGATGCACAATCCCAGCTTTGCCGTCATCAACTGCAAGCCAATCATCCGTATCATGCTTCGATGCTGCCGGTCCTTGCGGTTGAATCCGACATCACACGCGCTCTGGCTGCGGGCAATCGACTCGTCCTTGCTGCGCCGACCGGGTCAGGCAAGACCACGCAGGTGCCTCAGATCCTGCATCGCAGCGGTTTGCTCGCTGCGGATCAGACGATCATCGTGCTCCAGCCGCGCCGGCTCGCCACCCGCATGGTTGCGCGTCGGGTCGCACAGGAGATGGGATCGCCGCTGGGTAGGTTGGTGGGATACCAGACTCGGCACGATAGCCAGATATCTCAACAGACGCGCATTCGTTTCATGACCGAAGGCTTGTTGCTGCGTCTGCTGCAAAATGATCCCGACTTATCAGGCATCGGCGCCGTTGTGCTTGATGAGTTTCACGAACGAAACCTCGCAGCAGACCTCTCGCTGGGTCTGCTCAAACAGTTGCAGGAGCGCACGCGCCCGGAGCTGCGCTTACTGGTGATGTCCGCGACACTCGATATCGCAATGCTGCGATCCTATCTGGCGTGTGCGGTCGTTGAGACAGGCGGAAAACTTTTTCCTGTTACGGAGCGATATCTTCCGCATCGCCTCACCGCGCCGCCGTGGGAACTGGCCGCACAAGCTTTGCGCGACGTGCTGGCTGAGCATGATGAAGGTGACGTGCTCATTTTTATGCCCGGTGCGTATGAGATACGTCGCACCATCGAGGCGTGCTGTCGCGTAGCGGGCGACGTCACCTTTTTCCCGTTGCACGGCTCGCTGCCTCCGCGTGAGCAGGATGCTGCGGTTTCGCCCTATCCGGGACGCAAGGTTGTCGTATCGACGAATGTGGCGGAAACCTCGATCACCATCGAGGGCATTCGTCACGTCATCGACAGCGGGCTGGGGCGGGTGCATCGTTACGACGCCAGGCGAGGCATCAACGTGCTGCGAGTCGAACCGATCAGTCAAGCCTCTGCGACGCAGCGTTGCGGTCGCGCCGGTCGAACCGCGCCGGGGACGTGTCGCCGTCTCTGGTCGCTCGCAGAGCACCGCGCTCGCGCAGCGCACGACACACCGGAAATCCGCCGACTCGATCTGGCGGAACCGCTGCTTCAGCTCAAATCGCTGGGCGTGACCAATGCGGCGGACTTTCCTTGGCTCGAACCTCCCGAACCACATGCGCTGCTGCGCGCCGAAAATCTACTGAACCAGCTCGGCGCTACGGATACAGACGGCCGGATCACCGCTCTGGGCAAACGGATATCCGCGTTTCCCACTCATCCGCGACTTGGACGGCTGTTGATCGAAGCGGAACAACGCGGCTGCCTGCAACGCGCTACGCTCTGGGCGGCACTGATCGGTGACCGCAACATCGTTACCGGCAAGGTGCCGCGAGACTTGATGTACGTCGCGGAAAACGAAACCGCATCCGATCTGACGGTGCTTGAACGAGTCTTCGAGAAAGCATCCGCGGATCAATTTCGGCCATCGACATGCGCATCGCTGGGTGTCGATCCGCTGGCGGCCCGTGAGGTCGCGCAGACTCAACGGTTGCTCGAACGGGCAGCCCATACTCCTGCCACAGTTACGACATCTCCCGCTGCCTCGGAAACCGCTGCGATAATCAAGTCACTCCTTGTCGGTTTCCCCGATCACGTCGCGGTGCTGCGTGATGCGCATAGTCGGCGATGTGCGATGTCCGGACAAAAGCGCGTGATGCTGGAGAAAGAAAGCGTGGTGAACCGACCGGGGCCGATCCTCGCTCTCGAAGTGCGCGAGATCGGCCGGGGCAACGAGTCGCAAGTTACGCTTAGCCTCGTAAGCCAGCTTGAAATCGCCTGGCTCGAAGAGCTGTTTCCCCATCGACTCAGCAAACGCACCGTGGCACAGTGGAATCCGGAAACGCGCTCCGTCGAGGAAGTCGAGGAATACCGCTTCGATGATCTCGTGCTGTCGAGCATCACCAGGCCGCGTGCCAACCCCGATGCAGCCGGTGAAATACTGGTGGACCTGATTCTCCGTAAAGAATTTAAGCTCGATCAGTGGGATGACAAAGTTGATGACTGGATTGCGCGGACACGGTGCGTCGCCGCATGGTTTCCCGAACGAAAGCTCATCGTCTATGACGAAAGCGATCTGCGGGTGATCCTGCTGGAGTTCGTTGCGGACGCATCACAGCACGCACAATTGCGCGATCGGCCGCTGCTGCCAAAATTGCGTGATGCTCTTTCATGGGACGATCAGCGATTAGTGGAGACGATGGCGCCATCGGAGCTTTCGCTACCCAGCGGCAGGAAGATGAAACTCGAATATCAGCCCGGCCAGCCGCCGCGCGGACGGGCGAAGATTCAGGATTTGTACGGCCTGGCAACCACGCCGCGCATCGCCGGCGGCCGTGTGCCCGTCGTGCTTGAAATCCTTGGACCCAACTATCGCCCGCTCCAGGTGACGGAAGATCTCGCGGGATTCTGGACCAATCTCTACCCGACACTGCGCAAAGAACTCTCACGCCGTTATCCGCGCCATGAGTGGCGATGAATCACGTCATACCGGGACGACAGCATGGAACAAGTTATCCATGCTGACATTTTTCTTTGACAGGCAGCAAGACACATCGAGGATTCGGATCAGCAGTCTGAGGAGTCGCGAGCCTCCGATCGTCTGACGCTTACATTCACGGTCGCTGACCACAGCTCAACGCATTCATCACCGCCGAGCTCAAACTGACGACAGACTTCAGGGCGATGGTCGTAATGCAGGCACACACGTTTAACACGGTCGTACCAGAGGCATCCGCCTGCCGCAACGCCGGCTACCAGAGCGCGTTCGACCTCACGACGCAGCACCTTGGGGAGCACATCAAGCTCATTAGGCATAAACGGCGGCACGGATTCGCGGGCGCAACATGCTCCGCATTGATCGCAAGAGGTCGGGTGCGGTATCGAGTGAAGGGGCATGGGATGTGTGTTCAATTCATCAGGTCAGGAACCACTGCACGTAGCACTCGTCATTGATCCGTAGAAAATGACGGAGCAGCTTACCAATCTCTTACTCCAGACTCCCCGTGCGAGTTGTGTGTCCGGGGACGATTGTTTCCATTATCGTCAGGTCGCGCTGGCAGCCAAGGCCGTCAAGTCATTTCCGCCGACTCCCTTCGCCGCGAGCGGCATTGCTAAATAAAAAATGGGAACAGCTTGGCGCACCAGGAAAATCGTGTCGTCGATTTCGCAGCTAAATACGGGGGATCGCCATTGCTGGGTGAGTCTGCAGCTCCACCATCTGCCGATACCGTCCGCTGCGTGACATCAACTCCTCATGGCGGCCCTGTTCGACGATTCGGCCGCTCTCGAGCACGAGTATCCGATGCGCATGCGCGATGGTGCTCAGTCGGTGCGCGATCACAAAGCTCGTCCGCCCTGCCATGAGCGTGCGAAGACTGGTTTGAATCAATCGTTCGCTCTCGGTGTCGAGATTGCTCGTCGCCTCATCGAGGATCAGTATCCGTGGGTCAGCAAGAATCGCGCGGGCAATCGTCAACCGCTGCCGCTGTCCGCCGCTGAGTTTCACGCCCCGCTCACCGACGTAGCTGTCGTAGCCATCGGGTAACTCCATGATGAATCGATGGGCGTTGGCCTGCTCTGCGGCACGGATGATTTGATCCCTGGTCGCGTCGCGCCGACCGTAGGCGAGGTTATCCGCGATTGTGCCGTCAAACAGAAACGTATCCTGTTCCACAATACCCAGCAGTGAGCGGTAGCTGTCCACCTCGATCTGCCGCAGGTCCGTGCCGTCGAAAGTGATGGAGCCTTCGGTCGGATCGTAAAACCGGGCGATGAGGTTACAGAGCGTCGTCTTACCCGCGCCGCTTGGACCGACCAGCGCGATCATCTCACCCGGCGCAGCATCGAGATTGATGTCCGTCAGCACGGGTCGGTTGTTGCGCGGATAGGTGTAGCCGACGTTGCGCAGCACGATCCGTCCGGCGGGGGTATCCGGCGGCAGCACCCGTGCGCCGAGCGGGCTGGGCATTTCGCGCGGCTCCTCCAGGATATTGAGGACTCGATCCAACCCCGCCAGGCTGTTTTGGAACTGCGTCGCACTGGACGCCAGCGTCTCAAGCGGTCCGAGCAGCCAGCCCAGGTACGCCAGGAACATCACCAGATCGCCGATGGTCAGCGCCTCGCCGGGTGCGAGTGTGCCCGCTGCGACACGAGCCGCGTCGTCGAGGATGCGATTACCGCCATACCACAGCAGCAATGCCGACGCGGTGGGAATGAACAACGCCCAGGCGATGTCGATTGCGCGGCTCCACCACCACGCCAGAATTTCCTGTCGCGCCAGCAGGTGATTGTTACGGGAAAACTGCGCAGCCTCGCTGCGTTGTCGGGAAAAGCTCCGCACCACCCGCATCCCGCCAAAGGTTTCCGTCGCGTGACTGTCGGTGAGTTGCCTTGTAGCGCGGATGTCGGAAAAGAGCGGTCGAATGCGGCTGATCCACGTCTTATGCGTCATCCAGACAACGGGAATCAGCACGAGCGAACCCAGGAGCAGACGCCAATCGGTGACGGCAAGAATAATCAGACTGCCGAGAAGCTGGATGACAGCACGGAACGGGTTATAGAGCAGCGCGAAAACCAGTTCCGCGACACCGCCCGCATCTTCCCGCAACATGCTCGCCGCACCGCCGGACTTCAACTCATACACGCGGTGGAGCGGCAGGCGCACGGCGTGTTCGAACACCTTACGGCGAACGGACACCTGCATCCGCTTGGTGATGCGTGTGGCCTGCCATCGTGCGGTCATGCTGATGAGGATCGCAAACGACGAAATCGTAATCATGCTGACCATGACAGCTGTCAGCAGATGGCGCGGTTCCTCGACGTAGGGCAGCCAGCGTGCTGCACGTTCGGGCAACGGTTTACCGCCGAGCACGTTGTCCACGACGAGCTTGGTGCCATAAAGCGGCACCAGACCGATGAGCGTGGCGAACCCCGTACCGACGAGCGCCAAGGCCATGGCGGTTCGGTGCCCGGTCATCAGACGGATGAACTCACGGAGCAATACCGCGAACGATCGCTGCCGCTTGTGCCCCACGCCCGGCGTCGTGCCGATGCCCGGATGCCCCAGCGCAGCGTGCATGTTTTCGAGTGGCTTGCCCGTCTTGGCGCGCTCTCGCGTCTCGCGGCGGTATTCACGGAATCGGTTACGACTGCTCTTGGGGGCGGGCATGCGTGGACATCTTAGACAAGAAAAGCCACAACGCGGTTACTTATCGACGCAGCTCCCATTATTTCCAGCTCGTCAGGTCCAGCTCCGCCTCCTGCGTCTGCTGGGCGGTGATTTGAAATTTCCGGATCCGCGCTCCGCCGCTGGGGCCTTCAACGTAATGGTGTCCGTCCTCGACGACCCACAAATACTGATGGTCCGGCGTCATCTTCACCGCGCTGGGATCCATGAACTCCGGCTTGTCCGCAGCATCGCCAACTTTGCCGAAACGGTCGATCAGTCGTGCGCTGTCGCCATCGTCCCAGAAGAGCAGCACCTCCCCGCCTCCGCCGCTGTCCCAGTACGGCCCTTTGCTTGGGCCGTGGTCCGCAACCCAGAGGAGACCGTTGGAAAAGCTCGGACCCGTCAGCCGTGCGACGCCACCCGGCGCGGACTGGTTCCAGAGACGTTTGAATTCCTGGCCGTTGTCGAAATATTTGGTAATCGAATTCTGTCTGCTGACGAGATAAAGATTGCCCGTGCCATCAAGCGTCATGCAGGGCGAGAGGCCGACATCCTCCGACAACTTGATCGAGTACAGAATGCCGGTGAATCCGGGCTTGGTCGCGTCGTACACGCGCAACATGCCGTAGGCCGTAGGGAAATAGAGTCGGTCGCCCGGCCCCATCACGAGCGTGTTGACCCAGCCTGTCGCCTTTGAGCCGAATGGCTGGTTATCCCACCCGCCGACCGCAAACTTGAGCCGCTGCCCGTTTGGATCGTAAGCGATGGCTTCGTGATAGACCGAACTGGTAAAAATTTTTCCGTCACTGCTCAGCGTAAATGACCGGATGGCTGCGTTCCGATCCTGCCAGAGTCTGATGCGGCCCGCCTCACCGAAGGTCGGATCGACCTTGCCGTCGCGTGAGAGTTTCCAGATCGACCCGCCGTTGAGTGTGGTCTTTGCGATGTACTCCAGCCGCAGGCGTTCGAGGTCTCTGAGCTGCTCCTGATCCGCAGGGGTGAACTCCTTGAGTCGAAAACGAATGTGCGCATTGCGTTTGTCGCTCATGACCACGGTGTCGCTGCCGATGCGGTAGTAGCCGCCGGTAAATCGCCGGCCGTTGGTGAGAGTCCATGTACGTTTACGGATGATTTCTTCGGGTAACTCGCCGATGTCGTTGCCTTCCTCCATGACGAAGATCGCGTCATGGGTGAACGCGATTTCACATGGATTGGTCCAACGGCCGTTAACCGGGCCGTCGAGTTTATCCACGTATGTCAACGACAGGCCGTCACGATAGCGGAGGATGTAACGGCTCGGCGCAAGCTTCATCGCGTGACTGAGCACCACCGTCTGACTCGACCGCGAGCGACCCGCCCAGAGAGTCCGCAGCACTTCGCCCGTCGCAGGGTCAACCAACTCAAGCAGCCGCGAGCTGATGGCCGGCAACTCCGCCAGCTCGATGTGAACCTGCTTCCCATCAGCCGACGGGCGCACGGCCATCGTTGGCGCATCCTCGCCCCGCGCCGCGGCCCAGGACAAACCACAAACCACCAGAACAACGAAATACCATCGAAACATAGAACTCAATCCTCTGAACGAACAAACCTGCGATAGCGTAATCGGAAAACACACTCGACCGCGGAGCAGGCAGCCGCAGCCAAATGCCTGAACGCCGGCCAACCTCGACAAGGTTGACGGGAAGCCCCCGGTTGTCATACGATTCCCCTGCTTTCGCCGATGATTTTCTCGATCAGGCGGGAGCGTTTGGGGATTGGTGTAACGGTAGCACGACTGGCTCTGAACCAGTTAGTCTAGGTTCAAATCCTAGATCCCCAGTTAACAGCCTTTCTGAATATCCGCGAATAAGCCAGCGGACACGATGACTATTCTGTCGATTCCGTGACACACCATATCTGACCCGGTTGTGTAGCTGCGACCCCTGCTTGCGGGCATTCGTTAGATGGGTGTACTCTGAAAAATATCGACGACAAGCAAAGCTGTCATCAGGCGCGGGGCTGGGCTGCTGCGGCCTGTTCCGCCAGGCGATCTGCGGGGACAGGTCGGCGTTGCATGGGTATCTCACGGGCCGGGGTTATTGATCTTCCGGCTTGACGAAGGACTGAAACTCCGCGGGGGGAATGTTCTTTCGCTTGTCGGCATCGTGCTTGAATGTTTCAGCTTATGTCTTAGTTGTCATTTTTCTCAGATGCTTTGGCTTGAGTCTTTGCCATAGGTCCGTTCATTCCTCCGTGTCGGCATCAACGAGTTCTTCATCAGATTCCTCGTCGGAGGTTTCGTCAACTTCGATTTCGGGTTCGTTGGAACCGTGGGTGTTCACCACCGGCTTGCCCATTGCGCTCCCGATGAGTTCCGAGAGAGCTTGAGTCCGAGCGGAATAAAATCCCTCAAAATCATCTGAACGAAGAAATCGCGGCTCGATGAGGTGGGAACGAAGAATATCATCGAGCTTTGCGGGAGAAATGCCGGTGCTGGTCTCAATTTTTCTCAAATAGATCGATGGTGCATTCCCACCGATGATTTGATTGGATTTCGTCGAGAGAGGCGTTTTGTTGATGATGCTGTCGTAAACCTTCTTATCGATTTCGTGGTCCTTGCACCACTTTTCCGGAAAAATGTGATGGACGTCAATCTTTTGATTGAAAAACGTCATAAGCTCAAACGGATTCCCGTTAATGAAGTCGAGGCAGCCGCGTCGCATCAGTAAGGCGTGAATGGCCTTGTAGGCTGCGGCCAATCTGCCGCGAAGCGACCGAAGGCGATCCTGCTGAAATACCGCCTCTGATAAAGTGCGCGGCTGTTCTCCATCGTTGCCGATCCACTCGACAAGCTCCATGAAATCTCTCGCCATGATGGTTTCCGCGCCTGTCCCGTATAGTTCGCCAAGCGCGCCAGCCCAGAACCAATCTGTAATCTTTCCCTTGGCGGGCACAGTCTGCGCCTTGGAATCGAGCGCAGCAAAGATGGCGGCGAGGGTCACAATCTGCTGCGGGTATGGGACATCCCGACTGGAGATGATCTTTTGCTCATTTAGAAACGCAGCCGCCAGCATGAAGCTTTCCTCCAAAGTATCTACATGCTTTTTGAAGGCAGTGAGCGGCAGAGCCAGCATCGCGTCGCGGTTGCAAAGTACCGGCGGGAGGTCTTTGCCCTTGGCTCCCTCTTGCACGCGGCGTGATCGGACTTCACGCGTGTGGAGCAACGTACACGCCTGCATGAAATGGGTACTTTCCATTCTGGCCAGAACGTGTCTGCGTTGATGGTCTGTAAGCCGTTGTTGAAGCCCGGACTTTTTGTGTTCTCCATTCCAGGCGGCGCGAAGGTCAAAATTATCGGCGGCGTAGATGGCGGTGAGCAGCTCAAACGGGTCGAGCTTTTTCCCTCCGACGTTAACCTTTTCAAAAACAAGGCAAATCGCCTCACGGCTGTTGCGCTTGTCGAGTCGGATAATGGGCATTTCGTACCACTCGATCATCTCCACGACTTGCTTGTAGAACTTCTTCTCCAAATCGACCACATCCCGGCCTCGGGGCTTCCAATAGTCGCGCCAGCCAAAAAACCAATCCTTGCTGTCAAATGTGAGATTGAGGGGAAACATATCGTGCTCGTACTCGCGCTCGCGGGAGGAAAGATCGAGCACGATTTCTTTGCCGAAGTTCGTCCGCCTGATGCGGTCAGCAGGCACACCCTCGATCGCATCGAGCAGGTCGGCGGTATCGTTGACCGACTTTTTGATGTCCAAGTAGTAGTACCGCTCGATTTCGACCTTCTTGCTCAAACGTGTACGCACGGGCTTCTTGGAATAAGTCGCCTGATACAGCGATGTGACTCGTTGCTGGCCGTCGAGCAGCAGTTCTTCGGGATCGTGAGACGCCGCATCGACGCCCGCCAACGAACGTGGTTTGAACCTGACTTCACTACCGGCTTCGAGAGTCAGCAACGCCCCAACAGGGAATCCCTTGCAAATCGACGCGATCAGGCTTCGCACATCCTCATCGAGCCACACGTAATCGCGCTGAAAGTCGGGAAGTTGCAGCTTGCCTTCATCCGCTTTGCGAAGGATGTCTTTGAGGTCTTCTTTCGTCGAGTCAAACATCTGGTTTCCTTCTAACCCAAGGTGCCTTCGTCACGCGCCGATTCCACTTGGGAAATGAGCAGGATGGGCGATTTACCCGCGGCGGTTCTCTGATCTTCACTCACCGATCTTCACTCACCGTAAAAATCATACCTTCGCCCGGTAGCGGAGCGGTCCTCAGCTTGCCGTTCTGAAATTAGTCTCCCAGTGCCGCCTTGACGGCTTCGACATACGCCAGACCGGTGCGCTTCTCAGGCAGAAGGTAGCTGGACTCTGTCCACTCATTCCAGGAGTTGATGAACACGGCGTTGAAGCGCAGCTGGTGTTCCTGCGCCTGTTTGCGGGCCAGCTCACAGAGCCGACGGAACTTGTCCGGGGTGTTGCCGACGACGATGGGACAGTACGGGTAGTCGTGGCGGCCGGTCCGCGGATCGGGAGGGAACGGCCAGGGCAGGCTGGGATCGCACCGCGCTGTAACGTCCCAGCCCATAGTGACGATCGGCGGGTTGGGCAGCGCGGTCTGCGCCATCTCGTGCCAGTATGCCTGGTGCTGCTCGATGAGGTCGTCGTACTGCATCGTGAAGTTGTCCGAGACCTTCGGCGTGCTGACGATGTTGTAGTTGCCAGTGCTGGCGAAGCCGGCGTCGGCGATGCAGCGGTCTCCGAGAGGAATTGCGTGGTAAACTGTGCCCAATGGCCCGCGATGGTCGCGGGCTGGAGTCCAACCAGGAAAATGTATGGTTATACGCTTGGAGGCACAATGACCACCGAAACGAGCTCCGGCGCCGCCTCCACCTATGTGTGCCCGCAATGCAAACAACCGGTCAGGATGAGCGGGAAGCCAAAGCGCAGTTTCATGGGATTCGCACGAATTCCATGTCCTTCCTGCAACACGGAGTTCCGCTATCCTCTGGCGACCTCGACTGTTGTCGTCTATTGGCTTCTTCTGCTCGGAAATGTCGCCTACCTCGGATTTGTCCTATCCCAAGGCCAGGGGTTCGTTCCGAACCCCATCGGAATCGTGCTGCTGATTTACGTGGTCATCTGCCTTGTGAAGAATAGCAGTCTCAAGCGATCCGTTGAGGAGCTTGGCAGGAGTGCTATTGATGTTCCCCCGGCCCAAGTGGTCAGTGTTGAAGATGGAATGCCTCGCGGCACGATTCGCTGGTATCATTGGATGTTCATCATCATCGCCCCGTACGTTGCATTCCCATGGGGAATCGTAAATCTTATCACAAGGAGGAAACGCTCCGGCCTGTTGTTACTCGTCGGTTCCGTCGTGTGGTATGCGATTGTCATGGGCATGATCTTCTTCATGTCGCTCTCAAAGCACAAATAGCCGTCCGCCAACGGCAATCGTGACGAAGAACTGCTCTTGGCGGCGCTGGGCGGAGGGCATAGCCGGGACTCCAGGTGTGGGGCAAGGCGGCGGGCGCGACAGTGCAGTCTAGCCGATGCGGATCGGCGGACGACTACGGTTAAGTGTCGGTGAGAGCGGCGAGCCATGAGATCTGCCGAAACACGCCCCACTTCGCCAGAGGCGCAAAGTCAAACATGCGACAAGTGCGCTGCGAAAGGATTGGGAATGCTCTGGCTGCGACCTCTGCTTGCGGGTATTCGTTAGATGGGCGTGCTCTGAAAAATATCGACGACAAGCAAAGCTGTCATCAGGCGCGGGGCGGGGCTGCTGCGGCCTGTTCCGCCAAGCCGTTCTTTCGCAATTTGAAATAGATCATCACACCCCCCACGGTCACCAGCGTGTAGGGAATCGCGAGCATGAGAAGGATCGAGTAGTAAAACCCCTCCGCCAACTGCGGCGAAGACGCCCCCGAAGGATTATCCGGCAGGCCGGCGGCACGATCCGCCTCCGCACTGGCGGCACTGGGCAGATTCTCGGCACAGGTCGGACACGCGCCGGATTCAACGCTCAGCAAGGTGACAACCAAAATCATCGCGACGGCCAGCTTGATCCACGAGGTTCGCATATTCATTTTCCGAAATCAGGTGCAAGGCGGACCACACATTATGACCGCGCCGGACTGACGAATCCACTCATGGGATCAAATCGGGCTTTGCCTGAGGAACCGGGGGCGGCTCTGGCGCGAGGCGACCTCTGTTTTCACGCCCATCACGCAGGTTTGGCTCGACCAGCTCATTGCCCTCCTCCATTTCCAGCAGTTGCATCTGGAGTTGCATCAGTCGGTCGTCGGCGGCGTCGAGTTCTGAATCAACCGGCGCATCAGGCGAGGGCAGCGATGGCAGGTCCGCCTGAAGTGCCGCAGCCTCTGGAGACAGTTTGGTGAACTCGCGAGCCTGCTCCGCCCAGCGTGCGGCAAGTTCAGGGCGAAGCGTTTCGCCGTCCATCTGGTAAATCGACTGAAGTGCCACACGAGAGGCCAACCGCATCGTGACTTCGATGCGCTTTCCGTCGCGGAGTACCCCGACCTTGGCGGAACGCGCCAGCGGATGAGCCTTGACCATTTCGATGAACATGCTGATTCCGCCCGCGTCCGTGCCGGGGACTTCTCTGCCGTCGAGAGACAGAATCAGGTCGCCGGGCCTGAGCATCGCATAGGCGGGGAAGCCCGGATAAGTGATGCCCACACGTGCCGCCGGCTGCGTGACGCCGGCGACTTCACCCGGCGCGATCATGGGCAGCAGCGTCAGCCCCATCGACGATGCGCCGCCGACCTTCGTGGCGTCTTCCTGAACGACACGCAGAAAGTGATGCCGTGATGCGTCGAGTATGCGCTCGCGCTGCTCCGGCAAGGAAGCCGAGGCATAGAGCCTCAGAAAAGTGGGTTGGTCGAATGCTTCGTCGGTCAGCATCCGATGCGACGCCTCTTCACGCACCGCGTAATCCGGACTTTGCAAATCGCGCAGCAAGGACGGCTCATCAATCGCGCCGTTGCCGACCGCAGCCAGACTCAGCAGTATGCCGACAATCCAGAGCACGATGCATCGCACGAGCAAACCTCCGAAATCATCATCCGTGGACGACAGGCTTCACACCCGTTCGATCCGTCGAAACCGTCTCAGCAAACGGGAAAGCATGACGATTCACGGCAATATGATAGGCTCGAACGGAAAACAACAGGCAGTCCGTCGCACCACGGCAGCGCGTTTGATTCAGAGATCAGCTTGCTGTCAGCACCGGCGTCCGGGCCGCAGCCACTTCATCGAGTCGGCGCACCGGCGTCTGACGCGGAGCTTCCTTCAACGATTGCGGGTCTCGCTCGATCTCATCGGCGATCTGATTCATCGTCTCGACGAAGCGATCGAGCGTCGCCAGGCTTTCCGTCTCCGTCGGCTCAACCATGAGGCAGTCGTGGACCGGCCAGTGCATCGTCGGCGGATGGATGCCGTAGTCGATGAGACGCTTGGCGATGTCCACGAGCGTCACGCCGCGGGAGAGCAGATTGCGCGGGACCGTGACGAACTCATGGGCTGCGAATTTTTTCTGCTCCGGCTTGAAATAGGGCATCTCAAAGCGATCACGCAGGCGGGCAGCGAGGTAGTTGGCGTTAAGCACTGCCGTCTGACCGACGTTGCGCAGACCGTCGGGTCCGCAAGCGGCAATGTAGGTCCAGCAGCGCAGCAGGATACCGAACTGTCCAAAGAACGACCGCACCTTGCCGATGGTATGCGGTCGATCTGAGTCGAGGAAATATTCCGTGCCCGCCGACGCGACTGGACTGCCGCTTCGTCCGTCGTTTCCTGCTGAGCGATTGCGTTTCTCGACCTGCGGGACGGGTAGATAGGGCGAGAGGAATTTCCGCACCGCGATGGGGCCGGCGCCAGGCCCGCCGCAGCCATGCGGGGTACTGAAGGTTTTGTGCGTGTTGTAGTGCATCACGTCCACGCCGAAATCGCCGGGGCGCGAGACGCCGACAATCGCGTTCATGTTCGCGCCGTCGAGGTAGAGCAACGCACCGGCATCGTGGAGGATTTTTGCGATCTCAATGATCGTGCCGTCGAAGATACCCGCCGTGTTGGGGTTGGTAATCATCATCGCCGCGGTCTGATCGTTGACCAGCGAGCGCAATGCGTCGAGATCGACCATGCCTTCTTTGGAAGGAACGCGAATGACGTTGGTGCCGCACATGGCGCAACTGGCTGGATTCGTGCCGTGCGCAGTGTCGGGCGCGAGGACGTTACGACGATCAGGCGCGTTGCCGCCCCTGGGATCATTGAAATAAGCACGGATGACTTTCAGTGCCGCGTACTCACCGTGAGCACCGGCGCAGGGCTGGAGCGAAACCTCATCGAGGCCGGCGATTTCCGCGAGCCAGTGCCGCAACTCGTAGAGCATCCGGAGCGCGCCCTGAACATCCGCATCGTCCTGGAGCGGGTGCAACCCTGCGAAGCCGGACATGCCCGCCGCAGCTTCGTTGATCTTGGGGTTGTATTTCATCGTGCACGAACCGAGCGGATAGAAGTTCGCATCGACGGAAAAATTGCGCGCACCCAGATGCGTGTAGTGACGCACCAGATCGAGCTGGCCGACTTCAGGAAGTCGCGGCGCAGCTGTGGCGCAAAGCTCAGTCGGCAGCGGAGCGGCGGGTACATCCAGTGCGGGCAAATCCGTCGCGCGGGCACCGGGTGTCGATTTCTCGAAGATCAGCGGCACGACGCCATCATTTCCTTGCAGGGTCTGACTCATCGCCCCACCTCCCGCAGCAGGCTCACCAGCGCGTCAATCTCGCTCCGGGAGCGTTTTTCCGTGACGGCCACGAGCAGTTGCTTTTCGTTTCCGATACCCAGCTTCGCACAGTCGATGCCGGGCAGAATATGTCGGTCCCGACCGGCGTCGATGATTTTCCGCGCGGGTACCGGACAGTTGAGCACGAACTCATGAAAGAAGGCGCCGCGATGCGCCAGTGCGTAGCCGGGCAGTCCCGCCAGCAGGCCGGCAGCATGGTGCGCCTTGTGAAAGCATTGCTCAGCTGCCTGACGCAGACCCTGCGGCCCCATTGCGCTCAGATAAATCGTGGCGCGGACAGCCAGCAGTCCTTGATTCGTGCAGACGTTGCTCGTGGCTTTCGCGCCGCGGATGTGCTGCTCGCGGGTCTGGAGTGTCAGGCAGAAACCACGCCGCCCCTGCGCATCGGCGGTCTGTCCCACCAACCTGCCGGGCATGCGGCGAAGCAGACTTTGCCGGGCTGCGAAAAGTCCCAGCCACGGCCCGCCGAACTGAAGCGGCACGCCCAGCGGCTGCCCCTCACCCGCGGCGATATCCGCGCCGCAGTCGCCCGGTCGCTTGAGCAGACCGCAGGCGATCGGATTGAAGAGCGCCACGCCGAGCGTACCGGCGGAAGCTCCATCAGCTGTCTGACTTTGGTGTGCTGCGGCGAACAGGCTGTTCCAGTCTTCGATGAGGCCGAACACGTTAGGCGACTGCACAACGACGCAGGCGGTGTCACCACGGCCCAGCTCCAGTTGCTTGCGCACTGAGTCGAGGGCGATCGTGCCGTCGGCCGTCGCGGGAATCTCAATCAACTCCGCAGGCAGATCGGTCAGGTACGTGCGAATCACCGCGCGGTAATGCGGATGGAGCGTCGCTGCCACGAGCACACGTCGCCGCCCGGTTGCGTTGAGCGCCATGAGCACGGCTTCGGCAGCGGCGGTCGCGCCTTCGTAGAGCGACGCATTCGCCACATCCAGCCCGGTGAGCCGGCAGACCTGCGTCTGAAACTCGAAAAATGCCTGGAGCGAGCCTTGCGATGCTTCCGCCTGATACGGCGTATAAGGCGTGACAAACTCACCCTTGGTCGCAAGGTCATCCACCACGGCAGGAATGAAATGGTCATAGGCTCCGCCACCCATGAAACAGGACTCTGCGGCACTGGCGGCGGGACGATTCAACCCGGCAAGACGCGCCAACTCCCGCTGAAGCTCAAGCTCACTCCGAGCCGGGGGCAGATTGAGCAATCCGCGCAGCCTCGCGCCGTCGGGTAGCGTCGCGTACAGGTCTTCCACCTTGGCGACACCGATGGCTGCGAGCATCTGCGCCCGCTGTTTTTCCGTGATCTGAATGTAATCCATGCGATATCCCGCTCTCTTTCGGGAGAGGGAGTTTACGGGCGGCTGCGCGCGGGAGCAAAGAGCAGGACCCGCACTCCGCTGAACTCATCCAATCAGGTTGTTTTCACTCGCACAACCATTACGGCAGCGGGACATCCTTGAGCGCAAAAGGCACCTGCTTGAGGGCAAGCTCGGTCGCAACCGTGACCCTGACCCCGCTGACCGTGCCGGTGAAGCCCTGGAACTGACCCTGCATCGTGACGGTGACGGTGTTCTGCTCAAAACTGTGCGGATTGTGAAAGAGGTTTTCCGCTTTGGCGAGCACCTGACCCGATTCGTCAACCAGTTCGAGATTAGTCATCACCGGCGGCGTGGACATCGCAGACTGCCAGGGCTGCTGAGGGTCCAGTGCCGGTTTGCTGAGTTTGACGATGACTGACGCACTGGTCTGTGCCTGCTGGAACTGCTCGACCTTCAGCGTGATGTCCTTGGAAAGCTCCGCCGTCTCACCTGCCTCAGCTTTGAGTGTTTTGGCTTCGGTCTTGACAACGGTCACCAGAGGAACGTAACCCTTGAGCGATGATATTTTCGTCGGAGTGGCGCTGATGCGGTCAAGCTGAATGCCCGTTGACGACTGCACGGCTCCGCCAGAAATCTGAATGAATTGATAGTTGATAATGCGCGGCGTGACGTTATCACCAAACGCCTGAATGATGTCCTCCCGGCTTTCCCGCAGCGACTTGCCGTTCTGATCGTTGGCTTCGAGCAGCACGAGCGGATTACCCATCGCCACGACTTGTGAATTAGCGGGCAGGTTGACATTTCCTGATATGGACAGGGTGTAGTTGACGTTGTTCGTCGCCAGATCGATCTGACCCATCCGCATCAGCGAGCGCCATTGAATCGTCGCGCCTTCGAGTACCGGGCCGGCATCGTTTGTTTTTTCGACGACCGGAGACTTCTTGTCGGCGACCGCTGCTTCGGCTTTTTCTCCCGCCGCTTCGAGGGCGGTATCGACCGCCGACTTCACCGCCGACTCATCAAGCTTGACCGCGGGAATCGCCGGCGACGGCTCCTCGGCGTGGAGCGAGGACACAACCATCGGGCTCGACAGCAACGTCAGACCAAGGACCGGAAGAAGTTTGCGCATCGGATTTCCTTCAAAAAGGTTGGCGAACAGGTCCGCTATGTGGACCGAATGACCAATAGCTTAACAACGGGGTTGCTGTGAAAAAAACGACATCTCGCTGGTGTATCCATCCATCCTGCCATTGCCGACGTGATCGGCAGCGTCGGTGACGCGGGATTTCGTCTATCTTTGTGATATCCCCGGAGAAGCTGGACATGATCCGACCATCCATGAAAAGCATGCTGACTGCGACACTCGGAGTCGCGGGTGTGCTGACGGTTTTTCTTTCGTCCTTTGCTGCATCGAGCGACTCCCCCGCCGACCCCGCCTGGACCGCGCGACTCAAGCAATACCTCGAATCCAGCCGCTCCGAGCACAACCATGCGATCCTCACCTGGCGCGATGCGGCGGCGTGGAATTTTGACGATGGGAAAATGCCCGCGGACTTCAAGGTGTTCGACGGCAAGTGGGATGTCGCCGACGGCAAGCTGCGCGCGATCGACGGCAAGGATGATGACAACCGAACGATCAAGATCGCCGACTGCCGCTGGCCTGCCTTTCGTCTGGAGTTCGACGCGGTGCTCCGCGCCAAGCCCGGCGTACCGGCTGATCATGTCTGCGACATCGGCATCCTGCTCAATGCCGATCCTGATACCGGGCGGTTCGATCATGGTTACGGCGTGTTGGCGGGTACCTACTTCAATCAAGCCACGGTGCTGTACCGGCTATACATTCCCTACGCGCGAACGGAGTGGTCCCCCATCGTCGCCGGCCAGGTGCATCACGTGATGCTCGAAGTGGTCAAGCCGCACATTCGCTTCTGGATTGATGACCGAGTGGTGCTCGAAGCATGGGAACGCACGGGCAAAGGTCCAGCCGATGCGAGCGATTTCATCGACATGGACCCTCAAAGCGTGATCGCGCTGCACACGTATGACACGGTGATGGAGGTGGACAATTTACGAATACAGGTGCCCGCGGACAGCGAGCCGGAAAAGTAGCGCTACGGCAACTGAACCGCTATTTTTCCTGACGAAACGGTAAGGCTCGGAGATACCCAGCCGATAATCGTTGATATTGGGCTGCATGGTCAAAACTGCTATCATTAGCAGAAGGAATACATCATGCTGAGCCGTAAACCTTCAACCCAAAAAGTCCTTGCGGGACCATCATGTGTCGATAGGGTGTCCCGGCTGGGACGGTATTGCTGCGGATTTACGCTCATTGAGCTGCTGGTGGTGATTTCCATGATCGCGCTCCTGATCGCGCTATTGCTGCCTGCACTCCAGGGCGCGCGGGAGACAGCCCAGGCGACCGTGTGTAAAAGCAATCAGAGGCAGATCTACATCTCCTTCGCCGCATACGCCAACGACTCCAACGGGAGGATTCCCAGTAACTACCCCTGGTATGGGCAGTACTACTGGCAAGTCATGGGTAACCAATATCTGGGTGGCAGCGAGTCGTATGCGGGCGCGATGAACGGCGAACGCTATGTCGTCTTGAAGTGCCCGGGAGAAAAAGGGGCTCCCCCTTCCGGCGACGGTTCCGGGACGCCGGTCAAGATGTACGACAACCCGTGGTCTCCGACGAGCTACGCGATGAACAGGGCGATGCTCTCGGATCAGTATGGCGGCGTGCAGGGCGGGCCTGCCTACTTTGGTGAAAAGACTTTCAAGGGATCAACCTTTTGGCCCAAAACGCAGGTTTACACCGCGTCCGAAGTCTCCTTCTTTGTCGATTGCCCCACTTGGTCTCTGGGATTGCAAAACCCGTTGTACGATCCCGGCATTGACTGGGCGGCGAACTGGACCTATCCCACGGGCGGATTCCCGGCCTACTTTTACTCGTTCCGTCACCCTGTGGAACGCACGAACGTGCTTTATTTCGATGGCCACGTGGCGACAGCCAAGCCTGAGCTGGACCCCAGCCAAGGTCGATACGTCTGCACCTGGAAAAATCCTTGACTCCGCGTGCTGCGTCTGACGAGTAAAACACGACACGAGAGCCGGCCCGCTGCGGCAATGAAAGGTTGGTCGCTCGGTTTTCACTCCGCCGGCTCAATGACCGCTGTCATCGAACCCTTGCAGCGTGACAGCCGGATATCACGACCGTAGCCGATGATCTGATCGCGCTTGAGCTCCGCGTGTTCCCTGGTTGTCGTCAGCACGATCGCCCTGCCCTTCTTGTCCACCTCTTTGGCGAGCTGATAGCCTCTCTCGTAGGGGTGACCGAAAATCTTCCGCAGCATTTCGATCACGTACTGGTAGGTGTGGTCGTCATCATCGATGAGTACCACGTGATAGGGCGGCTGCTGCCGCGGCTTGGGTTTGCCGGGCTTGGCTTTAGGCTCAGCGGGAGCGGGTGGAGCGGTTTCGACTTCGACGGCGGCATTGGACATGGTGCAATTCCCCGATACCTGCATGATAGCCGCCCGCAGACCGTCAGAGAAAATAAGTTAACCAACACTTGACTTTATGAATCGAGTTTGTAAAATAGTCAGTTAACAAGCGGTACCGCCGACGCGGGTGCCGCCCGGTATGATGGCCGGCCCTTCGCAGGCCGGCGGGAACAGCCGATCCGCGAAGTTGGCTGCCCGAACTTTCACCCCGATTCAGGATCGCTTCATGGATGCGTTTGTTTACAAAAATGGTCAACTGCACTGCGAAGATGTAAACCTCGACAAGCTCGCCGGTCAGGTCGGCACGCCGCTGTACGTCTATTCACGCCGCACGATGGAGGAGCACTACGACCGGATCGCCAAGGCATTCGCCGAGCTTGAGCCGATCATCTGCTATTCAATCAAGAGCTGCGGCAACATCCACCTCTGCAAACTGCTGGCCTCGCGCGGAGCGGGCATGGATGTGGTCAGCGGCGGCGAACTGTACCGCGCCCGACAGGCCGGCACGCCTATGAGCAAAGTCGTTTATGCCGGCGTGGGCAAGACCGACTCGGAAATCCGCGAGGCGCTCGAGGCGAAAATCGGCTGGTTCAACATCGAGAGCGAAGCTGAGTTTGAAAACATCGCCTCGATCGCGCGACAGATGGGTGCGACCGCCAATGCAGCTCTGCGCGTCAACCCCGACGTGTACGACGCCCGTACCCACGCCAAGACCACGACCGGCAAGAAGGAAACCAAGTTTGGCGTGGACATCGAGCGTGCCCGGCGATTCTTCGAGCGATACGGCAGAGACAAGCACCTGCGGCTCAACGCGATCCACCTTCACATCGGCTCGCCCATCTACTCGGCGGATCCTTACGTGCAGGCAATCACCAAAGCTCTGGAACTCATCCGCGAGCTTCGATCGCAGGGACACGAGATCACCGCCATCGACATCGGCGGCGGATTCGCCGCCGACTACGAGTCGTCCGCTGCTCCGGGGGCCGCTGATTACGCATCACAGATCGTGCCCCTGCTGCGCGATTTTCACCGCGATGGAGGCAAGGTGATACTCGAACCGGGTCGAACCATCGCCGGCAACGCGGGCGTGCTCCTGGCACGGGTGCAATACATCAAAATGGGCGGGCGGAAGAAGTTCGTCATCGTCGATACGGGCATGCACCACCTGGTCCGACCGACGCTGTACGACTCATTTCACTTCATCTGGCCGACGAATGTGGCACCGATGCACGAGCCGCGCAGCCGCGCCAAGGAAATGAACATGCAGGGGCTGGAGGTTTGCGATGTGGTCGGGCCGATCTGTGAAAGCGGTGACTTTCTGGCGAAGGATCGCCCGCTGCCGCCGGTGGCGCGGGGTGACTTATTGTGCATCTTCACCGCCGGTGCCTACGGCATGGTGATGGCGAGCAATTACAACGCGGTACCGCGCCCGCCGGAAGTTCTGGTGGACGGCAGCCACGCCACGCTGATTCGTCGCCGCGAGACTTACGGCGATCTGGTGCAGCAGGAGCTGGAACCGACCGCGGTCTGACGAGTTCATGGTCACGCGATGAGTTTTCGATCAAACTGAACCGCACATGGTCTGCTTTTACGCATGAGCAAGCACCGCATCATTTCCGGAGCATCGAGCGATCCGGCGGAGGAGCGATTCAATCAGTCGCTCCGTCCGACGCGGCTGGACGATTACGTCGGCCAGCCCCGGCTCATCGAAAAGCTGCGGATCACCCTCGAAGCGGTCAAAGCCCGCCGCGAACCGATGGAGCACGTGCTGCTTCACGGCCCGCCGGGACTGGGCAAAACCACGCTCGCCCACATCATCGCCAACGAGATGGCGACGCATGTCATCGTCACGTCGGGGCCGGCACTGACCAAACCGACCGATCTGGTCGGCACCCTGACGAAACTCCAGCAGGGTGACGTGCTGTTCATCGATGAAATTCACCGCATCAGCCCGGTGATCGAGGAATACATCTACCCGGCGATGGAAGATTTCAAGATCGACGTGACGGTCGATTCGGGAATGCACGCCAAGGTCATCACCCTGCCGCTCAAACCGTTCTCGCTTATCGGCGCGACCACACGAGCCGGCCTGCTCTCCGGGCCGATGCGGTCACGATTCGGCATCGCGCACAATCTGGATTTTTATTCCGAAGATGATCTGCTCAGGATTCTGCGGCGCAGCGCAACGCTGATGAACATGATGGATCATGCCCGTCCGGCAACAGGAACGGAGGACGCGCTTAAGACCATCGCACGACGATCGCGCGGCACGCCGCGCATCGCCAACCGTTTGCTGCGCCGTGTGCGCGACTTCGCCCAGATCCGCGCCGAGGGGAAGCTGACGCCTTCCATCGTTGATGACGCCTTGAAACTCGAAGGCGTGGATGAGATCGGCCTCGACGAGCTTGACCGCAAATACCTGCGGGTGATCGGGGAGGTGTATCAGGGCGGTCCGGTCGGCCTCGAAGCCGTCGCCGCGACACTCGGCGAGGATGCCGGCACGCTCGAAGATGTGGTGGAGCCTTATCTGCTCCAGATCGGCTTTCTCGCGCGGACGCGCAAAGGCCGCCAATTCACCAAACGCGGCGCGGAACATCTGGGGATGACCTTCACGCCGCCGCCTGATAACAGCGGGCTTTTCACCTGAACGCGATCGCGCATTTCAAGTCCGTCGCGTCCGCTGGTTGTGTTGTTGCTAGTTCATTTCCGTACTGAACCACGTGGAGGACTCGCCGAGAGCCACACGCTTGAGCAGATGAAACCGCACGTACTGTCCCAGACGTGTCACCAGTGCGGTCGCGAGTTTCGCGTCGTCGGTAAAGAGATGCAGCACCGGCTCAGTCCGGTCGTCGAATCGCATTTGTCGCTGCGTCATCGCAAGGAGGACATGATGTTCCTTGACCCATGCACGTGTTTCGATGAGTTCAAGCACAGCAGCGCGCAACGAGTCAGCCGCGTCAGTCAAAGACGGACGTCTGGGACTTTCATGTCGGAGCAGCAGATGAATCACGCCATCTTCATCGAGCGCCAGTTGCGTCGCGGCATGGCGAGGCGATCGAGCCTGCAACGCGACGAGGCCGGAGACAAAGGACGCCAGCTCAGGCTCAGCCGCAGCCGGTGCGGACGGCTCCTCAGCGGCGCGCGGCGCACGGCTGGGTTTGACCTGCTCAGTCGGCTGAACCTTGCGGCGCGGCAGCTTCGGCGCGACAGGTTCGGCTGCGCGATCTTCCTGCTGATCGTCCGATTCGTCGTCTTCTTCCTCCAACAGCTCATCCGCAAGACGGCGGCTCACTTGAGCTTTGGCCGGTTCAGCGGCGTCACGGGCGGGCTGTTCTCGTTTGACCGCAGCGGATTGATCCGGAGACTCGGCGTGATCCGCAAGCTTCGGCTGTGGCTTTTGATCCGATGGTTCTGTTTCGGTGAGCGATTCAGCAGGAGGCAGAGTTTCGTCGATGCCGGCATGATCCTTGAAGGTCGGCCAGAGCCTCGCCCACGCGCCTTGCGGGTCGGCGAAACTCGCCAGCGAGGTCAGCTCCACGGGAACCATCTGTTTCTGCCAGCCGACCAGTTCGATCATGCCCAGACCTGCCGCCGACGCATAAGCTCGCAGCCGGTCGGCAGCCTGAAAACTCCGAGCTTCGTCCGCGCCGACGATCATCGACGCCAGCCGACGCTGATCACGAGCGGGATCGTTTTCCAGCAGGGAACGGAACAACCGCTGACCCGCGGCCACGGCGATTTCATCGGCACCGCAGACCAACGTCCAACGCTTCACCTGCTGGGCCAGCGTCTGCGTCATCTCGGTCAGATGGGTTGGCAGGTGGATGAGCCAGGTTGCGACGGCAACAGGAGCGCGGTGGATCATCGCATCAATCAAGGCAGGCAGCGACGACCGCGACACCTGATCCGTCCAGGCTTCGAGCGCGTGTTCCGCATTGGCGACGGGATCGGTGATGTCCTGCGGCAGCGGCGGGCGACCGGCAGTGACCAGATCGAGATCGATCCGTTCATCGTCCACATGGAGAACACCCACCGGCCCGTGCCGCTGCGCCAGGTGGCGCGCGTACTGGGTGAGCCAAGGCCCGCCGAAACCGGGGAGATTACCCAGGAACGCAACCTCGACATGAAGCGCGATCGGCTGGGACTCATCGAGAGGCGGTTGACTGTCGCTGGGTGCAGGGGTGGAAACAGGCGAAGCGGCAGCGGTGCTCACTTCCGTGCGATGCAGCCGCAGTTGCGGCCCGACGCGCGATGCGGCGGTCGGCAGCTCGCTGTCGCGGATGGGAGCCTCGTTCGCAGACGGGATCGGATCGACGTGGATGGCGTTTTGATGCTGGACGGCACGGAGCTTGGGAGAAAGCCTGATCGGTCGCGGTCCGCTGATCGACGCCTCGCCGCGAGTGACCGGGTCGGAGGTGCCGGTGCTGACTTGTTTGGAAGACGCCAGCGGAGCTGCGGGCGCGGTTCCGGTCAAAAAGAGGTCCGCCAACGCATCGAGCGCTGCTTTTGTCCGTGCGTCTTCCATATTCCCTGGACCCACACCCGGAGAGGCCGCTGTCCCATCGGCTCCGCCGTTGGTCATCACTGCTCAAAAGCGGCTGGGACTGCCGCCACTACGCAACCATTCTTGCCGGAAGAAATTTCTCACGGCGCGACACGCTCAACCCACCGCGATTTCCGCGGCGATCTCGACCACATTATTCAACTCGCCGAAAGGGTTGGCCTCGACGTAATTATTAAAAGCATCCCGCATCCATGCACCATCGACGACTATGCGGTAACGATAGCGTCCCGGCGGCAACGGAATGCACGCCTGCCAGACGCCGAGTCGTTCATCACGCTTCAGCGGTGTCGCGACAGGCGACCAGCCGTTGAAGTCACCTGCCACGGTAACCTCTTTGGCCTGCGGCAGCGGCTGCACAAAGAGAAGCCCCTGCGATGTCGCACGCACGCCGTAAATCCGGGCGAGTTTGTCCTCCACCGTCGGAAGCGGAATCTCACCCGAAACGGTGACGGGCTTGAAATCGGCGGGAGTTTCCGGCGGGGCGACGAGCGTTTCGATTTCGTTTTCGGCGATCACGTCAGGATCATGGGAAATCTTGGCCGCCAGTGCTGCGGTACGCGACGCCAGAGCGCGGGCTCGCTCGACCAGCTCGGCAGCACGGGACAGCGCAGGATTGGTCGCGGCGGCGGGTTGATCGGTTGTGTCGGCACCCTCTGCCTGCGTTGCCGGTTGCGGCGGATTCGCCAGCAGCCAGTTGGCGAGCTTTTCAAAGTCCGCCATACCCCGGCTGGCTGGATCATATTCCGTGATCGGCTGGCCAAAGCTCGCAGCCTCTTTGAGCTTGGAATTGAAGTTGATGACGACCGGCAGGAGCTTGTCCCCGAAATGGCGGCGCAGCTCAGAAAGAATCTCGCGCGCCAGCTTCGTGCGCACGTCGTACATCGTCGCCAGCACCTGGAAGCGGACTCTGTGCCCGGCTCGGTGGGCGAGCATCTCGATCGTTGCTTTCTGACGAACCGAACCCTGCATCGAAAAATAGCCGGTTTCGACGGGGATAATCACCTCGTCCGCAGCGCGGAGCGCGTTGAATGTCAGCAGGCCGATCGACGGCGGGCAGTCAATGATGCAGAACTCGTACTGGTCAGCGACGGTGCTGAGCAACTGCGCCAGGCGGCGGTCCTTGTCGGGTGCGGTGCTCAGCTCAGCCTCGATGCCCGCCAGCGACATCGTGCTGGGGGAAAGGTCGAGGCTGCGCGAGATCTGCCAGACGGTATCGCCGAAAGCGAGTGTTCCATCGAGGCCTGCTCGCAGCATGTCGCCGATGGAGCGTTCCAATTGCGCTTCGGGCACCGCCAGCCCCAGAGCGCAGTGGGATTGCGGGTCCATGTCCACCAGCAGGGTCTTGCGCCCCATGGATGCCATGACTGCCGCGAGGTTGATGGAAACGGTTGTCTTGCCGCAACCGCCTTTTTGATTGATGATCGCGATGGTCCGCACGACTGCCCTCTCGTCCGTGAAAGAGACAGGAACAAGGATCGCATTCTGACCGGGCTGAGCTCGTCGAGTGCCCGCGTCCCTGCGCAAGTCTCAGACGAAGTGAATACCCGCCGAATCAGTCGATCCGTCCTGCGTTATCGGGAGTTTGTTCGATCCAGCTTGAATATCAGCACTGATAATGCGGATGAGAGGGATTCGCCGATTGAAAGATCGGTTTGCAAAGGTTCAACCATCCCGCCGCCGAGCCGTTTACAATCCATTCATGCCGGCTCGACAACCCACGATCATCCTTGCAAGTCGTTCGGAGCGAAGGGCGTGTCTGCTGCGTCAGGCTGGGTACGAGTTTGTGCAGGCGGACCCGCCCTATGCCGACCCGCCCCAACCGGAATCCGCGGGCCACCCTGAAGCGATGACCATGGAACTGGCTGAGCGGAAAGCCCGGAGCCTTCAGGATGCGGGGGCGTTCCTCGACTACCCGGACGGCCTGATCCTCGCAGCGGATACGGTGTGCGTCAGCGCTGACGGCCGCCTGCTTGGCCAGCCGTCGTCGCGTGAGGATGCAGCCGCGATGATCGGCTCATTCATAGGTCAGCCGCATCGCGTGATAACCGGTATCGCGCTGGTGAGTCGAAACGACGTTCACCCGCATGTGTTTGCCGATATGGCCGTGGTTGTGATGGAAAACATCACTCCCCGCGAGATTGAACTCTACCTCGACACCCAACAATGGCGCGGTAAAGCGGGCGGATACAACCTTTTCGACCGGCTGGAAGCCGGCTGGACAATCCATGTGCAGGGTGATCCGACGACGGTCGTCGGCCTGCCGATGCGGAAGCTCAAGACGTTCTTTGATCAGCGTTCAATTTACCCCGTTGTCGTCCCAACAGACGCCTCCGCCCCCTTTCAAGCGTGAATCCTCAACGACTCAACGCCATTCTCTCCGGTGAAGATCGTTCAATCGGCGCGAGCTTTGTTCGCGCCGGTTGTGCGGTCGCCGAGCCGTTCTATCGCTGCGGGGTCGGGCTGCGTAATGCGATGTTCGACCGCGGGTGGCGCACTCCAGCGGCCCTGGGACGCCCGACCATCAGCGTCGGCAACATCACGACCGGCGGCACGGGTAAAACGCCGATGGTCATCGAAATCGTCCGGAGGCTGCACCGGTTGGGTGTCACACCGGCGATTCTGCTGCGCGGCTATGCCATGACGGACGGCTTGAGCGACGAGGCCCAGCTCTACCGAGACGCCTTTGATGGTGCAGTGACGGTTGAGGCAAACCCCGACCGGGTCGCGGGTGCGCAGGCCGCATTAAAACGCAACTCGAATGTGCAGGCGTTCATCCTCGATGACGCATTTCAGCATCGCAGGGTTCGCCGCGATCTGGACCTGGTTCTCATTGATGCGACCCGGCCATTCGGCTTTGATCGGCTTCTTCCCCGCGGCCTGCTGCGCGAACCCGACCGAAACCTAAAACGGGCGACGGCGGTCATCGTCACCCGTGCGGATCAGATCGCACAGCCGCTTGAAGCACTCGACGCCCGGATTGAAAACCTCACCGGCAGCCGGCCGATTGTCCATTGCGCTCATCGCTGGACGGGATTCCGCGATCAGGGTGGCGGTGAACACGCTCCCGACCATCTGGCGCGGGCGTCCGTCATCGGCTTTTGCGGAATCGGGAATGATGCGGCCTTCGAGCGGTCACTCCGTCAGCACACGCGAAAAGTGCTCCAGCTATTCACGTATCCTGACCATCACACCTACCCGAACCTCACGGACATGCTCACGAATCAACTCCGCACCCTGCGCCCTGATGCGGTGGTCGTCACCGACAAGGACTGGGTGAAGTGGCAGCCTCGGCTGGCGGGTGGTCTGCCGGCTGTACCCATTTACCGGCCTATGCTCCAGCTTGACTTCCTCGACGGCAGTGACCGGTTGGATAAACTTCTTGACCGTCTGCTGATCTCCGCCTGACCCGCGCTTGCGGCCCGCTGTGCCGCGTCTATTCTCATTCCCATGCCGCCCGCCAAACACCGCCCAACCCGCCGCAGCACGACCGTCCCCACCGTTGCCGGATCCGAGGGTCTCATTCGTTTTCTTGACCACTGGAAACCACGGAAGATCGTCGTTGCCGGCGATTTCATGCTCGATCACTACATATACGGCAACGCTGACCGCCTCAGCCCCGATGCGCCGGTGCCGGTGCTCTCGGTGATCCGGCAGGAGCACAAGCCCGGAGGTGCAGCCAACGTCTGCCTCGATCTCCGCGCTCTGCGCTGCGAGGTCGCCTGTGTCGGCGTCATCGGCATCGACCCCGCGGGTGCCCAGTTGCGCGAAGGGCTTCGTGCTGCAGGTTGCAATGTCGCGGCGATCCTCGGCGTCCGCGACCGGCCGACCACGGTGAAGCAGAATTACGTCGGCCTGGCGCAGCATCGTCACCCGCAGAAAATGTTCCGCGTCGATACCGAGGAACGATCCGTCATCGCACCCGCTGCGGCGAAGCAACTCCTCACCCGCGCTAAAGCGGCACTCCGCGGAGCCGATGCGCTTTATCTGGAGGACTACAACAAGGGCACGTTGTCCAGCGAGGTCTGCCGTTCACTCATCGACATGGCGCGAAAGCTCAGAGTGCCGGTTTTTGTCGATCCGGCGGCGATTTCGGACTACTCCAAATATGCCGGCGCGACCTGCATCACTCCGAATCGCACTGAAGCGGCGCTGGCCACCGGCGGGTCACTCACGGAGGATCGCAGAACGCTGGAACGCACCGCGCGAAAACTGCTCGACGCGCTGCGGCTCGAAAGCGTCGTACTCACGCTCGACAAACAGGGCGCGTTGCTGCTGGAGCGCGGCTGCCCGCCCCTCATGGTGCCAACCGTTGCGCGACAGGTTTATGACGTGACCGGCGCAGGTGACATGGTGCTGGCGATGCTCGGTGCTGCACGGGTCAACGGCGCGGACTGGCACACTGCGGTGAAGCTCGCCAACACAGCTGCGGGGCTCGAAGTCGAAAAGTTCGGCGTCGTTCCCATCGAGCTGGACGAGGTGATCATCAGCCTGCTGCGGCAGCAGCATGAGGAATCCGGCAAGCTGCGCACGCTCGACGTTCTGCTGCCGGAGATCAACGCCTACCGCAAACAGGGACGCCGAATCGTCTTTACCAACGGCTGCTTCGACATTCTCCATGCCGGCCACATCTCATATCTGCGTGAAGCAAGGCGACAGGGCGACCTGCTGATCGTCGGCCTCAACAGCGATGCATCCATCCGAAGGATCAAGGGTCAAGGCCGTCCGGTCAATCATGAGACTGATCGCGCCATGGTGCTCAGCGAGCTGGCGAGCGTTGACTACATCGTTCTTTTCAGCGAGGACACGCCGATCAAAATCATCGGCGCGTTGAAGCCCGATGTGCTGGTCAAGGGGGCCGACTACAAGCGAAGCGAGGTCGTCGGCGGCGATCTGGTCGAACGTCATGGCGGGAAAGTGGTGCTGGTCAACCTCGTCGCCGGTCGCAGCACCACGAACATCATTCGTAAACTGACCAACGACTGATCCGAGAGACCGCAACACATCAGCGCGATGAGATCACGGGTTTACGGACCTGATGAAATCGGCGATTACTTACCTTGCGTTTGCTCGCGCGCTGCTTTGAGCTGCGCTTTGAGTTCGGCGATCTGCGGCAGTTGTGATTTGAAGGCTTCGAGCATCTGGATGTGAGCTTCGGCTTTGGCGAAGCTCCCTTCCTTGATGCGATAGCGGGCGGCTTCGACTTCATAACGCCAGAGTGAAGGATCCAGTGCCAGCGCTTCCTCATACACCTGGGCAGCGCGATCGAAGCGGGCGAGCTGCGCCCAACTGGTCGCCAGTCCTTCGATCACGGCTGGATCATTACGTTCCTGTGGTTTGAGCGCATCGAGCGTCTGGAGTGAATCCTCCGGACGATTGGCGCGGCGTTGGAGCATTGCCTTGTTGATGATGTAAACCACCATCTTTTTCCGCTGTTGAATCGGGGTGTTGGCGATGGCTTTGGTGTACTGGTTGATGGCTTGGTCGAGTTTATTCTGCCGCGCATAGAGGTCTGCCATCGCGGCGTAGGCTTCGTGGGCGGCTGAGTCGATGCGAAGGGCTTCGAGCAGCGTGCTCATCGCCAGGTCGTATTGCTTTCGGTCAAGGTAGATGAGGGCCATGCTCACCCGGTGACGTGCGACGGTCGGAGCTAGATTCGCAGCCATGCTGAAGTGTTGCAGGGCTTCGTCATCGCGCTTGAGTTGTCGGGCGATGCTGCCCGCCAGATCCTGCACCTCAGCCTGTTGAGCGTTGATCTTGAGGCTTTCGGTCAGTTGCGTGTAGCCGCCCTCGGCATCGCCGGTGAAAAGCAGCACCTGCGCCAGAAACACACGACCGGCGGCGTAGCGCGGGTAACGCTCGACCAGACGACGCGCATCACTGATGAGGGGGCCGGGTTCCGCCTGCTTGCTTTCCACTGCCAGCAACCGCGGCGCGATTTGCGACAGTTCGTTTTCCGCAGCGGCGCGATCCCACTCAACCGCGCCGGCTCCTTCGTCGGGCTTTGGCTGCGTCTGCGGCCAGGTCCGTCGTGCCACGCCTTTCCAATACACAAACGCGGTGCCTGCGGAGATAACTCCCAGCAGGACGAGACAGACCACGACCCAGGTACCGGTACGCCGGGGCGGTGAGGAGGTGAAGCGTTCACTCATGCGATCAAGCGTAACGCATCCCGTGCCTCGTTGCGCGGTTAATCCTGGTGCGGAGCTTTCGCAGGCTGTGCGACCTGAGGGACATCCTCGCAAACCGATTGCTTTGCCTGCCCATGTCCCAGCGGGACCAGTGAAGTCGGCCCTGCTGCCGCCTGACGCGAAGTAAAGAGCGAACCCGCCATGAGCAGACCCATGTACACAGCCACGCAATAACGAACCCAGCTCTTCATAACAATCCTTTACAAATACAAAATCCCCGACGAACCGCGCGTAATGCCGGGTCGGCGCGCGGTGCTTCGTTGCCGCCGGTCAATACGAAACTCTGCAATTCAGCAAAGACGGATGCAAGTCAATTCGACCAATAATTTCGATCTTGCCCTCTATAATTCCGCCCATGCTGGAACTGAGCCGCACGGTACGCTTCTGCCTTAACAACCCGGAATGTTCGGCGGGCCGACCGGTCGCGCCGAAAAATAACGGTTTCGCGGGCTGGCCTCCGATGCGAGGTCTGGGGCGGTACTACGAACTGGATGTCCGATGCGCCGGCGAGGCTGACCACGTAACCGGCTATTTCATCAACATCACGCACATCGACGATGCCGTCCGACGACTCGTGCTGCCGCTGATGCAGCAGGCGCTGATTGACACGGACGGCGGCGCGAACGTGGCGGTGGCGGACCTGCTTCGTCGTTCTTTGGGTCTGCTCCAGCCGGCACTGTCCGAGAGTGTCGAGGAGATTTCTCTGCGACTCACGCCGTTTTATTCACTGGGGATCCGGAGACGCGACATGAATCATGCGATCGTTCGGCAAAGGTTTGAGTTCTCCGCGGCGCATCGGCTGCATGTCGATGCTCTTTCGGCTGACGAAAACCGACATGTCTTCGGCAAGTGCAACAACCCTTCCGGGCACGGCCACAACTATCAACTCGAAGTCGCTGTCCGCTCCCCGATCAACGCTCAGGGTCACGCACTGGCAGTGGAAGAACTCGATGCGCTGGTGAATGAAGTGGTCGTGCAGAAACTCGACCACAAGCACCTCAATATCGACGTCCCCGAATTCGCGGACCTCAACCCCTCGGTTGAGAACATCGCCATGGTCATCCATAACCTACTCACACCTGCTCTCAGAAAGCTCAGCGTCGAACTCGACTCGGTCAGCGTGTGGGAAACGGGCAAGACGGTCTGCACGTACCGCGGTTAGCAGGGCTGATTTTTCGCGGTGATTCGTGTGCGTGCCCAATCGAGAGCCAACAACGGCTGTCGGTCGTACAATTCCACCCTTTATCCTGGACTTTCTCCTATGACTTCCGCACGGCAGACGATCCACATTCACAACCGCTCGCACCGTACCTTTCCAAATCAGCCGATCACTTACGGAATCCCCTGGCCTGAAGGCACAATCAGGGATGTGAGCGAGCTTGTGTGTCGCAATGAAGCGGGCACGGAGGTGCCTGCTGCGTTCAAGTGCCTGAACACCTGGCCGGACGGCAGCGTGCAGTGGTCGCTGCTCGATACGGCGGTCGATCTGAATCCCTCGGCTGGCGTCGGCCTGACGATCGCACAGGGCAAATCATCCAAACCTCGGCACGCCAACCCCGTCAAGGCGTCACTCGACGGCGAAAGCGTCCGTGTGGGTAACGGCCTCGTCGAGCTGGCCCTCAGCGCGAGACAGAATGAGCTGCTCACAGGCTGGACGGCCGGCAAGCTGCCGCTGGTAGCTCCTGATGGATTCGACGTGACCTTTCGCTGGAACGGCAGCCGTTATTCGCTCAAAGCTGGTCCGCGAAAAGTCACACTGGAAGAAAATAATCCGCTGCGCGTCGTGGTGCGTTTTGACGGCAAACACGGGTTGGTTTCCGGCGAGGGTGAAAAGACATGTCTGGACTATTTTCTGCGGATCGAGGTTCGGGCCGGCCGCAGTGATGTGAAGATCACGCATGCCTTCCGCAATCGTGAATTGCCGACACCGGGCCTCGCCATCTCGCATTTCGACATGACTTTTCATACCGCCATCGACGAGAAGGCCAAGCGATGTTTCACCGCCAACTCGCGGACACGACATTACCTGACCGAATCGATGCGCGTTGATGAAGACCCGGAGATCGTCGCGTCAGACACCGGCGATATCGACAACTATGCGACGAAACACGTCGAGCGAAACGCCGCGGACTCCTTCGTCCGTGATGCTGCGGTGCTGCACGACCCGCCGGAGAACAAGCCTTGGTGGCTGCGCGACATCAAGTTCCGTCTTCAGGCGGGCGGCAGCCGGTGCGTCTGGCCTTACCTCGCGCTGCTGGACTCTCGTCACGGCGTACTCATTTCGCTAAAAGGCCTGACCAATCTTCACCCCAAGAGCCTCTCGTCAAAAGGCTCCACTCTCCGTGTGGCTCTGTGGCCTGAATGGGCGGGGAACCTCGCGATCACGCAGGGAGCTGGCCGCTCGCATGTCGTGCATCTGGCTCCGCTGTCGGCTGATGACAGCGATGAAGCGATCCAGACGCGATACCTCTCCTGGGAGTACGGCGGTTTCTACACAGGCTCCGCGGGTGGCGAGCCGATCAAGATCATCCCCGACATCGAACATGTGCGCAAGTGCAGCGTGTTCGCCATCGACCTCCTGCCTGCCTACGAGCCGCGCAAGCATTTTGCGTTTGAACGCAAAGTTCTCGATGCCTGGATCGGCATTTCCTACGGCGAGCTTGGCGCGGTCGATCAGGTCGCCCAGTGGCCCCCCAGCGGATTCTGGCACTACGGCGATAACGGCCTGGGTAACAACGAGGAGATGCACAACCTCGTCTATTTCCAGAACTACCTCCGCACCGGTAACTTCGGCTGTGCGGAGTATGCCCTCAACGGCACGCGACACATGCTGGAGGTCGATCACTGCGCTTTTAGCACCGACCCGTTACAGAACGGCGGACAGGTCGCACACACCGTCAATCACAACGACGGTACCGCCTACCCGTCACATGAATGGTTCACGGAATATCTGTTCGCCTATGCGCTGACTGGTGACCGCGAGTACCTCGAAGGTGCCAAACGCGCCTGCGAACATCTCCTGCACTGGATCAATGACGCTGAAGGCTTTGCGATCATCTCCGCTGACCAGCGTGAAGCCGGCCAGCCGATGATCGACCTGACGTGGTGCTATGACTTCCTGCGCGATGAGCGATATCTCAAGGCGTGCTGGAAAATCGTGCGCGAGTACTTGATGCGCAACACTGCGAAGCTCGGACAGATGCTCGATGAAAAGCCCTCCTCAAGCCCCGTGAAGGTATGCAGCTACGGCGACTACGCGGCGTGGGAGGGAATGTTCTGGCTCTGGCAGCGTGAACGTGATCCGAGCAAGCGCGAGGAGCTTAAAGCCTTCATGCTCAGCCAGCTTGAATGGCGGCTGGTATGGGAAAAGATGGGGGTTCATGGCTTCCACCGCGTGACCGACTACAACCCCGCAGCCTACGCCTATTACCTCACAGGTGACAAGGAATGGCTCAATCGGGTGAGCTATCCGTTCTGGCATGCCTTCCGTGCTGCCCGCTGGCCTCTGGGCTGGGTTCATGCGATGTACTACATAAAACTCGCCCTCGATTTTGATCTAGTCAATGACAGAGACGTGCATGTGCAATGATGAGGCGATGAGGCTCGATCAATGCCCCGACCGGCGGTAATTGCCGGTTACACCATGCCTTCCACCGCCTGCCATTGCGGCACTTTCGGACGGTCCCATCCGCAATTCTGTCCATTCTCCAGCCGGTAACCCCCCTAAAATGCCCCGAATTCGCGGTGCGCCTGTTGCACTGCATACCCTGACACCGGAAAAACTCATGGCTGTAAAGTTCCAGGATTATTACGAAACTCTCGGCGTGGCGCGGACGGCGACACAGGATGAGATTCAGCGCGCCTACCGCAAGCTGGCGCGGAAGTACCACCCTGACGTCAACAAGGAAAAAGGGGCTGAAGCCCAGTTCAAGAAAGTCACCGAAGCCTACGAAGTGCTCTCCGACCCGGAGAAACGGAAACGCTACAACGAGCTGGGCGAAAATTGGAAAGCCGGTCAGGAGTTCACCCCCCCGCCGGGATGGGAACAGCGGTTTCGCCGCGGCCACCCAGGAACGGGTAACGGCAGCGGTCAGCAGTTTCATTTTGAAGGCGGGGACTTCAGCGACTTTTTCGAGTCGTTTTTCGGCGGATCACGCGGGGGCGGAAGCCGCGGCGGATTCGATTTTGAGGAAATGCTGGGTAGCCGCGGCGCGGGACGCTCTGCCGCTCGACAGGGCCAGAACGTCGAAGCTGACATCATGATCACGCTTGAAGAAGCCTACCGAGGCACCTCGCGTCAACTCACGCTGCGCACGCCGGACGGCAAGACCCGGACCCTCACGATCAAGGTTCCGCCCGGCACGCTCGACGGCCAGACGATCCGTGTCGCTGGGCAAGGCTCGCCGGGTATCGGCGGCGCACCGGCAGGTGATCTGCTTCTGCACGTCCGGCTGGCGGAGGATCCGCGGTTTCGGGTGGATGGCCGAAATCTCACCATTCCCGTGCACGTCGCGCCGTGGGAGGCTGCGCTGGGCGCGAAGGTGCCGGTACGAACGCTCGACGGCGAATTGACAGTCACGATTCCGCCCGGCTCACAGAGCGGACAAAAACTGCGAATCAAGGGCAAAGGTCTGCCCGGTCGCGGCAGCGCAGAGCCGGGAGACCTGTTCGCCCAGGTGAAGATCGTCGTACCCAAGACGCTCACGGATCGTGAGCGCGAGTTGTTCGAGGAATTGAAAAAGGAAACAAAGTTTGACCCGCGGACGTAAGGTCGTCCGTAGATCAAACATCCCGAAAGGGGCAGACGCATGGACCCGAACCGATTAACGCAGAAAACACAGGAAGCTCTTCACGACGCGCAGGCGATCGCGGTGAAACACGGCCACCAGGCTGTCGATACCGAGCATCTGCTGCTGGCGTTGTGTCGTCAGGAAGGCGGACTCGTGCCCCGGCTGCTGACGAAAATGGAGCGCCCCGCCGACGTGGTAATCGCCGAGCTTCAGCGTGAGCTGGAGCGGCGACCGAGCGTGACCGGACCCGGAGCGCAGGGCGGCATCGCGGTGACGCAGGATGTCCAGCAGGTTCTCGTGGACGCCGAAGCCGAAGCCAAAAAACTGCGTGATGAGTACGTCTCGGTCGAGCATGTGGTTATGGCGATTCTCAAGCCGTCGAATAAATCCGCGGCTGCGCGCATCCTCCGCACCCTCGGCATCAATTACGAAACCTTCCTCGCTGCCATGACACAGGTCCGGGGCAATCAGCGGGTGCAATCCGCCAACCCCGAAGCGACTTACGAAGCCCTTGAACGCTATGGCCGTGATCTCGTGAAAGTCGCGCGTGACGGGAAGATGGACCCTGTCATCGGCCGCGACTCGGAAATCCGCCGCGTCATCCGTGTGCTCTCCCGTAAAACGAAAAACAACCCCGTGCTCATCGGCGAGCCGGGCGTCGGCAAGACCGCGATCGTCGAAGGACTGGCGCAGCGGATCGTGCGCGGCGACGTGCCCGAAGGATTAAAGGAAAAAACGATTTTCGCGCTGGACATGGGTTCACTGGTCGCCGGCGCGAAATACCGCGGTGAGTTTGAAGAACGGCTCAAGGCTGTGCTCAATGAAGTGAAGTCAGCTGAGGGTCGGATCATTCTGTTCATCGACGAGCTGCACACGATCGTCGGTGCGGGCAAAGCTGAGGGGGCGATGGATGCGGGCAACATGCTCAAACCCATGCTCGCCCGCGGAGAACTGCATTGCATCGGTGCGACGACGCTGGATGAATACCGCCAGCACATTGAAAAGGATGCCGCACTGGAGAGGCGATTCCAGCCGGTAGTCGTCGATCCGCCGACCGTGGAAGACACGATCTCGATCCTGCGCGGGTTGCGCGAGCGATTCGAGGTTCACCACGGCGTGCGCATTCAGGACAACGCGCTGGTGGCAGCTGCGGTGCTCTCCAACCGTTACATCACCGATCGCTTCCTGCCTGACAAGGCAATCGACCTCGTTGACGAGGCGTGCGCGATGATCCGCACCGAAATTGACTCGATGCCCGCGGAGCTTGATGAAGCGACGCGCCGCGTCATGCAACTGGAGATTGAGGAAGCAGCACTGAAAAAGGAGAAGGACGAGCCGAGCCGCCAGAGGCTCAGCGCGATTCAAAAAGAAAAGGCCGAAGTGAAGGCCAAGGCCGACACCATGCGGGCGCAGTGGGAAAACGAAAAAGGTGCGCTGGGTAAGGTGCAGCAACTCCGCGAAGAGATCGAAAAGGTTCGTCAGCAGATTGAGACGCACAAAAACCCGCGCAGCTACGACCCGCAGAAGGCGGCAGAGCTGGAATACGGCCGCCTGCCGGAGCTTCAGAAACAGCTCGCAGCCCTGAATGCGACTCCGCATGATTCCGCGGGGCATCGCAAGGATGCGGGCACTTCATCCAAGCCGCGCACCGAATCACGATTGCTCCGTGAGGAGGTGACGGACGAGGAAATCGCGTCGATCGTTTCCAAGTGGACGGGAATTCCCGTCACCCGTCTGGTCGAAGGTGAGCGGGAAAAACTGCTGAAACTCGATGAGATTCTCCACGAGCGCGTGATCGGCCAGGATGAAGCGGTACAGCTCGTCGCCGACGCAGTGATCCGCGCCCGTGCGGGGATCAAGGATCCCAAGCGGCCGATCGGTTCGTTCATCTTTCTGGGGCCTACCGGCGTCGGCAAGACCGAGCTGGCCCGCGCTTTGGCGCACACGCTCTTTGATAGCGAGGAAAATATCGTCCGCATTGATATGTCCGAGTACATGGAAAAGCACACGGTGTCGCGTCTCATCGGCGCGCCTCCGGGCTACGTCGGCTACGAGGAAGGCGGCCAGCTCACCGAAGCGGTGCGCCGCAAGCCGTACAGCGTCGTGCTCTTTGACGAAATCGAGAAGGCACACCACGACGTTTTCAACGTGCTGTTGCAGATTCTCGATGACGGCCGGGTGACTGACGCGCAGGGCAGGACGGTGAGTTTCAAAAACTGCGTCATCATCATGACGAGCAATATCGGCTCTCAGTATCTGCTCGAAGATACGCTGACCGGCGGGAAGATCGGCGATCAGGCACGGAACAGCGTGATGAGCGCGTTGCGGCAGCACTTCCGTCCGGAGTTTCTCAACCGCATCGACGACATCGTGCTGTTCAAGCCGTTGACGCTGCCGGAGATCAAGCGGATCGTTGACCTTCAATTGGACGACATCCGTCGCCGACTCGCCGACCGCAACATCAAGCTGGAACTGACCGACGCCGCCAAAGATCTCGTCGCCGAAGCCGGTTACGACCCGGTGTACGGCGCCCGACCGCTCAAGCGGTACCTGCAACATGAACTGGAAACGAAGATCGGCCGCTCCATCCTCGCGGGCAAGGTGAGCGACGGCGCGCTGGTGCGCGTCACAGCGGAGGACGGCAAGCTGAAGGTGGAGGCGATGGAACCGCAGCCCGCTGCCTGAGCGCAGGATAGTAAACCGATCACGCTGCCGCTTGCGCGTAGCATGTCGTGAGCACGGGTAGAGTCATCGGGAACTATCCGACTTCTACTTCGCGGTCCAGTCGGCTTGACTCGTAGATCGCATCAATGATCGACTGCACGACGCGGCCGCGCTCACCGCTGGCGTGAGGAATCTCCCGAGTATCGACACTCCGGACAAAGGCGCGGAGTTGTTCATCGGTGGCTACCGCGTCACGGAGTTTCGGGACGATGTCCACGTTGTGGCCATTCTTCTCGGTGGCGATTTTCAGATCGGTCGCGCCAAGCTGAAACGTCATGCCTCCCGTTTCACCAAAGAAGCCCATGAGGTTACTCATGCTGCCTTCGGGGAAATTACCGGCCCAGGCGGCATTCACCTCCAGCGTCATTCCGCCCTCGAAGCGTACCAGCGCGTGGGCGGAATCTTCGACGTCAAACTTTCCGTCGAGTCGCGGCGGGCCGGCCCACATGTATTCGTAGGTGTAATTTTTCATGCGTGAACCGAAGTTGGCGTACACCTTGCCGCTGACGCGCGTGACTTTCGGGAAGTCCATCAGGTACATCGCCAGGTCGATGATGTGAACACCCAGGTCGATAAGCGGCCCGCCGCCGGAAAGAGCTTTGGTGGTGAACCACCCGCCCAGACCGGGAATACCGCGACGGCGATAGATATTCGCCTTGGCGTGATAGAGCTTGCCCAGATCACCCGAATCAATGAACTTCCGTGCTGACTGCGCCACGGGAGCGAAGCGATTCACAAATCCGATCTGCACAATGCGGTTGTTCGCACGAGCGGCGGCGTTGATCTCGTCGCACTCGGCGATATTCATGGCCATCGGCTTTTCGAGGAGCACATCCTTGCCCGCCTTCAGCGCAGCGACGGCAATCTCTTTGTGAAACTTATTGGGCACGCCGATGATGACCGCATTCACATCCGGCCTTGCTAGGAGTTCGTCAGGCTTTGACGTGATCGCACTGACGCCGACGGATGACGCCAACGCACGCGCTGCCTGTTCGTTTACATCCGCGATACATGCGATGTCCACTCCGACCCGCTTTGCGGTTTGCGCATGCGACTGACCAATGGCTCCGGCTCCGATGATTCCAAGTTTGATGGGCATGGATTGATCCTTTTAAGAAAGCGGGATGATAGCGAATATCCACCCGCATCTCTCAGGGCGGCAACTGACTTCGCCTGTTCATTTCATGATCCGCAATCCCGCACGCTGTCGCTCCTCATTGAGCCGGCGGATTGCCCGCGGCTCATCCTTGAGTAATTTCACCAGCTGTGACGGCGTGCAACCCAATGCGGCAGAGGCGGCGGAGATATCCCACTTGCTCGCCGCCAGCATGTCCATCGCCTCGGCGAGAATGGCTGGAAAATCCGCATGACTCACGCTGACGATCACACGACCCTTCTGCAACCGAGACTTCCACAAGGCGCTGGCAGGCTCAAACGGATCGACCGGAAAACGCACCTCAACCGCCAGATTGAGGCGAAGACGCTTCAACGCCACTCGGAGATTTTCCGCCTGACTGCGCCGCTCCGCCGCGTAACCGACGACCTGCGTCGGTCGATGGATAAGGGTGACAGCGGTCTCCACCTTATTACGATGCTGTCCGCCGGGACCAGAAGCGCGACCGCGCGTCACGTCGCACTGCTCCAGCAGTTTTTCAGGATCAATCGAAGCCGGATGAATCGCCATATAAGCATGGTAAACCACGGAGCGAGGTCGCCCTTTTCATGATGGCTTATCCGCATGATGAAAACGCCACTGACCGAATAACCGATGATTAAGATGCTGACCGACCCGTGAGCCGAGCAAACACTTGACCCCACCGCCCACCGATGAGCCACGCCGAACCGCCGCTGCGCCTTCAGGGGCCGGTCCGCTCGAACGGCTCGACGCGACGATGGCTGCGCATTGCTGGCATCCACGAGTCACGCCGTTTTTCGTTTACATCCTCGGACTCATGATCGTCGGCCTGGCGCGGGATAACTGGCCGTGGTCGTATCCGATCGGCTACGGCATCCAGTGCGCGCTGGTGGCGGCACTGCTCTGGCGTTACCGCAGGCTCACGCCGGAGGTAACGGTTAAGTTTCACTGGCTGGCCGTCCCGGTGGGCATTTTCGTCTTTGTCGCCTGGGTCTGGCTGGGCATGTGGATCGCCAACTTCGATAAGGTTCGCTTCGACGGACTGGGGAAGATGACCAGCGATCTCTTTGCAGGTTGGAGTGATCCGCAACGGCTCGTGCCGTACCACGACCCGACCGCCAAGTCATTTCAACAGGAAATGGGTGATCGCGCGGGAACGATCGCGCTTTACATGCGGCTCGTCGGCATGTCCTTGCTGGTGCCGCTGTTCGAGGAGCTTTTCATCCGCTCGCTGATGTTGCGCAGTCTGCACAGCGGCAAACGGACGATGATCGGCCTGCTCCAGATGTTTGAGGATGTGCCGGTGATCGGCGAATGGTTCAGCGAGACGAAGTACGGCCAGCGTATCAGCCACCTGCCCACTACCCATTTCGGTCGTGAGTTTGAGCAGACGCCGTTGGGAGCGCTCTCGGTTTTCGGCGTGGCGGCATCGACGCTGGTGTTTCTCATCAGTCATCATCCGCGCGACTATGCAGGCGTCGTGGTCTGCGGCATCGCTTACTGCCTGCTGGTCGCTGCCACCGCACGCAAAGGACTTGGCCCGGTCATCTGGGCACACGGCATCACCAACGCGCTGCTCTGGATTTACACGGTGCGAACGGGAGATTGGCAGTTTCTGTAAAACCCAATGCGTTCCGGCTTCCGCGAGATGAAGTGAACCCAGCTTGACGCATTCTGCCGATTTCAAGGCAGGGCGAGAATCCACGCCAACACCTGATTACCGTTAGCGCGATTCGTAGCCGAGTCGGTAAACCATCCAGGCGTCACCAGTGCGTAGTTGATTTTCTGGGTAATCGTGCGGACGGCGCCGTCGGAGAAACCGACATTGGCACCGCCGCTGAATGCGCCGCGTTGATTGGAAGCGTGACGCAGTCCCACATCACCGGGTGATGCATCGAACTGCTGCGCCTGTGCCGCACCGATGGCGGAATTATCCTGTGCCTTTCCATCGACATAGAGCACCAGCGGCTGGCTGCGTTTGATTTCCGACTCATGGGTGAAATAACGTCCGCCGGCGTCGTCATACAACGCATCGTTCATCTTGAAGGTCTGATTCCCCGACTGCCCGTTGGCGGAATTGATGATGACCTCGTCTTTCCACACGGGATCCTGCTTGTATTGAACATAATTGCGTTCCGTCGCCGCGGAAGGCCCCGATGAAGTGTAATTCTTGATCGTCTGCTCCAGGTAGTAGTCAATCGCGTTAAACCAGAGAGCACTGCCGCGCTGCGTGGGGGTCAGCGACCCGGTGCTGCCCATCGCCGGCCGGGGATAAAAGTGCTTGTTATCCGTGAGGTAGTTATGGGTCGCCAGGACCACGGACTTCATGTTGGAGGAACACAGAACCGTGCGTGCCGTCGCTCTCGCCGAGCCAAGCACCGGCAGCAGGATCGCTATCAGCAGCGCGATGATACTGATGACAACCAATAACTCGATGAGCGTGAATCCGATGTGAGAGATGCGGTGGCGCATGCGTCCTCGTTTAGATCAGGCACCTGTCACGCTCTGTCCGTAGGTGCTCACACCCGACGGCGAGTGCCGAACGCCAGAACCGCTCCGACAAACAGCACCATCGAGGACGGCTCTGGAACCATCAGCGTCAGGTCATCAATCGCCAGCGCGTGATCGGTGCTCGTGTGATTCACATCCGTCCAGCGGATCCAGAAATAGCTGTTATTCGGAATGCTGATCGAGTTAATCGAACCGGATACGGATGCTTGATTGGCAGCAAGGTTGCCATCCAGCGCAGTCGTCGAGCCGCTGTGCTGCGGGCCGGTGAAATCCAGCGCGGAAACGGCAGTCCAGCCGGCTGAGTCGATGGCGACCAGCGAGTCAGTAATGATGTACTCAAAGGTGATGGATTGCGCGGTAGTGTTGCCGTTATCGCGCCACTGCTCACCAGTGTATTCGAGAGACATACCGGTGATGGCTGCACCGGTGCCGTTTTGGAAACGCGCGCCCCACGTGTGCGTGCCGCCAAAGCCGCCCAGTGCCCGCTCGGTGGAGCTGACGGAGCCGAAGCTGTAAATATTGCCGGCAGAGATCGCGCCGTCATCTGCGCGGAAGGTTGTGCTGGCTGCGCTGTTCTCGGCATACCATCCGGTCAACGTCGAGTCATCGGTCCAGGTGAAGTCGGTGCCCGTGCCCGTGTGACTGGGCAGACCGTCGAAGTCCTGCGTGTAGGTGGATGATGACAACAGCACTGCCGCTTCGGTCGTGCTGCACAAAGTCATCGTTGACACGAGGGACATCGCCGCCAGAGCACTCTTGATCCAGAATGACTGCATGGTTTGCGTTCTCATCACGTGCTTTCTCCTGTTGCCTCGACCGACTTGAAATGTCCAGATAACAAAAATGTATCCGGTACTCTGAATAAACTCTATGGAAATCTTGTTAGCGACAGTAAATTCACAGTTACTAACGGTTTCCGAATCTCCCCGGTCCGCCGATGGCTGCAAAAGTCAGCGGGCAGCATCGCCCCGTCAGCCCGCACGAACGGACCGAAAACAGATAAATCACGGCTATTTCAAGAGAAATACTTTGACCACGGGGTCGGATAGAAGCCATACTGGTTATCTATGTCCGCCCCGGAGGATATCAGCGACCAGCTCGAAACCGCGGCCGTTCTGCGGCTTCTGGAGTTGTCGCGCCATCTGGCGGCCCCCGACAACCTGCAAACGCTTCTGCAACGGGTGATCGATACTGCACGCGAGGTGCTTCATGCGGATCGCGCCACCGTCTTTCTGTACGACGATAAGACGCGGGAGCTTTTCACCTACGTCGCCCACGGGGTTAAAGGACTGCGCTTCAGCATCGACAAAGGTATTGCCGGCGAGTGTGCGCGCACCCGCGCGATTGTCAACGTCCCCGATTGCTACGCCGACCCGCGATTCAATCCGCAATTCGACCGCGACACCGGCTACCGCACGCGCTGCCTCATCACCGTGCCGCTGATGGGCCTCGAAGATGAACTGGTCGGAGTCTTGCAACTGCTCAACTCCAACAAAGAGTCCTTCGATGTCGGCGACGAGCGGATGAGTGAAGCACTCGCGGGACAGGCGGCTGTGGCGATCCAGCGGGCCAGACTCATGGAAGACCGGCTGGAAAAGCTCAAGCTCCAGCGTGACCTGGCACTGGCGCGACAGATTCAGATGAATGTTCTGCCTCGTGAGCTGCCGAAAGTCGAAGGCTATGACCTGGCGGGATTCAGCCAGCCCGCGGAAGAGACCGGCGGAGATATCTACGACATCCTGACCTGCCGGGAAGACGATAACCCGCCGATCATGATGCTCATGGCTGACGCGACCGGTCACGGAGTCGGCCCGGCGATCTCCGTCACACAGGTCCGCGCCATGATGCGCGTCGCGGTGCGAACCAATGCCAGCCTTGATGATCTGCTCCTACACATCAATCGTCAGGTCTGTGATGACCTCGACGGCAGCCGCTTCGTCACCGCGTTTTTCGGCGTGCTCGACCCGGTGAATCACCGCGTCACCTATCACTCCGCGGGACAGGGACCACTGTTGCACTACCACGCGACCCAGAGACGTTGTGAATGGCTTGACGCATCGACTCTGCCGCTGGGAATCATGGCGGACATGCCGATCGACGCGGTGCAGCCGTTCGATCTGGAGCGCGGCGATGCGCTGGTGCTGTTGACGGATGGGTTTTACGAATATCAGAACGAAGCCGGTCAGCAGTTAGGCAAGGATCGAATCGGCGCAGTAGTGGACCGCTGCCGCGATGAAGATGCCCAATCGCTTTTGCAGGCCCTGCTCACTGAAGTGCGGTCGTTCGCCAACGGAGCCAAACAGTTGGACGATTTGACGGCTGTCATCGTCAAACGCCGCGCCTGATTCCCATTCAGAATCCTTCTGCATCATGAAAGATCGCGGGATCAATCGTGTCACACGCGATCTTGCGGATAGCGGGTGCTTTCTCGACAACTCTCCGGTTCAGATGGGTTCTGAGTGTCACTGCTGTCCGTGACTACTCAACTCCCCCATTAAAACCGTCGAAATTCACAGGGGGAGGACCGCGCCCATGCTTCGCGTTGAGCTCGAACACGCCGCGCCGGGAATGTCGCTGGCGCTGCCGGTGCGCCATCCCCGCTACATTCGCCGCACACTTCTGAAAGTCGGCTACAAACTCACCGCCAACGCCATCGCGCGTCTCCGTGAGTTGGGTATCCGCCAGCTATGGGTGCAGTATCCGAGTCTGTCCCACCTCTCCAACGTGATACGACCTGACCTCATCGCCACGCAGGGCAATCTGGTCTCGAAAATCGCGACGACCTTCGAGGATGTGCAAAAGCAATCCGTGGCACGGATGTCGTTTTCACACTACACCGCATCGATCAAGTCACTCATCGAAGGACTCGTCGGCAACCCGCAGGCGGCTCTTTTCATGGGTGATCTGGCGGAGCCGGGGAACGACGACCTGATGCGTCACAGTTCGGCTGTCACCTTCCTGAGCATCCTGATGGGGCTTAAGCTCGAAGGCTATCTCGTCAAACAACGCCGCCACATCGATCCGGGACGCGCCAAGGAAGTCATCAACCTCGGAATCGGCGCGATGCTGCATGACATCGGCATCACCGCGCTGCCCATGGAAGTCCGCGACCGTTACCGAAAAACTGCTGACGAATCAGACCCCCAGTGGCGCGAGCATCCGACACTCGGCTACAACCTCACACGCGGCAAAATCGAACCCAGTGCTGCGACCGTCGTCCTCAATCATCACCAGCGATGGGACGGATCAGGATACGGCGGCTCTGGGGTCGGTCCGCTCGATGGGCTACGCATCCACGTCTTTTCCCGGATCGTCGGCGTCGCGGAGCAGTTCGACCGGCTGCGCAATCCGCCCGGACTGCCAAGCCAACCGACGGTCTGGGCACTGGCGGCGTTTCTCAACCCCACGATGTTCGTTAAGTTCGATCCCGAAGTCGTGCGCGTGCTGCTGACGGTCGTGCCCCCCTTCCCGCCGGGCACCATGCTCAGGCTCAGTGACGGCCGGTGGGCCGTGGCGATTGACCATTGCGTCGAACAACCCTGCCGCCCCACGGTGCAGATCATCCCCGATCCTCGAAATCTGCTGCCCAACGACGAAACAGCCGGCGCGATTGTCCCTCTCGCTCAGGAGCCGCCTTCGCTCTACGTTGCGCAGGCGGACGGACATGACGTGTCGGAAATGAACTTTGAGCGGCCGGCAATTATGCAGTTGCAGGAAGTCTGAACGGCACACAGCTCACGTCTCCATCTGTGATGGCTGCCGTTCGGACGATGAATCGACCGATGGAGTTTCCAGACATCAGTGAGATGACGGCAGCGTGAAGAGGTCCTTCAACACGGGCAGCGGGCGACCTTCCACCACACACCCTGAGCCATCAAACTCCACTGCCCATGCGTCGTTATTCGAGAAGTAGTAGTTGAAAATAAAACCTTCTTTATACGCGCCGCTTTTGTATTTCTGCGCAAACTCCGCACGATTGAAACGGTACGGCTGACTTACGCCCGGCGTCATGCTGTTGGTGGACATCGTCACCGAGCTGAGCGCCTGAAACTCCTTCGGCTCCATGTGATCGGCGACTTTTTCCCACGATGTTCCAGCGACAGCCACGACCTTAAACTCGCGGGCGATCTCCTCTGGTGATTTTCCGGTAAACCCACCGGACCAGTAGATCACACCGAGCACTACGACCACCAACACCGCAACGATGCCTACTGCTTTCATGATGTTGCTCCCGTGTTGAAAGAGCCTGCCGATTGCTCGGAATCACATCATGACTCATTTTACATGGGTAATCTGACCGTCAATGAAAATCTTTTGCGCAGAATTTCTCGCTGCGTTTCTGTTGAATCTCAGCTTATTTATCAGAATATGCGACAGGCGATGACGATGAGGGCGACGATGCCGGTACAGACGATCGTCGTCAGAAATGTCACCACTGCGCCGCGTCCGAGTCCCAGCGGCGAGCCGTCAGGGGTGCGAAGGACCGTGCCGAATACCGCCGGACCACTGAGCAGCACCAGCGCAATGACCACCATACCCAGGTGCTCGGCTATCCATACCGCGCTGACACCCAGCGTCTTGTGCATCAGGAGGATGGCTGCCAGCAGCACCGCGAGGAGCAGCACCGCGGACTGTACCGCCTCTGCGAAGGGAACCTCGATACGGAAATAGTTTCTGATGATGGTGCGGACACAAGCTGCGGGAAACAGCGACACAAAAAACACGATAACCATCGCCACGAGCAGGTGGACTGCGGGAAGGAATGGCTGAAGTGTCAGCCCGAAGATGAGAGCGGGACGCGACAAGTGAAAACACAATAGCGAATTGAGGAACCCTGATGGGAGCCGATGTCAACACGACTCACCAGCCGTACAGGATGAACAGATTTCAAGTCAGGACTTTGGGTGGAGATAAAAAACCCCGCCGACAAGAGGAGTACCTTGGCAGCGGGGCGGAGGAGAAGAAGAAGCGCCAATGCGTCACATCCATCGATCCAGCCATCCACATAACTCACACATCGATTCGGACTTCATTTATTCATACGAGAGCGACGACAGACGGTTCTGCATATTTCGCTAATTCATAACAACAGCCGAAATCATCACTTGCAACACTCCTCAGGAGCGGTCAATTATTCTTGTGAAAACCGTGATTGAACCGGACGCTTGTGTTGTAGGTGATGATCTGCTGGTAGGTGACGATCCGACTCAAGAAAAACCCCCGTGTGGAGCACGGGGGTCGTGGGCACTCGGCGGGTTGTAAAAAGTCAGCGAAGGTGCCGTCAACACGACTGGGGTTCGCCAGTGGCCGGGTCTCACGCAGGAGTCCGATCACTGATGCAGGCGACCGAGCCTAGGCGGCTCATCCGTGAGCCTGCTCCATCCCGGCAGTCCAGCCGCTGTGCGGCATGAGTCCGTTCAACCTTCGCCGAGTGCGGGAATCTCAGCAGCTCCTTTGAACGCGGCACGCTCGCGGGCGTGCCTCTGTGATTTCTGACGCGCTTGTCGCGGCGTCACTCGAAAATCCAGCCGACTCTTGAGTTTGCTTCCTACTTCATCGCACGGCGAGGATTCATCAACAAGCTGCGATTTTCGGAGAGCACTTTTTCCACTCGTTCACGCCACTGCTTGCGATCACGGATTTCGAGATGATCCTTCACGCCGATGAGGGTCACCTCCGACTTGAGTCCGCTGCGTTCGAGCAGGTGTTCGGGAAGTCGAACCCGTCCCTGCTGATCGATCTCCACCCGAGCGGTCAGGCTGTACATGACCTGTTCATATTCGAGGAGCTTGTCGGCTGGCAGCTCGCTGCGATCCAGCTCCGCCGACCGCTGCTCAAATCGCGCCTCGGTGTAGAGGTTTAAGGATTGGTCCTCCCCGAGCGTGATATAAACGAAGACCGGGCTGTCGCCCCCCTTGCCATTCCTTGCAGCCTCACCCAGAATCTGACTCCGGATGTCCGAGGGTACAGCCAGGCGATTCTTCGCGTCGATCGTATGCTCGTATGTACCGGTAAAGACCAAGCCATGAAGTCCTCATTGGCCATCCGTGGCCAACCGGTCGTCCTTGATATGTGGGATTTTAACCCACTCATCCACACAACACAACACAATGCGACAAATTTCTTCAAAATTTAATCTGAACAAGAAAAATCCGCGTTATCGGGGGTAAAAACGCAGGGTTAGGGCGTCGCGAGGTAGCAATCTCTCGGTGGAAAACGTGTCGAAAAGCGTAAAAATCCGAGCAACCCCGACCATTCCAAAGAAATAACGGGTACAGATTTCTCTGAAAATCCGCCTGTATCCTCGTGATTTAGGTGCGAGTCAGCGCGTCTCCGCTTCCGACAACTGAGAAAGTGACAAGAAATGCGCAGATCAACGAATCGCGCACCAGCGGCGGCTATTCACCCTTGCTCTGGTAGAGGTTTTTACAGCTTGGGAAAAGCTCACGCTTCGGAATGTGATCCCAACTTAACGTCGAAACTCATCATCCATCTCGTCGGGGACACCATCGTCATCCTCGTCGCCGTCGTTGGCCCAATCTTTGTTCTTGCCGCCGTTTTTCTCGTAGTCGGAAATACCACCGGAGGTCGAAGCGGCGTCGGCTTCGGCCTGAGCTTTCATTGCTTCCCATTCCTCAAGCGTGATGGTGACTTCACGCGCCTGCGAGCCTTTGTACTCACCCAGGAGACCCATCGCAGCCATCTGTTCGATGAGACGGCTGGCGCGGGAGTAGCCGATGGTCAGTCTGCGTTGAAGCAGTGAGACACTGCCGCGTTTGGTTTGAAGGACAACCTTCACTGCTTCGTCGAGCAGAGGATCCTTTTCCAGATCCTCGGTTGCGCCTGTGGCAGTCGGCGCTCGCAACTGAACAAGCTGCGGCTCAAAGTTCTGCTCCGCGATTTCCTTGAGGAACTTGACGCTGCGGCGCAGTTCCATGTCATCCACCAGCGTGCCCTGGGCACGGGTGAGCTTGCTGGATCGCGGCGTGAGCACCAGCATGTCGCCCTGCCCCAGCAATAACTCCGCGCCTTTCTGGTCAAGCACGATGCGCGAGTCCATGCCGGACGCGACCTTGAAGCTCACGCGGCAAGGCATGTTGGACTTGATGAGGCCGGTGACGACGTTGGCCTGCGGGCGCTGCGTGGCGAGGATCAGATGCAGGCCGACCGCGCGAGCTTTCTGCGCGATACGGACGATGAAGCCCTCCACTTCCTTGTTGGTCATCATCAAGTCGGCCAGTTCGTCGATGATGAAAACGATCGAGTAGAGCTTCTTGGGGATGCGAGCTTCTTCCTCTTCGTTGGTCGGCTGGAGTCGCTCTTTAAGCTCGTCCCATGAGAGGCTGTTGTAGCTGCTGATGTCACGGACGCCCGCCTCGGCGAGCAATTCGTAGCGCTCATCCATCTTGGTCACAGCCCACTCAAGGATGGCTGCTGCCTTACCCATCTCTGTGACAACCGGACACATCAGGTGCGGAATGTCCTTGAACATGGACATCTCCACCATTTTGGGATCGACCAGCACCATCTTGAGCTCATCAGGCCGTTTGGTGAGCAGGAAGCTCATGATGATGGAGTTCATGCACACGCTCTTACCAGAACCAGTGGTACCGGCGATAAGCATGTGCGGCATTTTGGCGAGGTCCTCAACCAGCGGATTACCAGACGCATCTTTACCCAGGAACATGGGAAGCGTCATGCGTGCGACGGATTCCTGATTGGCGGTCATCAGTTCCTTGAGCCGTACTTTCTCCTTGATCTGGTTGGGGACTTCGATGCCGACCGTATCTTTACCCACGATGTTGGGCACGATGCGGACATTGTGGGCTTTAAGTGCGCGAGCCAGGTCGCTCGCAACCGCTGAGAGTGAGGAAACTTTCGTGCCGGCCGCAAGGCGAACTTCGTAAAGAGTGATTACCGGCCCGGAGTCGATGCCGACGACCTCACCCTCAATGCGATACTGCTGAAGTGCTTCCTCCAGTAGCACAGCCTGATCGCGGACGAGTTTTTCCATTTCATCAGTGAAGCTGCTCTCGGGCTCAACCAGCAAATCCGGGCCGGGGAAGCGGTAACCCGACAGATCGACCTCTCGCGCGGGCGCAGGCTTGGCGGCGGCTTTGGGCGCGAAGTTGATCGGCATCGATTTGATTTTGGCGCGGAGTGCTTCGGGGTCAAACGCTTTCTCAGCGACATAAGCACCCGGAGCGTCATCAGCAGCACTATCTTCTTCCGCAGCGACTTCCTCGTCCGCGTCGTCCTCCTCACGAGCATCGCTGTCCGAGTCGCTGTTGCTGGGAATCAGTGCAGCTTCGTCTGCTTTCTCATCCTTGACCAGCAGCTTGCCGCTGCGACGGATCGGTTTCTTTTTCTCATCCTTTTCCTCAGGAATCGCGACGGCATCCTCATCCACCGGACCATCAATCACCAACGTGTCGGCATGAGTGTCCTCGCCATCTTCAGCATCCAGATCGTTGTGTTCACCCCACCGGCCCAGCGGAAGCTTGCCCACAAGTACCGGCGAAGGGATGGAAACTTTCGGTACCGCACGGAAGAGGCGCACAAGGTAAGAGGGTATCGCCAGCACGATCTGATCGATCGCCAGGATTGCGCCGACCCAAAAAATCAGGCCGAGGATGATGAGCGTGCCGAGCGTGTTGAACCGGTGGGAAAGTTCGGTGGCGATGTAGATACCCAGCAACCCGCCGCTGCCTTCCGGACGATCACTGATCGCCGGCGCGGACAGTCCGATGATCGCGCTGATCATCACGGCCATGATGACCATGCCGATGAGTCGGAGCACCGGCTGCGTGATGGGTTTACGACATGCGGTGGAAATCAGGCCGATGAGCCACGCCGCCATGAACAGCCAAACTCCCGGACCAGCCATGAGGTAAACGTGATGCGCAAGCATCGCGCCGACCTGACCGATCCAGTTATTCGGCTGCACGTTATGCGGCGCGATCGCCAGACCGGGGCCGTCCGCTGGATCATAGCTCACCAGCGCGGCGGCGAGCATGATCCATAAACCAGCCAGGATGACCCAGAGGGTGTAGAGCACAAGTTGATGGGCCCCGATGTCACGACGAGGGGATGGTTTGCTTTTCTTGGCCATGAGAAATCCAACTTACGGAGGTCCGGTAATAACGGTGCGACCCGCAGTAATGACGCAGGAATCGCGCACCAGTGGGTTAACATCGGCGGGAGGCGGGCTGTAAGGCCAAAACTACTGAATCGAGCTTCGGATCGCGGTGTTCGATATCACGGATGCGCTGGATTGGATCGCACGATCAGACCTCTGGTGTGGGTCTCGGTGCGCAACGGCGGACCAAAGAGGGCCTCAAGCTGAAGGCGGGTGATCGGCATGGAATAAAAGACACTCGCAGATGCATTGCCTATTTCAGGTTCGTTGATGGCTGGTTGCTGCCAATGCGGAATCTCGACATCAACATGCCGCACCTGACCATCTCGAAGCGTCAGCAGCACAAAGCCCTTGTCATAAAGAATGACCTTTTCACCCTGCCATGGACCTGAAAAGTCTGATGATCGCAGGATTTTTTCGTCGGGCAGCAGAATGCTAAAACCGGGCGAGCCTTCGACCACATCAAACGTCACCGCACGAAAACGGCCCTTATCACCCTCGACGGCCACCATGTGCGGCCAGATGAGATGCCGCTCCCGCGCGGCGCAGCCGGTGAGAAGCACGAGGATGAGAATAAGGGTGCCCTTCAAACCTTATCTCCCCGTGTGCCCAAACCCGCCCTCTCCGCGTGTCGTTGCAGGAAGCTCCGTCACGGCTTCCCATGTGACACGCGGCACAGGTTTGACGATCATCTGCGCGATCCGCATGCCACGGGTGACGGCGAACGGCTCCTTCCCGTGGTTGATCAGGGGAACCTGCACCTGGCCGCGGTAGTCGGCATCGATGGTACCCGGCGCATTGGGCATCGAGATGCCGTGCTTGGTGGCAAGACCGGATCGCGGGCGAACCTGCGCCTCGTAGCCCACAGGTACCGCCATGGCAAATCCACAGGGAATCAGCGCGATCGCTCCGGGTGGAATCGTCACACCCGATGCAGCGACGGCGGCATGCAGGTCCATACCTGCTGCATGTTCGGATTGATAGTCGGGAAGCGGCACATCATCGTTACCGGGTAGCCGCATGATCGCGATTCGGAGGGTTTCAGACATGGGAAGATCATATCGCCTCGGGAGAACGGTTCACTCTCGACCCGATGCGGGTTCGCCGGAGCTTGGCTTTTCTTCGAGCGTTGCCTGCAAAGCCACCTGCGCCTTGGCGTAGAGTTTCACGAATTGCCTCCACATCAGCACAACCAGACCTGACAGCCCGAGCGCCAGCACGATCATCACCGGCCAGGGGGGAAGAATCGCCGCGCTGAGTGCAATAAGCAGCAGCACCAGGCCGAGGGTCGCCGCGACTACCAACACGTTGGTGATGACCGCACGGATAACCGCCGTATGCTCACCCGCAGCGGCGCGGGTGACTGAGATTTCCGCAATGAGCATCGCCATCGCACGAAACTTGCGGAAAGTCGCAATCAACAGCGGCATCGCGAAGAGCATGGCGATGACCCACACCGCAGTCTTCGTCCCTGTCTCGTGCTCTCGCAGAGTTTCAACATGACTGACTAGCCAACCGACGCTGTACCGTGATATGACAAACAGGCAGGTGACCAGCGTCAGGTTGACGGCAATCTGTATTAACGTGCGGCGAACGGTCTTGCGTATCGGATCGAGTTGTGACCCGCCGCGGAATCGTCCGATCCACCGGCTGTATAGCTCAAATTGCGCCCGTACCGGCTGCGGGGTGATCTTCTCGATCCCCACAACGAACGTATCGGAATACTTGATTAGGTACGGCGTCGTCAGCGTAGTGATGACCGACACAGTCACCACGATGGGATAGAGAAAATCGCTGGTCACCCGATGCGCGACCCCCAACTGCGCGATGATGAAGGAAAACTCACCAATCTGCGATACTCCCATCCCTACGCGCAACGAGGTTCGGCCGTCGTGTCCGGTGATAAAGGTGCCCAGCGAACACGCGATGATTTTGCCCACGATCACCACGATGGTGATGATCAGAATCGGCACGGTGTACTCGAGCAGCATCGACGGGTTGATCATCATGCCGACGGCGACAAAGAAAATCGCACTGAACATATCGCGCACCGGCTCGACGAGTTCCTCGATCTGCTTGTGCTGACGACTGTCCGCGATCACTGCGCCGATGAGAAACGCTCCCAGCGCCACGCTGTAACCCATGTTGTGTGCCAGCAGAGATACGCCGAAGCATAAACCCAGCGAAGCAACCAGCATCATCTCCCGGCTGCGGAACCGAGCGATAAAGTCCATAAACCAGGGCACCACCAGCAGGCCTACCACGACAACCGAGATGAAAAATAGCGTAAGCTGTGACATCGTTGCCGCCACATCGCGTACCTGTAATTCTCCGGTGGTGGCAACACCTGAGAGCAAAGCGATGATGGCGATGGCGAGGATGTCTTCGACGATGAGGATGCCGAAAATCAGATCGGCAAACAACTGACGGCTCAAATGCAGATCCGCCAGTGCCTTGACGATGATCGTCGTCGATGAAACCGACAAAACAGCTCCGAGAAACAAGCTGTCCATCGATTTCCAGCCGAAAGCCTTACCAATTTCATAACCCAGCCAGCCCATGAGCACGATTTCAAATATCGCTGCGACGAGCGCGGTCGCTCCAACGGAAAACAACCGTCGAAAACTGAAGTGGATACCAAGGCTGAACAAGAGCAGGATCACACCCAATTCGGAGAGTACGCTGACCGCTTCTTCATGGGCGACCGTCGGAAACCATTTTGTATGCGGGCTGACCAGCAGACCGGCGAGCATATAGCCCAACACAACGGGCTGGCGGAGCATATGAAAAACCACGGTGACCACACCGGCCACAATCATGACCAACGCCAGATCACGGAGAAGGGTTTCATGCATGCCTGTAAAAACTCATAGAGGGTTGCATTTTGAATCGACACCTACGTGCTGGCGATTGTAGGAATAATTATCGGAACATCACACACCGCTGAGAAGAAGAATTCGAGTGGATGAAGGGCTTGTTCCGATAGTCTGCCCTGTCGTTAACAGATGGAGCTGATAACCATGAATCGAATGCTACTCGCAATCGCCGCACTGCTGCTGACTCTGACCGCCACCGCCTGCAACACTTTCAAGGGTGTGGGCAAGGATATTCATGACGGTGCGCAGAACGTGCAAACCTGGATGGAAGGCAGCGACGAGAACCACGAGCAACTCAGCTCTCGCTATTGATCGACTGATCCTGCCAGCCAGCCGCGATACGTACATGCTTTGACGAGCATGCGTGTAATGGACTCCGACCGCGGCGGCGGACTCGCATCAACTTCATCCCCACTCACCCTTGATCAACCGCTCAAGAGCGTGGGCGACGCCATGTTGATCGCAATCCCGTGTGGTATGTCGCGCGATCGCTTTGACGGCATCAATGGCGTTACCCATGGCGATGGCGCAGCCGGCACTCTGCATCATCGCCAGGTCGTTGACCTCATCACCGATCACTGCAACCTCTGAAGATCCGATCATGTGCTGGTCAGCGATCCAGCGCAGGCCTCGCCATTTGTCCACGCCCCACCCGAAAATCTCCAACACATGCACACTCTCGGCTGGATCAGGCATCTGCACCGCCTGAAAACTCTGCATCACGATCCGGCCGGCAAAGTCACGACGCAGCCGTGCGGTCACTTCGTTCATCCGTGACTCGGTGGCGACAATACCCACACGCAGCGTGTGGTGCAGATCAGCGGGGGTGAGATCACGTTGGAACTGCACACGGGCTTTGGTGGCTTGAAACCACCACTCGGTGTTCGCGCTCAGCGAGCCGGCACCTGTAACCAGATAATCATGCCCGACACTGTTGAAATCCCTGAACGCCAGCACCGCTTCAGGTAAGTCCCACAGATACTGCACCAGTTCCATCGCCAGGTAGGGTTCGATGGTGGAAATATCCAGCATTGTGCCGGTCTGTATGCTCGACACTGCCGCCCCGCCGACAAAGACGCCGATCTCCAGCGATACCAGTTCCGCCAGAGCCTTCTTCGACTCGATCCACGCCCGCCCGGTGCAGGGTACAACGATCGCGCCGGCATCGCGCGCCGCGCGTATGGCTGCGAGGTTTTCAGGTGACGGCCTGCCTGAACGGTTCAACAGTGTGCCGTCGAGATCAATACCAATAAGACGATACTTCATAAGACAACTGCCAATCTCCTGGGTTCCAGATCGTTCAATCGACCACGGAGAAGTTTACGCGCTAAAGCGACATTTGCCCTGCTGCGTCCTGTTTTCAGAACAACGGTGCCAGTAACCCTGCCGTGTTTTCCAGATAGGTCTTGTAAAACGGTCGCCGCTTCCACGTTTCCAGATCGAGCCGGGTGGAGTCGCAGAGATATTGCTCCTGTTCCTCACGCAGACGCAGCGTGACCTCCGGACCGTAGAGCACAACATTGATCTCAAAACAGAGATAAAAACTACGAACATCGAGATTGGCCGAGCCTAGTAAGGCGAACGTATCGTCCACCGTCACCGTCTTGGCATGCAGCAATCCGGGAGAGTAGAGGAACATCTTTACCCCCGACTCCATCAGGCCGCGATAAAAAGATCGCCCCACCGCAGCGACTACTCGATGGTCGCCTTTCCGAGGCACGACGATGCTGATGTCCACCCCACGATCGGCTGCCATCGCCAGTGCCAGCATGGTCGGCTCATCGGGTACGAGGTAGGGACTGGTGATGATAATGCGATGTCGCGCAATGTTGATCGCCGATAGCAATACGCGGTGAAAACCTTCCGTCTCATGGCTGGGACCGGTAGGCACCGCTTGCGCGACAACGTTTCCCGTAATCTGCTGGATCGGCAAAATATCCGACCCGTCGAGCACCTCGTCTGTTTCAAAGGCCCAGTCCTCTGTGAAAACCGTCTGGAGTTGGGTGACCAGCGGGCCGGTGAAGCGACCGGACAGGTCCACCCAATTACCCGCGCGGCTGCGGCCGTAGTCATCATCAACGATGTTCTGACTGCCGGTAAACGCGATGACGCCATCGATGATCGCCAGTTTGCGATGATTGCGCAGATCAATCCGAGCCAACCCTCGTCGCAGGAGATCTACCGGCAGCATTGGTACGACATGAACGCCTGCCTGAGTCAGCGACCGCAGCAGTTTCGATTTGAAAAACAAACGCGAACCCACAGCATCCGCCAGTAACCGACAGGTCACACCGCGTCTGGCTGCGCGGATCAACGCTTCGCTAACTTGCCGCCCAGTATCGTCAGGTTCGTAGATGTAATAGAGCAGATGGACGTGTGACCCGGCCTGGTCGATGTCGTCAACCAGACGCTTGATCATGGCAGCATTGTCGTGCATCAGATCGACGCTGTTACCTCCGACAATCGGCATGCCCGTGGTGCGCTCGGCCTGGAGCACCAGCGGCAGCGAATCGGCCTCGACTCTCGGACGAGTAACATACGCCCGCTGCGCATCACGCCAACTGAGCGTCCGCATCGTCTGAATCACCTGTCGATGTAACCGCACGCGCGTCCGCCCCAACCGGCGATCACCCAGGATCAGCCAGAAGAGGGTGCCGACTTCCGGCCTGACATAAAGGATTGCGATCCACGCCAGCGTCTCAGCGGTGGTGAGACGACGGCCAAGAATTACCAGCATCATCACCAGAAACAGCAGCCACGAAAATACGTGATAGTAAAGCCCGAAGTGAAGCCAGACGTGATGCAGGACTTGGCCCATGCGCCGGCGCCGCTTTCTTCGAATCCATCATAATCCGTAAGACTCAGGCGTCGAGGAGAACCGCCTCACCGGACAGTGCGCGGTAAATACGTGAAGCAAGGTGATCGGCTGCGATGCCAAGGTTGACGTTCGTGCCGATCTCCATTTCCGCGGCATTCAGAGAATCGATGACCCCAATCCAGGGCGACAGCAGATCCATACAGGCGTCCGGATCATCCGGATCAAGTTTGGTCGCCAGTGTCGCCAAACGTCGTCTGGCGTGTTGACTGATGAGAACCCACATCAACGATGCGGCGAATTTGTTCGCAGCTTCCTTGGATGCGTTCTCGTGTTCATCCACCCATCTTTTGGCGAAATCGTCAATCTTTTCCGCCATCAGAGAGCCTAGATTCGCTGCGAACTTTCCTTTTGACGCCTCATCAAGGGCCGGCAGGATCGCTTGCGCCCAAGCTGCCAGATTATTCCGCAATGCCAGCTCCACACGCCCCAGGCTTCCGCCGGCAAATTCCAGCAGCCAGACCTTCGACGCTTCGGGAAGCTCCCGCGCATGCTTGTCAATCCACTTTCGTATCACCTCATCCGGCAGCGGCAGGAAAGAGATGTGCTGACAGCGGCTGCGAATCGTCGGCAGCAGCCATTCGTTACTCTCACTGATGAGAATCAGATAGGTTCCTGTCGGCGGCTCTTCGAGAGTCTTGAGGATCGCGTTCTGGCTGTGGCGATCCATCATGTCTGCTTCGTCGATGATGAACACCTTCTGGTGCTTGAGTTTTGACGCCAGATAAACCGGGCCGAGAAACCACTTGCGGATCACATCAATGGGAATGTTCATCAGCTTCCGGTCACGGACTTTTTTATCACTGTCATAGATCGCCAATTCTTTTCGGATGATGTGCAGATCAGGGTGTGCCTTGGTGGAGTCATCGCCCTCGCCCGACAGCAGGCGGCAGGACTCACACGCTCCGCACGCGATGATGCGCCCGCTTAGATCGCGCTGCTGATCGTGACAAAGCAGAATTCTGGCGAACGCTTTGGCCGTGGTGAGCTTACCGATGCCTTCCTGGCCGTGGAAGATAAAGGCATGGTGAACCCGGCCGCTTTGGAGCGCAGCCTGGAGTACTTCGATGACCCGCGACTGGCCGAGAATCTCATCCACGCGGGCATATTATCAGGGCGGTACCACGGCGTTCACCGAAGTGGGTAAACTCGATTCACGAGCTTCGCTATGGCTGACCCCTTATCACGACCAAATCCATCAATCCGATCCGCAATACCAGCGCCTGATTCTCGCGCCGCGGCAAGGCAGAAACTCATCATCGTCCTGTTGGCGGGAATCCTGCTGGTGGCAATGGGGATCTTGATCGTGCTGGTGGTGATGCTGCCTCACCGAATGGAGCAGCCGCAGCTCAACGACAGGCCTATCGCAAAACAGACGCCGCCTGTTTTGCCGTCGCCCGTACAGACTTCGCCTCCCGCTCCCGATATCAGCACCAGCCGGGACGTGCCCGCAGAAGATCCTCCTGTTGAAAAGACATCCGCGGAAGACCCCGCCAAAACCGTGGGTTCCTCGCCTGTCAGCCGTGCGGAGCGATCACTGCCCCGCAGCCCGATCCCTGAGCCGGGTGAAGTCATCACGCGGCCATTCCCCGCAGTGAAGGTTGACAGCGCGGAAGAAGAAAAATCAACGACAGCACCATCTTCCACGGAGATCGTGCCGTGGTACGAAGCCAGCAAACACGTCGGGCAGGAGATCACCGTAGAAGGTCGGATCGTCACGACCCGCCGGAGCGGCAAGGTCTGTTTCCTTAATTTCTCACGCGATCGGGAATCGTTCTATCTCATCATGTTTGAAAGAACACTGTACGGCTGGCCGGAAGCTCCTGAAACCTATTTCAAAAATAAAACGATCCGCGCCAAAGGCGTGGTTGAACTGCACAACCAGAGGCCGCAAATCCAGATCGAGAAAACCGGTCAGCTTGTGGTGATCGAGTAAAGGTCATCAACAACGGATCGCTAAAAACATCTCGACCGACAGGCAATCTGCCGACGTATAGTCGGTGGTGAAACACCAGGACGCCCATAGCCGAATGAAGCGGCTGATCCTCGTGCTGCTTCTGACGATTCTCGTGGCTCTGCTCACGTGGAAGGAAGCGGAGGTGATCCACGAGCGGAGCATTCAGAAGCGCATCGACCGCTACATGCCCCAGATCGAAGCCAACGCACGCCGCACCGGACTCGAAGTTTCCTTCATCCGTTCGGTGATCCGTGAGGAGAGCGGCGGCGATCCCAAAGCTGTCTCCAACAAAGAGGCCTACGGCTTGATGCAGGTCCGCGCAGACGCTGAAACGGATGCCTTGAAAATCCTCAAGATCCCGCGCGGGGATCTCTTTGATCCTTCCTACAACATCCTCATCGGCACAACCTATCTTCAACGGTTGTTCGATCGATTCAACGGCGATCCGCATCTGGTGGTGGCGGCGTATCACATGGGGCCGACTCGCGTCCAGACTCTTCGCAAGGAAAATCCCGGCATCACCGGCAAACAGCTTGTTGATCAATTCGCCAACCCGACCACGCGGGCCTATGTCCGAAAAGTGCTCAAGTAAAACATCTTCCTCATGGATAGCTATGTCCTTCAGTCACGGGGATACGTTTGAAGTGTGCGGGCCGGGACGTACCATGCCCTTCTATCCTGGGAAATACGCTTATGGGTAACCGTGTTGAGGGAAAAGTCGCGTGGGTCACGGGCGGGGCGTCGGGGATGGGCGAGGCTGTGTGTGAATTGCTCGCACAGGAAGGGGCAGCCGTAGCGGTCATCGATATTCAGGAACAGTCCGGCAAAGAGGTCGTCCGACGGATCAGGGATCGAGGCGGTCAAGCTCTCTTTATCAAGTGCAACGTGACGAGCGAAGCACAGGTCAAGTCATCCATTTTGCGCACCGTCAAGGAGTTTGGCAGGCTCGACATCATCGTCAACTGCGCGGGGGTCGTCCACGTAGGCATGTTGCATGACTACACGGAGAAGGAGTGGGACCTTCTCATGAATATCAACGTCAAATCCATTTTTTTTTCCGTAAAACACGGCATCGCGCATCTGCGCAAGGCTGGTCGCGGATACGTCGTGAACATCGGCTCCATCGGCAGCTTCATCGCGCAATCACAGACACCCGCATACACCACCTCAAAGGGGGCGGTACTCCAGCTCTCACGATCGATCGCAGTGGACTACGCCGCCGACGGCGTGCGGTGCAACTGCATATGTCCCGGCATCACTGATACGCCCATGCTGCGTTATCACCTGAGCAAAGCACCGGATCCGGAGGCGGCACTGGCTGCGCGGCTCAAGCGGGTACCCATGGGGATCGCGCTCACGCCGCACGACATCGCCAAATCGGTGCTCTATTTTTCGTGTGAAGATTCCGCCGGAGTCACGGGTACATCGCTGATCGTGGATTGCGGGTACACCACCGCCGTCGAGTGGGAAGTGCAGGGACAGACAGCCTTCCAGAAGCAACCTCGAAGACGGAAATAAACCTAAGCTCGCGTTGCAGTCCGGGGTCAGCACGACCATTCTGCCGCCATTACACTTCGACCTATGAAATCCGCTGACCATAATCGCATTACCAATCTACTCAAGCGTCCGGAACCCGTTACGTGGGTCTTCACGGGCGACAGCATCACACATGGGGCAAAGCATACGTTCGGTGCCCGCGACTATTCCGAACACTTCTCCGAGCGGGTGCGATGGGAATTGCGGCGAACCCGTGACGCAGTCATCAAGACCGGCATCAGCGGATGGACCATCGCGGGATTTAAGCCTGACATCGAGTGGAGTTGCCTGCGTTACCGACCGGGTGTGGTTTCGCTCAATTTCGGCATGAACGACTGCCGCGGCGGGAAGGATGGATTAGCTGTCTTTCACAAGACCTATTGCGAGGTCGTCGCACAACTGCACGCAGCCGGCGCAGCGGTCATCCTGCACACGCCCAATGGCGTCCTGGCTACCGATGAAGTCCACTCGGTTAACCTGCCGCCTTACGTCGAAGCGATCCGTGACATCGCCCGCGAGGCGCAATGTGCGCTCGTCGATCACTGGACCGCGTGGCAAGGCGGCTACCTCTGGTACTGGCTCAGTGATGCGATCCACCCCAGCGACCTGGGGCACCGCGTGATGGCCCAAACACTATTGCGGGAACTGGACATGTGGGACGACAATAGCGAGGTCTGCCGGTTGTTCGTGCCCAGTGTCCGTGAATGACGATCAAAAAATTCCTATCTTCCGAGGAAATTCATCATGAGATTTTTCACGATCCTGGCGGTCGCCGGATTTCTTACTGCGACGGGCTGCGGTGATGCACAACCCGGCGCATCCAGCGGAAGCTCCAACACAACATCATCAACTGTGACCCAAGGCGGGAAAAACTCATCCGCCGAGATAGCCAGCGCAGACAAAAATTGTCTCGATCTGATCAACGAGAAAGGCAAAGTCGCGGAAGCACGCGAGTGGCTCGATCCGAAGCATACGCATCATGTCCTCTGGAGCGGCGATAAACAGCAACTGCGTGATCTATTCAACGCGCTATACGATGCCGGCGCGCCAGCTGTACACGCGGTGGACATCAGTGATCTGAGCGACCTGACGAAACAGCCGGGTGAGATGACCGCGCTGTTTGTGGTCACACTTCCCGATGATGCCGGCGCGCGAGAGCGGGTTTTTCGACGGCTCGTGGAATACTGGAAGCCGTTCTTCGAAGGTACAGAACCGGAGGACATCAAGGAGTACACGCCGACTGATGTCGGGCAGAAGTACTACCTGTTGAATCTCGACCTGTAAGCTCGACGGAAAGACCGCTGGCTTATCCCGCAGAGAGTGCGTACATCTCGGCTATTCGTCGGCGCGTTCGAGAAGCCAGTGTTCAAGCTCGACGGGAGTAGCGCGGCCGAAGATGGTGACAATCACGCGGACTTTACCCTGCGCGGGCAGCAGTTCGTCCACGGTGCCTTCCATGTTTTCGAAGGGGCCTTCCTTGATCTTGATGTGGTCGCCCTTCTGATACTCCATCTTGACTTCGGCCTGTTTCTCGTCGGGAGCCTTGCTGGCGGCGAGCATCTTTTCGATTTCGGGGACGCTCATCGGGCTGGGGCGGCCGGCGGTGCCAATGAAGTCACCTACACCGGTTGTCTCTTTGATGAGAAAGAAGACGTCCTGCGGAATGCGGCCGTCGTCCTCAAGCTTCATCTCGACAAAGACGTAGCCTGGGTAGAGCTTCTTGAGCGTGATCTTCTGTTTGCGTGCCTTGATGGTCTTGGTCTTCTCGGTCGGGACGAGGATGCGATTGACCAGATGGGTGAAGTTTTCGATCTTGATCTTGCGCAGGAGCGTGTTGCGAACAGAGTCTTCCTTGTTCGACGCGACACGGAGCACGAACCAGTTCATGCCCGGCGTGATCATCGGTTCATCGGGACCGATCTGGTCCTGGAGTTCTTCGGCCATGAGAGACGGTCCTATGGGGTCCGACATAAGGGAATACTCGAGCCAACCTCAGCTCGTGGGAACCAGCACATAAATCTTGGTAAAGAACCACACGAAGAAGACGTCAACAACCAGCAGGAGCACTGCCATCATCAACGTGCCGCAGACGACCACCCAGGTCGATCCGATGACTTCACGGCGGCTGGGCCAGTTGACCTTGCGCATCTCGGCCTCGGTCGCGATCATGAAATCGACCACGCGAGGTTTATTGAGCAAATAGTAGGACAGCGCGCCTAACACCACCAGCAGGCCGACGGCAACTCCCGCCTGGATGTAGATGCGATTTTCGCCCTGGATAACTTCAAGCTCACGCCACACCCAGCCAATGCCCGCAAGCAGGAGAGTAGCCAGTCCCACAGCACTAAGCATGCGGGTCCAGTAGCCTTGACCGGGTTTGTAGATAGTAAGAGCCATGAGTATTGCTGGTTACGGATGGTTGACGCAAACGACGAAAGGGGTGAAACGCCTCAATCGCCAGTGACCAATCCAAAGTTCCTTAAAACACGGGAGGAGGGAGTCGAACCCGCAACCTGCCGCTTTGGAGACGGCTGCTCTGCCAATTGAGCTACTCCCGTAGCGGAGACTTTCGACTGCCGAGGATCGATCATCTGTTGAAAAATGACGCCCCCTCGACAGTCAGCGATCTACCATTACTTACGCTTGATCTTATGCAGCGTGTGCGTGCGGGAGCGGGGGCAGTACTTTTTCATACCCGCTTTGAGCTTTTCGGGCATGCCACCCTTGACGTTCACCGGCGTGCGATAGTTCAAATCGTCGCACTCGCTGCACTGAAGCCAAACGTACTCGACGGCATCGGATTTCTTGGCCATGGAACCTGCTCGCAGTCTTCATAAAGACGCGTCCGCATGAAGCGGACGCGCCGTGGTTTTTCGGAATCGAAACGGCTTACTCGATGATCTTGGTCACAACGCCCGCACCGACGGTGCGGCCGCCTTCGCGGACGGCGAAACGAACGCCCTCTTCCATTGCGATGGGCTTATCACCCAGATCGATCTCCATCTGCACGTTGTCGCCGGGCATGCACATCTCGGCTCCGCCGAGGAGCTTGATCGAGCCGGTGATGTCCGACGTGCGGAAGAAGAACTGCGGCTTGTAACCGCTGAAGAACGGCGAGTGACGACCGCCCTCTTCCTTGGTGAGCACGTAAATCTCGCCCTGGAATTTGGTGTGCGGCTTGATCGAGCCGGGCTTACAGAGCACCTGACCGCGCTCCAAGTCATCCTTTTCAACACCACGCAGGAGCGCACCGACGTTGTCGCCGGCCTGACCCTGATCAAGCGTCTTGTTGAACATCTCGACACCCGTGACCGTGGTGGTCTTGCTCGGACGCAAACCGACGATTTCAACGGTATCGCCGACCTTGACCACACCGCGCTCGATACGACCGGTACCCACGGTACCGCGACCCTTGATCGAGAAGACGTCTTCGACGCTCATGAGGAAGGGCTTATCGATTTCGCGGACAGGCTCAGGAATCGCCGAGTCGATGGCGTTCATCAACTCAGTGATGCACTTGGACTTTTCGGGGTCTTTCGGGTTCTGCAGAGCAGCGATCGCAGAGCCCTTGATGATCGGAACGGTGTCGCCGGGGAACTGGTACTTGTTCAGCAGTTCACGGATTTCCAGCTCAACGAGCTCGAGAAGCTCCGGGTCGTCCACGAGGTCAACCTTGTTAAGGAAGACGACGAGGGCAGGCACGTTGACCTGACGCGCCAGCAACACGTGCTCGCGAGTCTGGGGCATCGGGCCGTCGGCGGCCGACACCACGAGGATCGCACCGTCCATCTGGGCGGCGCCGGTGATCATGTTCTTGACGTAGTCGGCGTGGCCGGGGCAGTCCACGTGAGCGTAGTGACGCTTTTCAGTGGAGTATTCCACGTGCGACGTGGCGATGGTGAGGATCTTGGTCGGATCGCGGCGGCCTTCCTTTTCGGACGCCTTGGCGACCTGGTCATACGGCTTGAACTCCGCCAGGCCCTTGGCGGCCTGGACAGCGGTGATCGCCGCGGTCGTCGTGGTCTTGCCGTGGTCAACGTGGCCGATCGTGCCGACGTTCACGTGCGGTTTTGTACGTTCAAATACACCCTTTGCCATGAAACTAACCTCCGCCTGTCAGGCCATTTGGGGGCCGGCTTGGCCGACCCGATCCTTAAAAATTACCAACCTCTAACGTTACGCTTTCGAGGGAAACGTCCCGCCCAACGCGGGCGAAACGGCAATTCTAGATGCACTCACCGCAAAGTTCAAAACCGCAGCAAACACCCGCAGAGTCGATCCGGTGACCATCCGATCTATCACATTGCCTTTGCGTATCCGGCGATCGTTCACTCCTGTCTTCGGCCTTGATCTTCCAAAGCCACCCATGGGATTTGAACCCACGACCTCTCCCTTACCAAGGGAGTGCTCTACCACTGAGCTAGGGTGGCGAAAACGGTAACGGCCTCGCGTGACCGGTCTGGGTGAGACTTATCGTCCACTTGCGACCCGCGCCTCGAAACCCGAACCACCCACCGCCCCCATTCGTCCACTAACCCCGGTCCATCGATCAAAAACAGACGACGAATCGGCACTTCACCAATCCGCGCCTCAGTACCGCCTTACCGATAAACAAGGCTTGCCGCCGACGACGCGAGGAGGCTCCGCGACCGTCAGAGCGGGGAACAGCCTAGCAGCGACCCCAAAACAAGTCAATCTTCAATACATCCCGTGCAGCGGCCTGCCGACCTGTAAATCACCCTTCATTATTTATCGCAGCGGCTTGCCGCGACACTCTCTGGCTGCTTATTATGACTTCATGAGTCAGACCCCTGCGACACCAGCTACCCCCGCTTCTTCCGCCCCTCCCACCGAGGCCACCGTCTATCAGCGCGTGGCTCACGTCATCAGCCGCATCCGCCCCGCGGTTCAATCTGATGGCGGCGATGTCGAGCTGGTCGAGATCACCAAGGAAGGCATCGCCCGCATCCGCCTCCACGGGGCTTGCGTCGGGTGCCCGTCGAGCCAGATGACTCTGCACATGGGTATCGAACGCAACATCCGTGAAAAAGTGCCCGAAATCACAGGTGTCGAGCAGGTGCATTAACGACTCACCCGCCCTCTACGTGCATGGCTGGTGATGTGAATAACTCAATCCTTTCCAGATTCGGCGATCAACCGTTTTCCTGACATGTCGTGGATGATAAAGGTCCGGTAAGCAGCCGGTGCGCTATTTTTTTGGCTTTGGGGAGTCCATCGGGCCGATTCGTCACCAGCGAAGGAACGCAGCATGCTTGCCCTGACCCGGCGCGTTGGAGAAGAAATTGTGATCGGCGACCCGCGGAATCCGCTGGGCGTCATCCGCGTTGTGGATATCCACGGCGACAAGGTTCGCCTTTCTTTCGACTTTCCACGCGACACCCAGATCAACCGCCGAGAACTCGCCGACCAGAAAGCCCGACAAAACGACAACCCGACACCCGGTAACAGCGGCAACGGCCCGTCTCCCGCCACGTGATATTTCCCCGACCTGTTTGCCCTCGCCAGTGCGTGCGTTCCGCGGTCCCGGTTACTTCACCTCAAAAATATTTCCCCCACAGCACGCGCAGCCGTTCGATCTCCGCGCGGTCGATCCGTGACTTATCGCTCCAGATCGCCAGCTTGAGCGATTCATGGGCTGGAGTCGGTTTGTTCCGCAGGATCGAGAGATCCGCCAGCGCTGCCTTGATCAGTTCAATCCCGCGTGAGGAAGCGAGTTTGAGGTTGCCGATGATCTCTTTGAGAAGTTCCGTCTGCGAAACGCCGGGCGGGTGCGGCTTCCAGCAGTCATAGTCCGTGGGTAATGCCACCAGTGCGTAGGCGATCTCCGCTTCACGCGCTAGTTTCGCCTCAGGCATGCAGGTCATGCCGATCAGATCGCCGCCCCACATCCGATGAAGGTGCGACTCAGCGCGTGTCGAAAATGCAGGCCCCTCCATACACACGTAGGTTCCCTTCTCGTGGACAACAAAATCCGACGACAACCGCAGCCGGGCGCGCAGCAGCCACTCACGCATCACCGGACAGAACGGTTCCGAGAACTCGACATGGACAGCCGCCTTTTCATAGAACGTGTTGGCACGCTGTGTGGTCTTGTCGATCACCTGATCCGCGATCACCACATCACCCGGCCTGAACTCATCCCGCAGCGAGCCGGTCGCACCACTGGCGACGATATGCGTTACGCCCAGCGACTTCATCGCGTAGATGTTCGCTCGGTACGGCACTTGAGTGGGGCTAAGCAGGTGTCCCGCACCGTGGCGTTGAAGCAGAAAAATATCCACATCCTGCCAGCGGGCTGCGACGATGGGACCGGAGGGCGGGCCGAATGATGTCTCGATGCGATGCGCTTCGCCCTGCTCAAGTCCGAGCGCATCTCCCAACCCGCTGCCGCCGATAATGCCGATTTTCATGACGGGGAGTTTAAGGATTGATCCGATGCTTTGCTGGTACGATTTCGCACTGCCAATCCGCGAATGGAATTAAAGGGGCGGTCCGCAACCGACCCTGACTTACGGCGCCATTCCCTCTAGAATTGTCCCAAATCCTGCACCATTGCCCGCCGCTGCCGCCTTCCGGACGCTGTGGCGGGAACAGGGAGCCTTGCATGTTGACGCGACCGGCCGGCCGAAGCCCTCTCTCTTTTCTGAGAATGATCTGGGTTGCCATCATCGTCCTCATAGGTGGAGCCATGCTCTGGGCACAGGGCACACCCACGGGTGCCACGCCCGGCACGCCTGCCGGGGTCGGCACCACCAGCCCGATCCGCGGCGAGCTGCCCTCGCTGGCGGACCTCTACATGACCAGCCCGGTGATCAACACGATCATCGTCTGCCTCAGCGTCGTTACCGTGGTGATATTCATCTACTACCTGCTGACGATTAACAGCAGCGCGCTGGCACCGCAGACCTTTGTGGATGATGTAACCAAGCTCGCCGTAGCCAAGCAGTACGAGCAGGCGGCACATCTCTGCCGCAACAATCGGCAGATCTTCACCGCCAGCATCCTGCAACGCTGCTTTGAAAACGCGAACCGTGACGCTTCACATCTGATGAACATCATCGAATCGGAAGGCAACCGCCGCGCCGCCATCCTCTGGAATCACATCAGCTACCTGATCGATCTCTCCAGCATCGCGCCCATGCTCGGCCTGCTGGGAACCGTGCTGGGAATGCTCCAGGCGTTTTTCGGTATCAATCGTGAGTCGGCCAGCGTCAGTTCCAAAGTGCTGGCACAATCCATCGGCGGCGCGATGACCGCGACGTTCTTTGGTCTGATCGTCGCGATCATGGCTGTCGTCTTCCACTCGATCATCAAGTCCCGCGCACTCCGCGCCTTGTCTGACGCTGAACAGATCGTTCACAGCATCACCGACTACATCAAGCGAGGTCAGTCATGAGCTTTGCCGGCCCGCCTGAAGAGACCAACTACGGCTGGCGTCCGCCGACGACCATGGTGGACGTGCTGTTTTTGATTCTTACCTTTTTCATCACGATCGCTGCCTTCCGTGACGATGACCGGCAGATCAACGTATCGCTGCCCACCCAGGAGGCCGCCAAGGCGGGTGGCGGCGGACGCACACAAATCGTCGTGACGGTCACCCGCGATGAACAAATCTTCCTCGGTGATCGTCTTTACACTCCGGAGTCCCTGCTGCCGAAGCTCGGTGAACTGGCGCAACTCTACCCCAACGAGTCCGTCGTCATCCGTGCTGACCGTGAAAGCCGCCTGGGGATGACCGTCAAAGTCATGGACCTGGCGTACAAAGCTGGACTCAAGGATGTCTCGCTGGGAACAATCAAGCCCAAGGCGGAAGTGGGGAATTGATGGCAATAACCACTTGCCGATCACCGCAGAATGGTTCCAAGCCGGGGAAGCCGCAACCGCACGCTGCCGAGAACGTCAGCGACCGACCCCAAGGATGCTCGCTGTTTCCCGGCCGTCCGCAGAATGTCTTTACGCGATCGTTGCTATTCGTCGCTCTGCTTGCGTCGTCTCTGCTGTCGCTGCCGCTTTACGCTGAAAATGTCGAAGCGCAGCAGCAGTTCATCTTTGCCTATCGTCTGCTTCAGCGCGGCGAAGACAAACTCGCAGCCGAAGCGTTTGATGATTTTCTCAAGTCATACCCGGACGATTCGCGCCGAAGCGATGCGCGTTTTTATCAGGCTGTGCTTGCACAGCGAGCAGGCGACAACGAAGGTGCCGCTCGACTGCTTGCTGCCGCAACCGATCCGCCGCCCTCGCTCGTTCCGGAACACACGGTGTTGCAGTTGCGCGGACAGATTGCGATCTCCCGGGAGCGGTACGACGAAGCGGTCGCCACGCTGGAAAAGATCAAGCTCGACTCGCTCGACGCAGCATCGAAAGCCACGACGCTCTATCTGACGGGTCTGGCCTATCGAGGCGCGGGGAATCTGCCCGGAGCCGCCAAAGCTCTGATCGCCGCCGCCGGCGTCGAATCGCCGCTCAAGGGTCGTGCTCTGCTCGAAGCCGCGCAGGTGCAGATTGAAATGGACAAAGTCGCCGACGCCCAGGCTACGCTCGCGCAGGCTGTCGCCAATGCCGACAAACTTACACTGCCCGGCGCGCTGATGATGGCAGGCGATCTGAGCCTCAAGAGCGGGCAGTTTCCCAAGGCCATCGAATACTTCAACGCGATCGTCACCGGCCACCAGAGTACGCCGCAGTTCGGGCCGGCGGTGCTCGGCCTGCTCTGGTCGCGCTTTTCCGCCAAGCAGTTTGACGAGTTGCTCAAGACTGCCGATCAGTTCAAGCTGACTGTCGCCAGCGGCTCACCGATCCAGGGCAATGATCTTTACACCGCTCGATATCTGGTCGGTTCCGCGCAACTGGAATTAAAGCAGAACGACAAAGCCGCGGAGACCTTTCAATCACTGCTGGCTCAGGGCGGAGAATCAGAGCTGCGCGACAAGGTGACATACAAGCTCGCTCTGGCGCAGGTTGAGTTGAATAAGCCCGCTGACGTTGTGCAGACGCTGACGAATTTTTCGAGCACCTTTCCTAAATCGCCTTTGGTGCCTGACGCCGAGATGCTGCTGGCGACGACACAGGGTGCCAGCGATCCCGCAGCCGGAGCGGCGCGCTTGACCTCGCTGGTCAATCAAGGCCCGGATAAGCCCGACTACGCGCGTGCGGTTTTCCAGCGTGCCCGTCTTTACGACAACGCAGGACAGACTCAGGCTGCCATCGACGATTACAAGTCTTATCTGGGCACCGCTGCGGGAAAGGCCGACACCGCGCAGGCCGCGGTGATCGGGTTAAGGTTGGCCAACCTTTGGGACAAGCTGGGCAAGCTCGATCAGGCCGAGTCCGCCGCCGCGGGTGTCTTGCAAACGGCGGGCATCGCACCGCTGATCGAACAGGAAGCGATGTATCTGCGGGCGATGTCGCTGGTGAAACTCAACAAGCTCGATGCTGCACTCGATCAATTCAATCAGCTCCTGACGAAGCATCCGCAAAGTCGTTTTCTCACCGAAGCGCGTTACTACCGTGGATTGATTCTGGTCGCCAAACAAAAGTCCGACGACGCGATGGCGGATCTGCAAGCCAGTGCCGATGCGAAAGATTTTCCTTCCCCCATGAAGGCCAACGCTCTGCGGCTCATGGGTCAGTACCAGCGGCAAAAGACGGACGACAAGAGCATCGCAGCCGCCGCCGTGACATTGACCGCGCTGGAAAAGCTCGTCGGCACCAGTGCCTTGCGTCCCGATGAATTGCTGTGGCTGGGTCAGTGGCAGACGAATCAGAAGCAACCCAAAGAGTCCTTGAAATATCTGGCGTTGCTGATCGACTCGAAATCGACCGCTCCGCCTGCGATCCGCGCCGAGGCTCTCGTGCTCGGAGGACGCAACCTGCGGGAGAACGGCGATATCGCCGGTGCTCTTGATGCTTTTCGCCGAGTCATTGCCATGCAGCAGGGCTTTGAGTCCCACGCCCGGCTTGAGCTGGCGCGCACCCTGGTGACGCAGAACAAGCTCGATGAAGCACTGACGGAGTATCGCAGCCTGATCAATGTCGAGCGGCCAACGATCATCCCTGCGTCGGCGACTTACGAGAGCGCGGAAATTCACCGGCAAAAAGCGATCGCACTCAAGCAAAATGACGAAGGCCCCGCCGCCGTCGCCGAGCTTGAGGAAGCGCAGAAACTCTACTACCGCGTGGGCTTACTTTTTGCGTTTCCTCAGCTTTCACCGGTTCCTGAACTGGCGTACATCAACCGCGCCGAAACTCTGGATGATCTTGGCCGCAAGGATGAAGGCGATAAAGCTCTGGCGGAGCTGACCGAGAAGTTTCCCGACAGCTCCTATGCTTCGTACGCCAAGGCGATGATTGCTCTGCATCAGGGCAAGGCAGGTGACGCGGATTTTCTCCTCAAGAAGCTCCGCGAACAGCAACTGGACCCCAGGCTCTCAGAAAAGGTGACGCGCCGACTCAAAGCACTCTCGCCGCCATGATGCGTTGATCAGACCCTGACGTTGTTCGACGACTGGTCGAGAAAAATTGGCGGCTCCGGTTCTCGAAACGGCGGACATCCTGACGACTTGTTTGAGATTGCATCCGAGTTTGCTCGCGTACTTTTGGCGGAACTGACCCATGACCGACTTCACCTTACCCGCCAACCGGACACCGCCTAAAGAGTCTGTCGCCGGCGCACATGAGGGACGGGCGATCCTCATCGCCACCATTCTCAGCTTGATGCTGCACGGCCTGATGCTTTGGTACTTGTATGACAAGACGCTTGGCCGTGAGGTTTTTGATTCGGAGATTGTGGAGGAATACCGCGTTCAGCGGGCGGATCGTGATCTGATCGCTGAAGATTTCAACGTGCCGTTCAATCCTGGGGAACAGGCAACGGGGCCTGGCGCGTCCAGCGGTATCGGCACAGCTTCAACGCTCGCCAAGACCAGTTCCACCATGCTCGGTAACGCCTCGCTGGAGCCTTCGGGGGGACAGGGAGCGGCGGTCGTAGGCGGTAATGAGTGGCGACGGCCCGCGGAGATACGGCCTGGACCTGTCGGCGGTAACAGCAACGCCTCCGCACCGCCGGTTGCTCTGCCCGATGTGGTCAACACCCGGCTTCCCGCTGGACCCGGCATGGAGATTGAGTTCAAGGGTGAAGGAACCGGCACCGGATCACGAGGCGGCAGCATCGCTGCCAGCGAAGCCGGTGAAATGCTGGCGGGCCTGACCAAAGGCACCGGACTCGGCGGCGGATCAGGCAGTGGAACAGGGGTCGGCGGCGCTCCCGCCAGCGCAAACCTTGGTCGCACCGCCATCGCTGACAAGCCCGGCTCTCGCGGCGGCGGCGGCCCCGGTGCAGGTACTGGCGGCGGCGCCACGCTGCGGCCACCCGTCGTCCTACCCCTGACGCCTCTTCCACCCCTACCCGAAAACAAGCTCCCCGAAGCTGAACACCTCGACGACGACTTTGAATATGCCGTGACGGTTTTCGAGACAAAAAATGCCGCTCCCTACGCTCGCGTGGATATCACTCCCAAACGCACGCTGAAAAAACTTCACACGCTGCCCCGTGATGTTGTCATCCTCATCGACGTATCGGGCAGCGTTCCGCAGGAGTGGGTCGGTCCGGTGACACGCGGCGTCACGGATGCGCTCTCCTCACTCAACGAAGGCGATCGGTTCAACATCGTGCTGTTTTCCGACAAGCCCGCCTTTTTCAACGCTGACAGCATCCAGCCCTATAACGCCCAAACCGTCACGGCTGCTCAGGAGTTTCTCAAATCCGCGCAGTCCGGCGGTTACACCGACGTGAATCAGGCTCTCTCACGCCTCATGGTGCGCGATGTGGCGGTCAATCGTGTCTATGATCTCGTGCTGATCTCCGACGGCGTGCCGACGCGCGGCGTGATGAACACGCGAGAATTAATCAACCTCATCACACGCGACAACGATCTGGCGGCCAGCATCTACTGTGTCGGAGTCGGACCCCGACAAAATCGCACGCTGCTGGAGTTCCTCGCCTACCGCAACCGCGGATTCTGTGTCTATGCTGACTCTGAGTTGCAGGCTGCGAACGTCATCCGCGACCTGATGAGCAGACTGCGATACCCGATCATGAAGGACATCAAGCTCGCGGTGGCCGGCCTCGATAACGACGAGGTTTTTCCGCGCAATGTGCCCAACATCCATCAGGGGGAAAGTTTCGCAATCTTCGGTCGCTTTCACGATTACCGGCAGTTCACGATGCGGCTGAGCGGCCATAACGGAGACAAGCCGCTGGACTTCACCTTCACGCGAGACCTCAAAGAAGCCGCCCACGGCTCGAAACAAATCGCGGAAGAGTGGGCGTTCTGGAAACTCCACCACCTTTACAGCGAGCTGATCCGTCAGGGTGAGCCGCAGGAAAAACAGATCAAGGCGCAGATCGAAACGCTGCGGAAAGAGTACGGATTGAAAACGCTGTATTAAATTACGTCGCCCTGCGTGAATCTGCGGGGCACTGGCTATGGTATGAAGTGTTGAAAGAATCACAGGAAAACGATGACCTCAATCCTCGCATCGCTATTCGACGTGCGACGGATCGTTGTTTTCACCGCGTTGAGGAAATCGTGCCGAATGGATACATCGTTGACGGCATTCTGATCCCGCACGATGAGGTCGTCCAGGTCCGACCAACGAATGCGGACGGCAGCCCGATCGATGAGGATCCCGCACGACCGCCGGTCTCGTGAGTTAGATTGTTTCGACCATGAGACATTCAATGATCGGAGCCTGCTACGGGTCTTACCGGCTATGACTTTTCTGCTTGAAACACTCCGTCTGGGTCTGCGCAACATCGCGCTGCACAAGCTGCGCGCTTTTCTTACCGCGCTGGGCATCATCTGCGGCGTCGCGGCGGTGATCGCCATGACCGCCATCGGTGAGGGAAATAAGCGGCAGGCGCTGGCAGACATCGAACGACTCGGCGCCAACAACATCATCGCCCGCTCCGTCAAACCGGCGGATATGAAAACGTCCAGCGGTACCAATGCGAGACGAAACTTGATGATTTATGGCCTCAAGCGCGCTGACCTGCGGCAAATCGAGGCGACTGTCCACCCGATCCGACGGATTATTCCGCTCAAACAGGTTTCGACATCGCTGACACTCGGCGCGCTGCGCACGCCGGCCGCGGTTTACGGCACGCTGCCGGAGTTGCTCGACTTGACCTCATTACGCATCGCACGGGGCAGATACCTCACCGCTGACGACACGAGCGAGCCTGTCGTCGTGCTGGGCGCGGAGGTGGCTGAACGACTGTTCCCTTTGAGCGATCCGCTGCTGGGCACGGTGCGGATCGAGGGGCAGGCCTTCCGTGTCGTGGGCGTGCTTCAGCGTGTCGGTCTGGCGGGCGGCGCGGGGACAACGCTTGTCGGGCGAGACCTGAACTTCGACGCACACATCCCCCTGCCGGTCGCTCAGCAACGCTTCAGCGATATAGTCAACAACTTTTCGACCGGCGGCACTGAGATCCGACAGGTCGAGCTTGACGCCCTGTACATCGAGGTGCCCGATCAGGATCAGGTTCCCGCTGTCGCCCAGCAGATCGCGCTGGTGCTTGATGCGCGGCATGGAAAGACGGGTGATACCACGCTCACCGTGCCGATCGAGCTGCTTGAGCAGAAAGCGCGGACACAGCGCAATTTCAATTACATGATGATCGCCATTGCAGCCATCAGTCTGCTCGTGGGCGGGATCGGAATCATGAACATCATGCTTGCGACAGTGACGGAGCGGACACGGGAAATCGGCATTCGTCGAGCCGTCGGCGCGACACGACGACACATTCAGGCGCAGTTTCTGGCGGAAACGACCATGCTGTCGGCGATTGCGGGACTTATCGGCATCGGCGCGGGTGTGACTCTGGCGCGCGTGCTGGGACTCTGGTGGCAGCCTCGCCCGGAAATCGTCGGGCTTTCTGTCATCGTCAGCTTCATCGTGGCGACGGCAGTGGGGATCACATTCGGCCTCTACCCTGCTTACATGGCTTCCAAGCAGGACCCGATCATTGCGCTGCGTCACGACTGAACCGAAATCGCCTCTCGCTTCCCGACAACCAGACTCTGCAGCCGCATTGCCTGAAAATGCTGTTTTTCATGTGAATTTCGCGTGATAACCACAGACACACCTCTCAAGTTTTCCCGGTTTTCGGTCGATAAAAGTCGCGGAGAGGAGCCGTCCGGACAACACCGCGGGGCCTCCGTCATGAGCATTCTGGGAACCAGCGTCGCAGCAGCCGTAGCGCAAACCTCGCTACAGGCGCAGCAGGTCGCGCGGCAGCGCGAGAGCGTGCGCCATCAGACCACGCGCGATGCCCAGCGGGTTCAGGACCTCATCGAAGCCCACATGCTCGCCCTCGAGGAGGACGATCAACTCGATACCAACGACCAGCTGCGCATCGACGGCCGCTTGCCCCAGCATCAGACAACCGATCAACGCAGGCAAAACCCCCGTCGGCAGAACCAGACCGCTGCTAGCCAGGACGAAACGCCGACGCCTGCCCCGCCGGCTGATGCACCCACCCACAGCGAACAGCTCTATCGCCATCTCGATGTGCAGGCGTAGCGCAAGTAACCGTTGACCACATACGGAAATCGACAGCAGCGCGGTGCGAGTCAGATTTTTCCGGGCAGCTCCCGATCCACTTCCGGGAAAAACCGCCGGATCAACGCACAATCAAACTTCGCCATAATGCTCGAAGGCGGCTCTTTCTCCAGCAGAAAATCAAACGCTGCTCGGACCACGCGCTCCGGCGCGACGCGGCCATGCGACCAGAGGTCATAATCCGACCAGCTCAGCGTGACGTGGTAGTGATACGACCGGCCATCATCGCGCACGGTGACCTCATAGGCCCAGTGGTTGTTCCCTTCCGACTCCGTGCCGATCTCGATCGTCGCCATCGTGCAGGTAGTGTAGCGCAAAACAACTGCGAGGAGATTCACTCTTCCGTCGTGACGGAATGTTTCACGTTGCGTTGACAAACGGAGAGTCAGGAAGCTGCAGTAGAAACGAAATCCACCTTCACCGGCTCACGGGCGACGGGGTCGATCTCGAAGTATTCACGTTTGGCAAAGCTGAACCATGACGCGATGAGGTTTGAGGGGAATACCTCCACGTCGTTGTTGTAGTCACGCACGTTGGCGTTGTAGAAGCGGCGCGACCGCTGGATGCGGTCCTCCGTGTTGACCAGTTCCTCCTGAAGATGGCGGAAGTTCACATCGGCCTTGAGCACCGGATATTGCTCGGCGATGGCCATGAGCTGTCGCAGACTACCTACCAGCACGTTCTCATCCGCCGCCTGCGCCTGTGGCGATCCGTGATTCGCCTGAGCCGCGTTGCGTGCGGCGATCACACGTTCCAGCACTTCCTTCTCATGTGCTGCGTAGCCCTTCACTGTCGAGATGAGGTTAGGAATCAGGTCGTACCGCCGCTTCAGTTCCGTATCCACGTCCGACCAGGATTCATCACAGTGATTCCGTCCGCGCACCAGGTTGTTGTAGATCACGATCGCCCAGATGATCGGCAGAGCGACGACAGCCAGAATGATCAGCAGCGGAATCATGGATTTATTGTACGAAAACTCTCCCGATGCACGTCCGCCGTGTCACGCCGAAATCATCACGTCGATGAATTGTCGCTCGGCGACGACGCGCTCTTGAGTTCCCGGAGCAGGTAGCCCGGCAGTCTGTCCAGCACGCCTTCGATGATCTGGATCGCCGCTTCAAATTGTGCCGGGTCGAACAAGCGCGAACCGTTAGAAGCGATGATGAGCCGGTTGTTCATCTCCAGCGTCAACCGTGGCGAGGCAAGCAGGAACTCCATCGTCGATTGCTGGATCACGTCAAAAGCCCATTTCTTGTCCTCACACTTGACGTAAAACGCCTTGCTGAAGGCTGCGGACTCGAAGTCGATGTCGTCGTAGCCGAAAAACTCGGTGACTTTATCGAAGAAACCCTCCGGTCGGATGAGCATTGGCCGCATCGGTAGTCCGCAGTCGAGAAGTACGGCGGAAAAGTAATGATGGTGCGTGGTTCGCCGCCCCTTCGAGTCGGTTGAATACGTCTGATAGTGGTAGTCGAATCCACAGATTTCCCGACCGCGATACACGCCGCTGGCGATGTTGTATGCGTATCGCTGGTCGCCTTGGCGCAGGATTGCGAATTGTCCGAATCGCTCATCAAAGGTGTAGTCGTTACCGACGCTGAACGCCAGACCGTTATCCGCCGCCCATTTCACCAGAGCTTCACGCCGCTTACGGGCCTGGATTGAGCTGAAAATCGCCGCGACGATGACCACCGCTGCGATAATGACGAACAGACCGATCTGCATGCTGAGAGTTTACGCGATACCACCCCTGTTGAGAGCTGCCTAAAGACTGGAAAAGCACGTCCGCGGTTCGCTTGCGATTTGACGAGTCCTAATTACAATGTGCGGCTCGCCAAAAGGAACCAGCCATGCCCAAGCTCAAGTCGCACAAAGGTCTGCTCAAGCGGATGAAAGTCACCGGCAGGGGCAAGGTCTCGTTCCACAAGGCTAACGCAGGTCACTTGCGCAGCGGTAAAGGCGGCAAAAAACTCCGCAATCTCCGGCGCAAGAATATCGCCAAAGCCGGCGACGTCGTTCGTCTCGAACGGATGCTGCACCGGCCGCTCAAGCCGGTCGGCGCGAAAGAACGCGCTTGAAATGGATGTCGGCCTCGACGTGAGGCCGGCCATCGCCGCCCGTCCCCAACGGACCCAAGCGGCCTAACATGCGAGCCGGGTCTTAAAGCGCGGGCAACTGCCCGCCCCCGCCATCGCGGTTTACGAAGGAGTCTCCCATGCCTCGCGCACGCAAAGGCGCCGCCCGCCGTCAGGCGAAAAATCGCTGGTTCAAAGCCGCCAAGGGAAAGCGCGGCTCACGCAGCACGCAATGGAGGAAGGTCAAAGAAGCCGTCATCCGTGCCGGCGTTTACGCGACCCGAGATCGCAAGCGCGTCAAGCGTGAGTACCGCAGCCTCTGGATCACGCGACTCAGTGCTGCCGCCAAAGCTCGCGACATCTCCTACAGCCGTCTCATTGCCGGCCTCAAGGCGGCGAACATCGGCCTCAACCGCAAGATGCTCAGCGAAATCGCCATTGCCGATCCCGCTGCGTTCGATGCGATCGTGGCGCAGGCGAAGAAGGCTCTGCCCGCTGAAAAAGCCGCAGCGTAGTAGCCCCGCATGAGAGTTCTGGTTCAGCGAGTGAACCGCGGATCGGTGAGCGTGGACGGTCAAACCGTCGGCGCGATCGATCAGGGTTACGTTCTGTTCGTGGGTGCAGGTCAGGGCGATACGGAAGCGCAGGCGGATAAGCTCGCGGAAAAAGTCGTCAACCTCCGCGTTTTCACCGATGCTGAGGGCAAGTTCAACCTGTCGCTGATCGATGTCGGCGGAGCGGCTTTGGTGATCTCGCAGTTCACCCTTTATGCCGACGCACGCAAAGGCCGCCGTCCGAGTTTTACCGACGCAGCCCGACCGGACCTGGCAGCACCGCTCGTGGAATATTTCGCGCAGCGGCTCACCTCGCTGGGAGTCCGTCAGGTTCAGCGTGGCATCTTCGGCGCACACATGCACGTCGAAATCCATAACGACGGGCCGGTGACGATCTGGCTCGACAGCGCCCTGATGTAGCGCAACCGACTCGGCTGCCGCTTTTTTCAGCGAGGTGACTCAGTGCCGCAATGCGTTATCCATGGATGAAAGCCACGGCGAGCCGACGACAAAAATGCTGAAGACGATGATCGCCAGCATCACCAGAGCGACCCACCGCTCCGGGCCGGGCGTGGTCACGCTCATCACCACGAGGCCGACCGCCAGAATCACCGCACCGATGACGAAGAAGCACTCGCGCCAATAGGCGCTAGCGTTATTCCGCGCCGCAGCGGTATCGGCATCGTGACGCATTTCCGCCCACTTGCCCGATTCGAGCGATCGGCGTTCCCGTGATCGATCCGTCGCCAGGGTGGACTGCTGCTTCCGCAACTCGTCCAGCAGCTTCGGATCGACCTGCCCCGGTTCGGTACTGGACATCATGGCATCGATCTTGCGCGTGACATCCCGTTCTTCCGAATCCCATTTTTCGTCAAAATCTGTGGTCGCCAGCCGGTACTTGGCCTGGAGTCGCGCGACATTGCGTCCGCCGATCGAGTCGCACCCGCGGGCGAGGATCACCAGCACGAGACCGACAAGAATCGCAACGTAGCCGCGGTAACGGAGAACCGGATCATCGGTACCAAGCATATGAAGCTCCTGAAAGAAGTGATGAGTCGCTTTTCCCTGACAGGGATTATGACAGAGTGGAGAGAAACGAGGAAGCGGATTCAAGGAAAATATGAGATTTATTCCTCCGCACTCACCTCATGATGCACAAAAAGTCCTGACGCATCGTTCAATGGTGGATTCCTCTCGCGATGAATTGGGAGACGCGCAATCACAAAATCATCGAAACGCACGCCGGCAATGATGCAATGACACCCTCAAACGTTAGGTAGCACGACGGCGACTTTCGAGTCGGAAAACCTTGACCTGCCCCGCTCTTATTCTGTTGTCGGGCCATTCGACTTCGCCGCCCCCTGTAAGCGTGAACTTTTGAAGTGACAGTTCGCCGTGCAGCACGCGGAGCGTCACGGTTGTGCTGCCCTTGATCGGGCGTTGCGCACACGTGCCCCACGCATAACCGGTGGACCAGAACCACGTCACAGGCTTCCTGCTCGCGGCGAACGTCATCGTCCGGTCAACAGCTGAGAAGTGGAAACCCGTGATTGCCAGCACACCGGCCCAGCTCGCCATAGCACGCGAATAATGGTGGCCGCATTCGGGTTCGTTGAACGGGTTGCGCCGCTCGCCGTTGTGGCGGTCGCGCACCGCCTTGAACACTTCCAGCCCCTGCTTCGTCATGCCCTCGTACAGCATGTGTACGGCTGCGGTGTATTCAAAACCGGTCATCGCCTCGCCGTAGTAGGGAAACGGTCTCGCAGGGCGCCGACCGCGCGGGTAGCTGGCCATCAGCATCGCAGCCTCATCCTGAAGCGCGTAACTGCGCATCGAGTTGAAGTGTGCTGAGAGGTCGCGCTTGAAGTTGAAGCGCATGAGCGAGTCGAGCGTCTTGCGTATTTTTTTCGGGTCGAGCAGGTAGCCCAAACCGAGCACCTCTGCCGTGTACTGTCCGACGAGTTGATCGACGAGGCAACCTGCGCCGAGTTGCAGCTCCGGCTCAACAAGGTTTCGCGCGCCCATGCTTTCGTGTCGCAGGCCCGGTGCGATATCCGATTCCTTTGTCGAGGGGCGGATTTCATGCTCGTAGTAATCGCCGTTAAAGAGGTGCTCATCCATCCACGCGCGGCCGCTTTCAAACAACCGGCGGCATTCGGCGGCGAAATCGTGCTCACCAAGATAATTCGCCATCTTCTCGCAGGCACGCAGCGCGCCGAGATACCACGTACCCATCTGCGGATTGGGACCGTAATACTCGACATCCATCGTGTTGTGCTGGCAGCCTTCCATCACGCCATCGCGGTCAGCATCCCAGCCGCCTTTGATCCAGCAAAACTCCATCGCCTTGCGTGCCTTGGGCCACAGGCGGCGCAGTGCCGCATCGTCGCCGGAGAGTTGCCATTCACGGTACAGCCGCATGAGCGTGCCCATCTGTCCATCGGCAGCGGCGAGTTGCCATGCCTGCGCCTTGGCCAGCGGCAGGTTGATTCGGAAGCTCATCAGGCCGTGATCGTTCGTGGCGAAGATGAACTCAGTCTCGCGCGCATCAAGGGCAAGAGCACCGAATAAAAACGCACTGGCGTGCTCGTAGTTCCACACGTGTGTGCATGAGCCGTGGCAGCAGCCGACATCATCCGCGCAACCCTCCCAGCCATAGAACCGACCGTCGGCGGTACGAAAACAGGTCTGAGTGCGCAGCGTGCTGGTGTTGTAGAGGGCAGCCTCTTTCACGACGTGCGGCAGGTCGGCGTCGCAGAACGCACGAACGAACTTTACCGTCGCCGCTTCAAGCTCAGCGAGTCGCGGGGCAGTCCTCACCGCGGCATCCCACGCATCAGCATAGGTCACGCAGTAATGGTTGCCGATATGGTTCGGGTCGGGCTGACCCGGCAGGCCGAGGGGGACGGTTTCATCCTGCTTCATCGGTGTCCACGTCTTGCGATTCGGAAAATGCCACGAGATGAAAAAAGTCACCTCGCGCGTGGCACGCGGCGGAATGCGCACTTCAACGGCAAGTGACGCGGTTGGGTTGGCCTGCGTTCCGCCTGCGTGCGAGCTGTCAGGGGTCGGAGGGTCCGTAAGACGGCCATCGTCGGTAAGGTCGTCCCAGAAATCGATTTTCCCCGCGCCCCAACCCTGCGGCGACCACGCGAGACGGTAACTGACCCCGGAAGTCGCCGTCGTGCCAAGCGACAGCGTGCCGTTGAACTCGTTTTTTGCATCGAGGCCGACGGATCGCATGAAAATGCCGCGCACTCCGTTTTTGCTCTCTGAAGCGGACGTGCGGTACTCGTTCACGTTGTTGTCGCCCCGGCTGCCCTTACCATCGCAGCCGATGAAGTTTTCCATCGAGCCTGCGACTGTCGCAGTGAGCGGCTTGTCGGTCTTGTTCTTCAGCACGTAGCGCAGCACAGCGATGGGAATGCCGCTCGCTTCCGTGTCACCGGGCACGAACGGGTTGAACGCTTCGAGTCGCACGGCGACAGGCACGCCAGGGTCTGAGAGCACGACCTGACCGAGCGGATAAGCGCCGAGGAACTCAGCCTTACGAAAGCGCGGGAAGCCGTGGTTCTGTACGGCGCAACCGGAGTGACCTTCAAATTGAATTGGATCAATCGCACCTTCCAGAGCGCGTGTCACTGTCTGGCGTCCCTGCCTGACGTGCAGCGCGAAAAAGGTGTTGTTCGGAACGTAGCCCTTATTCGGCTTGTTCATCGGCTCGAAGTCACGCAACTGCCCGCGACCGCCGAGCGAGATCGTGCCGGTGCCGATGCCGCCGAGCGGCAGCGCGACGTGCAGCAGTTGAGTGCCGGTGTAACGGGTGAGGACGGGCCAGGTTAATGCGGGCATAATCTTTCTTTCAACGGTGGTTTCACTGTCATCTTGCGGTTTTGTACTCGTGTCCGACAATACATTGAAACGTCTGTCACCTGAAAGGTTTCCAATGTCATTTGAGTTCCGTGAAGAGATGATTCATCAGTACCGTAAGGAAGGTTATGTCATATTCCGTGGCATTCTCCCTTCTTCGCTGATCAGCGATCTACGAAAAGCATCCGTGCGTGTGCCTGAGCTGGCCCGCAAAGCGCGCGGCCCCAACGCTCAGCGGCTCCAACCGATCGCCAACTATCTCACCGAGGACGAGCTAAAGCCCTTTCACGATTACCTGTCGCTGCCGGTACTCGTCGATGCCATTCATCAACTGCTCTCCCCCAGACACGACATGAATAACTACGGCGTAAGCCGGATGGGCCTGCTGATCGAGCCGAGCGAGGCTCCGGGGGCGACGGCCTGGCATCGGGATATCCGCGAGACCAGCAATGTGCCGGATGTCGAGGAGTTCCGGCGGATCAATACAAACCCGATGTGGTTTAACCAGATCAACTGCCCTCTGTACGAGGACAACTGCACCTGGTATGTACCCGGCAGTTACCTGCGCGATTTTGATCTGCCGGGCGAGACCGCTGCAGCGGCGGCGACGGGCAACCTCAATCAGTCGGAGTATTGCGCCCGCGATCGAGTACATCTCGAATACTGCAAGGCCATGCCCAATGCAATCCGTGCGTCTATGGATGCCGGCGACTTCATGATCTATCACCCCAACGGCTGGCACCTGGGAAACTACCTGCCGGAACGCAAACGTGTCACGATCCACCATGGGGCCCCAACACCTGACCTGATGGAGTGGTACACCCGTTGGGAGAGCAAGCCCAAGAAGTAAATCGTCCGTGCGACAACATCCTCATTCTGTCCCGCTCATTCCTCCGGCTCCGAATCCGGCGGCACGGGCGGCGGTGGCGGCGGCGCAGGAGGTTTCGGATCAGGCATCAACTCATTCGGAATCCGATCCACATTCAACAGCCAGTCATTCCACTTCTGCTGGTCAAAGATCTCCGGTGCGGCAGGCGCGCCCTGCGACGCATTCCATTGCCTGGCCCACTCCGAAAGTTTTTCAACAGCGGCTTCCTGAATCGAATCGTCCTTTCCCGTCGCGGCACGCAGCAGGGCTGCGGGGACGACTTCCGGCGGGCCGGCGGAAATGATTTCCGCAACACCCGGCGCGGGCTTATCCACTTTGTGAATCACGAATCGCGCGATCGCATCATCCAGATCGAGCGGTACCTCGTGCGTCACCACAGGCTCCAGACTCGGCTCGTATTCATCGTGGATGATGGACAGGCGATACGTATTGGAAGAACTGCGATTCCCCAGCATGATGGAAACCATTCCGTCGGCTTCTTCATAGGAAATCGTGCAGGTCGCCAGCAGGGATACCAGCTTGCGGGCATCCTCGAGCTTCTTTGCGCGGCCATCGGCTGTCTGATCGTCGAGTTGAATCCCGTTGAACAACTCCCACAGCCCTTTGGCTTTGATGAGACGCCACTCACCGGGCTGAACCGGGAAGGCCAGACGAACAGCCTGCCCATCGAGCGTGAACCACTGATGATCCTTGGCGGCGGCGGCTTTCCAGATCTCTGTCGTGCGCGGCATGTCCGGCAGGTCGAATGAGATTGATGACTTGTTGATCGCAGCGTTGAGTTTTTTGATGAGTTCGCGGGCATTCGAGATAGTGACCAGTTGGGCGGCCCCGATGTGACCTCGTGCATCGCGGTAGTGGCCGATCGGCATGGTCTTGAGTGACGCGGCGAGAGCGGTCTGTACCTCCGCTAACGGTTCGTTGGGGTCCGGGACAGTGCGAATGTCCGCCATCTTGATGTGGCCGAACCAGTCGAAAAGCATCATGTCTCCGTCTGCCACGAACTTGGGGATCTGTACCGCACCGTTATCGCCATGGTTTCCGGGCTTCTCGTGGATACCGTCGTAAAAAATCAGCAATCTCAGCGTGTCGGTTTTTTCATCAAAGCTCAGCGACAGTCGCTGGCCGACCAGCTCGACACAGCCCGCCAGTGCGAGCAGCGAAAGGAAAAGAACACCAGCAATGAGACGGTGAGAGTGGCGCATAAGGTGCTCCCAAAAATAAAAGTTCATCATAAACATTGCGTGGCGGCATCTGCACAACCCGAACCGCGATACCGATCCGCCAAACGGGAAATCACGAACGGCTTAGACAGCGAGCCGCGGACTCCTGCCGCAACCAGCCGCCTGCAACCGGATGGCCTCCTCCGAGAATCATCCCCGGAACAGCCTTGCATCCGGCGAGGCGCCATAGTTCAACTGGTATTTTACCAATCGGTCGGGAAAAGTCAAATACGATTTAAATTTTCTGCCTGGAGGGGGATGCCGACTTCCCCGGCGATTTTGACAAATTCGCCGATCTCAGCCTCGGTGAAAAGCAGCCCGCCGGCATTACGGCTGCGCATGGCGGCTTCGTGCTCGATCTGGCCGGGAAGCATGGTTCGGCCGGACGGCGGAGAGTTGCCGTGACCCAGAATGTCCTCGAGCACTGCTTTGACATTCTGCGCCTGTGATCGGCTCCGGGCGAACTGGCCGCAATTCATCGCCTCCGGATGAATCACCTGGAAGAAAAAGCTCGGTGTCGTCTTTTCTCCTGCCGGGGCGATCTCCGGCCGCGAACGGATCGTCGGCAGCGAGCCACCGATGAACGCAGCAACCAATTCGTCGATCAGCGACAGGCCGTAGCCCTTATGTTGACCGAAGGGCAGCAGAGCTTTGACCTTTGTCGCATCCGTCGTTTCTTTTCCCGTTTCATCAACCGCGCATCCGGGCGGGAGCGGCTTGCCCTCACGGATGAATTGCTGGACGCGCCCCATGGCAACGGTGCTGGTCGCCCAGTCGATCACGATCGGAAAGCCGATGGCCTCCGTGGTCGGGAATCCCCACGAATGAGGATTGGTGCCGAGCGTCGCGTGCTTCCCTCCAAAGGGAACGACCTCCGCCAGTGCGGCGGTGCAGTTGGTGTATGCGATGTAGCCGCGTTTGGCGGCATCCATCACATAGCCGCCTCCCCAGAGGTAGTGAAACGCCTCGTCCACGCTGACGATCCCGACGCCGTACTCATCGGCGAGCTTGATCGCGGTATCCATCGCTTCAAACGCGACAGCCTGACCGAGTTTCTTGTGTGCGTTCCACCGTTGCGCCGCCTTGAACCGCCCTGACGACAGCTTTTCGATTTTCGCGCCGGGCACGCAGCCGGGTGATTTCTTGTTTCCGCTGCCGAAGTGGTCGTCAAGGTGCAGCGCCTTGAGGCCGTTGTGCGTCTTGATCCCGTGCCACGCTGCCAGCTCACAGAACCGAGCGGCCTGCCCGGCTTCGTCGGCGTGATAGCCTCGCTTCCTGTATGCGGCTTCAATGATGGCGTTGTGTGTCGCGATGGGGAGGATGTAATCCATAGTCGAGCCATGGTAGCGGACTTGAAGTTTCCACGAAAGCAATCAAACAGCATAAGCGGTGGATGGGCAGGCTCTTTCATCGACGACATGTTGGACGCTCAGTTCATCGTCAGCTGCACGTCTGCTGACGCGAAATAATTTGAGGGTTCCTCCAAGGGAAGTACCGCGACCTCGCTGCGTTTAATCACCGCTGGAGCACGCGCCACGCCATGCAGAACACCGCCGTGCCGCCGCACGAAAACACCACTTGATGCGAACACTGGCGCACCCATCAGCGCGACCGAAACCTCGGCGGGGATTTACGCGCACCGCAATGACCGGCGAGCCGCGTAAGCCAAAATAATCAACCCTCACGACACCTTCACGTTTTTCCTGGTCCGAATCGCCTGATCGATCGCGAAGATGACACGGTGAGCGTGGGCGCTGGCCTTCAGATCATTGTGCGGTCGCGTGCCGGTGCGGATGCAGTCCACGAAGTATTCAAGCTGTCCCAGATACGGGTGATCGTTCACATCGCCGGAGTCGGGCATCGCTGCGGGAATTTTCGCCCAGCGATCCTTGGGTGTGCCCGGCCAATCCATCGTCGAAAGGTTGTCGTTCCAGATCGTCCCCTTGTCACCCTGGAAAAGCACGGGGAAAAGATACGGCTGACGGCATTCGATGCTCGTCGCGACCTTGCCAATCGCACCGTTGGCAAACTTTAGGATTGCCACGCTGTTCGGATCGTATTCGTACTTCAGCGGATTCTTCAGACTGCGATTACTCATGGCCGCCACTTCGACAACGGGACTGCCCATGCACCAGATCAGCACTTCCAGTGCATGACAGCCTGCGGTGAGCAGTGCATCGCCTGCCATTTTCTGCTTTACATTCCACGACCACTGTCCGTACCACGGGCCGATGCCGTGGAAATAGCTGCATTCACCGTAAAACACATTGCCGATCAATCCCTGCTTAAGAATCGCCTGAATGTTTTTGAACAACCCCATCCAGTGCAGCTCAAAGCAGACGCTGGTCTTGACTTTGGCTTTATCAACGGCGGCGATCATCTTGTCGAGATTCACCCGGTCCAGCGCGACTGGCTTTTCAATCACGATGTGCTTGCCCGCTCTGGCGGCGGCGATTGTCTCGGCGGGATGGTTCGGGTGCGGCGTGCAGATAACCACAATATCCAGACCGGGATGGCGGAGAAACGCATCAAGGTCGTCGTAGGCAGCAGCCGCAGCCACGCTGTGCTCCTGCGCCTTGGCGCGGGCTTTGGCTTTGTTGCGTGACTGGATTGCGACGACTTCGCAGCCGGCGACCCGTTTGAAGTTGTCGATATGGGCACCTGCAACCCAGCCGGTACCGATGATTCCCACGCCGAACGTCCTGGTGGTTTTAGCCATGGAATGACATTCCGTTTCTGATAATGGGTTGATGAGGATCGAACCAAACGCGATACCGTAATTTTAACGCTTGTGCGGAAGTCGTGCCGGGCAGCCGCGGCTGCGCAAGCTCGCCGGGTGCTGATCGCAGCCTGTTACCATTGGGCCTCATGTCTCTCTCTTCCATCCCCACCTGTGATGGGCAGCCGGGCTTCCGTGCCTCCCGGACACGCCCTCAATGGATTTTCGCACTGCTGCTTCTCGTAGGTGCCATCGCCAACAATTGGAGCATCGGACGTGCATCGGTCGGTCTGGACTATCTGCATTTCTGGGCGGTCGGCCAGACGGCCTCAGCCAGCCGCTCAGCCATTTACTCAGCAGACTCCGCCCGACGCATTCCCGCGGAGATGACCCGTGCGCTGACGCCCGCTGATCGAGGCACACGCTACGCGGAAGCTTTGGCGAAACGGCAACAATTCGAGATCACCGCCACTCCGTTTCTCTACTCGCTTCTGGGCGCGATCACGACGGGAGATTACGAGCTTGACTACACGGTATTCCAGATCATCTGTCTGGTGTCGATGGTCGCGGGCTTGATCCTGATCGCCAAGACATGCAACTATTCCTGCCTCGAAGCGATGCTGGCAGCGGTGGCCATACTCCTCTTCACCACCGCTTACTTTTCCGACCTGGGTGTGGGAAACGTCAATCAAATTCAGGTCGGCTGCATCGCGCTTTATCTCGTATTGATCCGCCGCCCTTCGACACCCAGCCGCGATGCGCTGGCCGGCGCACTTCTCGGTCTGCTCTGCATGTTCAAGCCTAATCTCGCATTGATACCCGGACTGCTGGCGGTAGTCTGGATCATCGAAGGCAGATTTCGCACGCTGGCGACACAGGCGACAGGCGGCACGATCGCGGCTATCAGTTCGTTCATCTTCTCCGCGATTTATTTTGGCTCGGCACGAATCTGGATCGACTGGTGGCACGGCCTGAGACGATTCATGCTCGAAGCGAATCCCGCAGTCTCCGCCGGCAATGTCTCGCTGGCACGCATCCTCTACGAACTGACTCACTGGCATTGTGAAATGGCGCTCCTGCTCCTGGGTTGTCTCGCCTTTGCCGTCTGCTGCTGGATCGGCTGGCGACAACGATCAAAGACTCCGACGGATTCAGACATGCCTCGCTTTTTGTCCGACGCGCGAGCCGTCACCATCGGATGCCTCATCATGCTTCTGTCCGCTGACCTCGTATGGCTCCACTATCTGCTGCTGGCGATCCCGACGCTGATCTTGTTGCTGCGTCCCGCGGATTGCGCGACGCAACCTTGCCAACCGGCGCGACGAATCCTGACAGCGGTAGTCTTTGCCGCATACTCCATGCCGGCTTTCAAATTGATGAGCATCAGCGAAAACTCAGCGTGGTCCGCCGGCGTGCTGGCGGGCGCAACGCTGTTGCTGCTGGTGCTGGTGTTGATCGACACCGTAAAAGGCGGATGTGTTGACCCGACGTCTGCCTCTGGTGCAAGCTGCCCCGCCGCTCACGGGTTCCAGGAATAGGCTGTATCGGAATCGCTGGGCAGCCCGCGGAACTCCACGTGGCCATCCGCCAGTGCGATATTGCCGTTTTTGCCATGCCATGATCCGGGCGATTTGTGCAGCGAGGTATCCATGTACACCAAGGTGATGGATGGCACCTTGATGTCCTGAAGCCGTTTGCCCGCCAGACCGTTGACACCCTCTACATGCACTCCGAGCGGATTGCCGATCGAGTTGAATGAGTAACTGTTGCCTACCCAGTCAAAGTGAGTGTTGCCGTCCGCCCATGCGACGGGGATAACATCGTGAGGGCAGCGGAATACTTCGATGTTGTCGCCGACGTATTGGTTGAGCGGGCGAAAAGCCTCGTTGTTGAACAAGCCGCCCTGCCCCAGATAGAGGTTGCCGGTCTTTCTTCCGCCGTACACGTACCAATCCATGCCGTCGAGTTCCACATCCGCACCGAGCCAGTAGATGCTCTCACGGAAATCGTTGAGGTAAGGCACAGTCGCCAACGCGATCTGACGAAGGTTCGATGCGCAGGTGGTGCGCTTGGCGACCCGCTTGGCTGCGCTCAATGCCGGCAAAAGGATGCCGATGAGCAGCGCGATGATGCTGATGACAACCAGCAGCTCGATCAACGTGAACCCGCGATGCGGCTTCCGATGCGTGCTGAACAAACGAACGGACGAGCGTGCAGCGTTCATGACCCTTCCAATCACTGATGTTGATGTCAAGCAAACCAGGCAGGCCGTTACAAATAGCCCCTGCACTCTATGCGGCAGAGAGCGGCATTTCGTACTCCACTCAATGATTTTTACAAGCCTTACTTACCCCGCAAAAAACCCAAGTATTCTCCGCTTTCCACGCGGAAAATGCTATCCACGCCGAAAAACCACGCCTTACCGTGACGGTAATTATAGCGTACAACCATATTTACGGGTCATCCACGCAAAATCAGCCGTCCGATTTCTCGCGGCTGATGCGTTTTCCCATGTCGTGATCAAAGCAAGCAGCACGCAAGTCTGCTGCTCAACTATCCGCGTGGGTTTAGCCACGGTGTGTCAGGTTTTCCAGAAATGTTCGCCACTCCTGACACCGCGCCTGTGCGTTGTAGGTGGAGTCAAAAGCCGCCCGACCGTTTTGTCCCATGCGTTGCCGCAGCGTCGGATCAGCCACCAGTTCGCACAATGCTGCGATCAGACTGGCTGTGTCGCCGTTGTTGATCGACCTGCCGCACTCGATCCGTTGTATCTCGCGGGCGGTTTCACTTTCACGAGGGCCGACGAATATCGCAGGACGAGCAGCAGCCATGATTCCGTAAAGTTTGCTCGGAACCGAGATGCCTTCGAGTCCCGGCTTCAGGCTGATCAGATGTACGTCGGGCAGTGCCAGTGAGTGCGCTAACTGCTCGCGAGGGAAATATGGCAGCACACAAAGATTCGTCAGCTTATGCGTCTCGCCAAAAGTCTTGACATCCGCGAGTCGCCGTCCTCCGCCGATGAAGAGAAAGAAAAACCTCGGATCGTCACGTAACGCCAGTGCCGCTGAGGTGATCTCCTCAAAGCTGTGGATGTATCCCGCGTTGCCGGAGTAGCCGACGATGAACTTTCCCTGGAGACCCAGCTCACGTCGAAGCGGATTCGCCTCCGGTTCGCCGGGTGTCTGTCCCTGCTGATCATGGCCCCAGAGTCGAATTGGCTTGATGCGCTCTTCGTGAATCCGCTTATCCAGCAACCGTTGTCGCATACACTCGCCCAGCACAACGCAGCCGTCAGCCTTGCGCAGATGGAGGTCGTTGAGCCACGCAAAGATTCGAGGCAGGAATTGACGCGGGTTCATCACACCCAACGCGAACTCACAATCTGGATGCAGATCCATCACCCAGCAGACATGCTTGGTGCGCGAGACCGCACGGACAAGGGTGGCATAGATGCCGATCAGCGGCGGTGTGGTGAGCGTCACCATCGCGTCGTACCGCCACGAGGCCATCAGCGTGCGCAGACCCACCAGCAGATGAAAGGAAGCAAAATCGATCGCCTGGGCGGCCATGCTCCGCTTACCGAATGCCGCCGCACGAACCCGGTGGATGTGTACGCCGTTGCGGACTTCATAACGGCTGGTCTTTCTGCCGACCTGCGAACCGGCATCGTAATTTCCCCGCGACGCGAGGACGTGGACCTCGTGATTGCCGCCGGATGGCGACGCGAGGTATTCGCAGAGATCGGTGAGCATCTGCGCCGTCGCGGCACTGTCGGGCCAGTAGTATTGGTTGAGGAAAAGAAGTTTCACGTGGGCCATATGTCCAATGAGTGGCGATTCTACACGCACACGGCTACGAGTCCTGACTCAAGGAGAGCTGCCGATGAGCAAATCAGGTTTTGAAGTCCGCACCGCCCGTTCCGCTGATCTGCCGCAGGTAGCGCAACTCGCCGGCCTCATGGTCCGCCTGCACCATGAGTGGGACCGTCAGCGTTTCGCCATTCTGCACGAACCGATCGAACCCGGCTACGAAAACTGGCTCGGCCGTGAACTGCAGAATAAAAAAGCTCTCGTCCTCGTTGCTGCCTCAAATCACACCAAAGGCGAAGCGAAAATCCTCGGCTACGCCTATGCGCGACTCGAGGGCAGGGATTGGAACCGCCTGATGGATTCGTGCGGATTTCTGCACGATCTGGTCGTGGCTGAAAAAGCACGCCGTCGCGGGGTGGCGAGCGCACTGCTCGAAGGCGTCATCGCTTGGATGGCTGAGCACCATGCCCCGCGAATCATCCTCGAAAGCGCAGCAGCCAATCATGTCGCACAGGATTTTTTCAGAAAGCGGGGATTTCGCGCGACGATGATCGAAATGTCACGGGAAATCGAGTGATCGCCCGCTGACAAGCGCATCGGTCAAGACGACGACATTTCGTTTCTCTCAACGCTCGCCCATCAACAAATCGAACACCAACTGATCCAGCTCCTCATAAGGCAGAGAACGGGCAGCCAGCTTCTGTCGGTTAAAGTCGGCGTCCAGCAGGGCCTTCGCATTGGCTTTCGAGTAGCTCGCGGTCAGACGCGCCAGCTTGGCGTTGTCGTTGACGATGCGGCGGAGCAGCGCCTGAATCTGTCGATCGCTGTTGTAGCGACGGGCCTTGTCCTCAAGAATTTTGTACGACCGCATCGAACCGCGGGCGAAGGCTTTCACATCCGCGTAGTCAGCCGTGCGGTAGGCGTGGCTGTCGAAGTGCTTCGGCCCGGCGTATCCGTTATCCAGCAGCAGCTTTACGAGGAAGAAAGCGTGTTTGTAATTCTGGCTGGCGAAGCGGAGATCCTGATCGAATCGTCCTACCTCCTGGTCGTTGAGATCAATGTGAAAAAGTTTTCCGGCAGCCAGCGCCTCGGCCACGACCTGCACGAAGTTAAGCCCCGCCATCTGCTCGTGGGCAAACTCAGGATTGACGCCAACCATCTCAGGATGGTCAAGGGTAGAGATAAACGCCAGGTACGAGCCGGTGACCGGCGCGAAGATGTGACCGCGCGGCTCATTCGGCTTGGCTTCCAGTGCAAAGCGGTAGCCGAACCGACGATCCATCGAATAACGGCATAAAAAGTTCATCGCCTCACGAAACCACTCGACCGCCTTGACCGGATCCTTGCTCGCGTTGGTGTCGGTTCCCTCGCGGCCACCCCAGAAGACATAAATCTTCGCTCCAAACTCGGCACCCAGCTCCATCGCTCGCATCGTCTTCTGAATCGCATACGCGCGAATCTCCGCGTCGTTGCTGGTGAATGCACCGTCCTTGAATACCGGATCGGAAAACAGATTGGTCGTGGCCATCGGCACGCGCAGATTTTGTCTCTTGAGTGCCTTCTTGAAATCACGCTTGATCGTGTCCGCTTCGGCGACTGTCGCGTCAATCGGGATCAGGTCGTTGTCGTGGAAATTCACGCCATAGACGCCGCCCACCTCGCCTAAGAGATCCACGATCTTTACCGGATCGAGTTTTACCCGTGTAGGCTCACCGAACGGATCACGGCCGGGATTGCCTACGGTCCACAGGCCGAAAGTGAACTTATCCGCGGGAGTGGGAGAAAAAGCGTCCTGACGTGCCATAAGTGCGATCCTGTTGGTTAGAAGGAGCGGCTAGTGTGGTAAAGAGCGTCGAATGGGTCAAGCCGGTGCCCCGGTCTCCGGCCATCGCTCTACCTCTGCCGCATCAGGCTGCGCCGTCCCGCCAATAACAGGGATGAAGCATCCGTAACGCTATTTTAGAAAACCTATAAACAGACTTCCTCGCCGGTAAATTCGTCACAAACAGTTGTTGACGGCTCCAGGTGACAAAAACGAAAGACCAGCCGTTTTTTTACCGATCCAAGTCCGAGGAAAGGCGTATAATGGGTGTCATGGGGTTGATCCGGCACAAAATCTTGGCGCTGGTTCTGATCTTCCAGGCGGCAGTGATCCTGCCGGCGATGGCTGTGCCGACGATGTGGTGCGCCGATGGCTCGCCCTGCGGTAACGACCATCACACCGCTCACGCATGTTGTCAGGTTGAGAAGAAGCCCGTGGTGTCGTGCCACGAGCCGGTGAATATGCCGCGCTGTGAAGTGCGGCCGGGCCAGGCAGTGGATGTCTTGGCGCGTGGTGATGCGCCTGCTCCTGCAAAAACGTTCGTGCCGGTCGCGTGGATCAATCCGCAGCGCGATGTGCTCGTGCCGGCTGCACCAACGCAGATTGCACAACACTCCGAACTGATTTATCTCGTCTTTGATCTTGCGCGGGAAGTCCATGCGCCGCGCGGCCCCCCGACGGTTTGAGAAATCCTTTCGTTTTCGCTGATTCTTTTTGTTTTCCGTTCTTTTTCTAATTCTCAAACTAATCCCGCGCCTCCATCGAGCGCGCGGGAAGGAGCATAATGATGAAGACTCTCATGTTGAGCGCAATTCTGGCGTCCGCAGCGATGCTGACGGGCTTTACCACTTCGCAGGCCTACGCAGGCGAAGACTGCTGCAAGGCACAGCCCAAATGCACCGAATGTTGCAAGGACAAGTCATCCTGTGACATGAAGGACTGCTGCAAGGACGGCAAGTGCACCGAACAGTGCAAGGAATGCTGCAAGTAAGCAGTGATGCTGTTGCGTATTCAGTTGACGTAACAAAGGGCCGGTGCCGAAAGGTGCCGGCCTTTTTTCTGGCCTCGCTCGGATTGTCTTACCAAACCGATGCTGAAACGAATCGTCAAGAGCTATTCGCTGCGCAATGAAAAGGCCGAGTCGCCTCGGCCTCGTCAAACAGTGTTATTTCGATGTCGTTGGCCGCGTCATTCGCGTGCGGCACGGAGCATTTACGCCTGAATGCCGGTGATCTTGACTTTAATGAAATCCTGCCGGTGGCCACGATGGCGGCGATAGGTCTTGCGACGGCGGAACTTGAAGATCTCAACTTTGTCGGTCTTGCCTTCGCCCAGTACGTCGGCGGTCACTTTCGCGCCGGCGACCAGCGGGGCGCCGATTTTCGCAGCACCTTCGCCCCCACCTACAAAGAGCACGCGGTCAAAGGTCAATGTCGCGGCATTGGCGGGCAGGTCGCGCAGTGCCACCTGAATCACATCGCCTTGAGAAACCTTGATCTGCGTGCCGCTGTCTTCGATGATCGCGTACATGAGTCACCTCGTTTGGCCGGGACGGATGCCCGGTGGAAAGTCCGCCATTGTAACCAAAGCCTGGTAAAACGCCAGTCGGGAAGAATACCCGGAATCGTAGAGCCGCGGAGATAAAGTAAGCCGAGACCGAGGCCAAACAGGGACTCCCGGCATCTCCTTCAATGTCTCTGGTCTCAATGCCCAAACAGGTTGACCTGGGCGAACATCCCCGTGTTTTCAAAATACGTCAGTGCTTCTTCGACGGATTTGAAAACCTTGGTAGCCGTCTCGGTGATGAACGGGCTGGGGTTTTTCTTCGGCTTCCACACGACGTACACCTCTTTGCCGTGTTCAAAGGCGTGGTGCAACTCGCGCTCGACGCCGCTGGACAGTCCCGGCACGCCGCCGGGAAGTTCCGGCACGAGTGAAACGATCATGTCGCTCTGGTCCACGAGCTTGAAGTCGCGTGCGTAGATCTGCCCGTCCACGTCGCCGGCGATGTCGAGCACCTGCTTGACCGAAACCCGCAGGCTTTGGCCGGCCGAGCCCGTGAAGGAGCCGGGTTTCATCTCGACGAAGTCGCGGCCCTCTTTCGCAGCCGCGATCGCTGCATCGAGCAGCAGTTTTTCGTCCACATCGCCGGGGTCAAAGCATATGAAATGTTTCGCCAGTGATGCTCGGAAGCGGTCGATCTCCGCGAGCACTTCCGGCATATCGACCACGTGGCTCATGGGAAAGCTCGGATACACCTTGCGCATCTGCGGCTTGCAGATCAGCCGGTAACAGGTCTCGATCGTGTCCTGATGTCGTCCGCGCGACAGGACGTAGAAGTTCCGCCTGCCGGACACACTGGAGACCGCCTGGGCCATCAGTTCGGTGGCCATGATCTCCTCTTCGCGCCAGACCATCAGGTCCTTGAGCGTCGCGTCGAGCGTGTGTTCGCCGTGGAGCCGGTTATGAACGACCTCGATATTGTCCACGAGACAGATGAGCATGTCGGGGGCGAGCTTGCGGACCTGATCGAAATCAAATGCGGAAAAAAGGCCGTGACGCCAGCGGAAAGTGGCGTGCGTGTTGACCAGCAGATTCCGCTTGCCCTCGGACTGGGTGAGGATGTCCTTGAACGCGGCACGACGGAGCGAGTTGAGCCGTGAAAGCGGCAGGTCGAGGATGCGTCCCGGCCGCACGTCGCGGGCCTCGTCGTACATCATGTCGCCGACGTGGAACACCTCGATCGACTCGCCGCGCTCGCCGGCAAGGCGCGCGACTTTGTTGAGGTAGTCTTTCTTATCCATCCCGACCTGGCCGGTGACGATCGCGCGCATGAAATGAGTCCTCGGTACCGCCCACCACCCTGGGCACGCGGCGATTATAGCGGTACGGGTCTCCGCACACCGAATTGCGGCCGCTGCCGCCGGCGACGCCCTCTCACGCGGCAGGCTGAAATGACGGGCCTGCGGAAAGGTCAGATCGTTGTATGATGCACCATGTTCTTCCTTTCGAAAGGGGTTGACATGGATAAGGTTCTCATTGCCGTTCTGATCGTTTCCGCGATCGTCATGATCATCATCTTCGCGGTCGTGGGGCAGTTTCTGAGCATCTGGATTCAGGCGTTGACATCGGGTGCCAGTGTCGGCTTCGGCAAGCTCATCGGAATGAAGCTGCGCAAGGTGGACCCGCGCGTGATCGTGCTCTCGCGCATCCGAGCGATCAAAGCAGGCCTCGACCTAAGCTCTGACCAACTCGAAGCCCACTACCTCTCAGGCGGGCGGGTTCCGACTGTCGTGACCGCGCTGATCGCAGCCGACCGCGCCAAGATCAACCTGCCTTATGACACCGCCTGTGCCATCGACCTTGCGGGCCGCGATATTCTCGACGCGGTACACACCAGCGTGAATCCCAAAGTCATCGACTGTCCTGACTCAACCAAGGGGCGCGAGACGATCGACGCGGTCTCGCAGGACGGCATCCAGCTAAAGGTCAAAGCGCGTGTCACCGTGCGAACCAACATCGCCCGACTCGTCGGCGGAGCGACTGAGGAAACGATCATCGCCCGTGTTGGCGAGGGCATCGTCACCACGATCGGCTCGGCCAGCAGCCACAAGGCGGTACTGGAAAACCCCGACCGCATCAGTAAGTCGGTGCTGGAAAAGGGTCTGGACGCCGGGACAGCCTTCGAGATTCTTTCGGTGGATATTGCCGACGTGGATGTGGGCGAAAACATCGGCGCCAAGCTCCAGGCGGATCAAGCTGCCGCGGACGCCAAGCGATTCCAAGCCGAGGCGGAAAAACGCCGCGCCAGCGCGGTTGCCGTCGAGCAGGAGAACAAGGCCGAGATCCAGCGCAACCGCGCACTGGTTGTGCTCGCGGAAGCGGAGGTACCCAAGGCAATGGCGGACGCCTTCCGCAAGGGAAATCTGGGCATCATGGATTACTACCGCATGCGCAACGTACAGGCGGACACCGCGATGCGCTCGAGTATTGCCGGCGAAGGCGGATCGCAGACATCCACGCCGTAAACGGGCAGCATCCGAGCCGACCACTGCGACACTCCCATGAACAGCGCGACTCGATTGGTGTTCGTTCTCCTGCTGCTGCTTGTCGCGCCTGCGTTGGGGCAGGCAACTCAGCCATCCGCACGAACCGGCGCGTTCACCATCACCTTCGACAAGCGCAGCGATCTGAGCCGCCTGTCCGAACTTGCCAGGCGTTTCGACTGGCGGCATGTCAGCCTGAAGGAACCTTACGAAATCAAGGACGAGTCCTTCGAGGTCTATGTCCCAGCGCCGAAACAGGACGTGAAGTACGGCCTGATCGTCTGGATCAATTCCGATGATCCAGGCGCCCCGCCTGCCGACTGGTTACCCGTTCTCGAAAAACATCACCTGATCTGGATCGGAGCGAATCAATCCGGCAACCAGGTTGCCATGGCACGACGCTTCGCGCTGGCGATCGACGGCGCGATCAACATGCGGCAGCGCTATGACATCGATACAGCCCGTGTTTATCTGGTCGGGCTCTCCGGCGGCGGGCGCACTGCCAGCCGCGTCGGCCTCGTCTATCCTGATGTTTTCCGAGGCGTCGTCCCGATCGTCGGTTGCGATTACTTCCGTGATATTCCCCTGAGCGGCCAAGACGAGTACGTCTGGACCGCTCAATACAAGCCGCCCGCGGAAGAGCCGCTGAAACTCGCCAGAGAGCAGACAAAATTCGTGTTCCTGACCGGCGAGAAAGACTTCAACCGCGATCTGACTCACGACATGGAGGTGGCTTTCCGCGCAGATGGTTTCAAACACACCGCCTACCTCGAACAGCCGGGCATGGAGCACGCGGTACCCAGTGCTGAGTATTTTGAAAAAGCGGTCGATGTGTTGGATGCGAAGTGACCGCGACTGGGAGTGTGTTTCTCTGTGATCTCGGAAAAATCGCTCGGCGGGAGCTTGCTGCACTCGTAACCGAAGGCAGACGGAAACCTATTTTTCAGCCAGATAAACTGCGAGTGCAGCTATGTCAGATGCGACAGCCAGCTTTTTCAAGCGATCCGAAAACGCCCACCGTTCCTCGTGGAGCGGCGTCAGTCCGAGTGTCGTGAGTATTCGCTGGGTCAGGAGTTCGAGACCCTCACCCGTCTGAGCACTGATGGGGAGGGCACCGCGCGTGTCATCCGATGGAAGGCTCTGATCGGATTTGTTTATCACCCAGATATCAGGCTCGCGCGGCAGCTCCGTGGGTGCTGGCCAGTCGATTCGGTGGTCGCGCATCGCAATGAGCACATCCGCAGAGGAGATGACCCGTGACGCCAGCGTGATTGCGCGGGACTCGATCGGGTCGTCGGTCGCACGGACACCCGGCGTATCAAGCCAGCGCACTGCCACACCCTGAATCTCCGCCAGACCAGCGACCCAGTCGCGCGTCGTGCCGGGCAGGTCCGCCACGATGCTCACCGAGCGGCCAAGCATCCGGTTGGTCAGTGTGGACTTGCCGACATTGGGCCGACCGACGACGACGACCGCAGGCGGATCGATCAACCGATCCAGCACGCGCGATCGAGCCAGTACGTTTTCATTCAGTAGAAGTGGCTTGCCCAGGTCTTCCCGTGTGGTCTCCTGCGAGGAAGAGAGCGTGTGCAACCACTGAGTCCACAAGCACGGCTGCGCCAAAAGCAGATCGACGGCGGCAGGGCTTGCGGCACGCGCGAGTGCCGCGAGCATGTCAGCCTCGATGTCGCTGACGGCTTCCGGATAGATGTCGCGCGCGGATGGGGACTGCTCGTAAACCGCACCCAATGCGACCGTTTTTTCCACGAGCTGCCGTACCACCCGTGGCCCGCCATGCGGCATGAGCTGCGCCCAATCCGGGCGCAACATCACCGCCAAACCCTGATCCACGCCCGCCAGCGTTGCGAGCCGCATGCGCCCAGCCGGCCAATCGGCATGACCCGTCACGCTGCGCAGGATGGCAGCGGCACCCGGACCGTGAATCTGGATCATTGCCACCGCGCCGGGAGCGGGTGCTGTGACAATCGTGATTCGTGCCGTCGAACTCACGGGCGGTGCACATCAGATCGGTTAATGGTTGGAAAGATCGAGTCGCCCGGCAGACGCGGCGAGTGAAGCAACTGAATGACAAACGCCACAAGCGATGGAATGAGATTAAGCCACAGCCCCCCCACCAGGAATCCGACGATCCCGAACAGCGAGACGCCCTCGCACGCAGCCCAGAACACCAGATTTCCGCCGAACAACATGCCGAGCTTGACCTTTTCTTCCTTGTCAGCAGCGCGTAGGAATGAGGAGCGGCGGATCATGTAACCGAGCGGGATCACAGCGAAGATCATCGCTGACGCAATGATGAGCAGCAGTTGAGCGGTTTGTTGATTGACCATCGGTTGCTGACCGCTGCTGCGAAGAAAGAGCACAACGCCAAAGAACACGATCTGACCCACCAGGAGCGCGCCCCAGATCATGAAGCTCAAGCGCAGCCAGTGCTGCGGGGTAAGCTCTATCGCCTGCGGATTTTTCGAGTTGATTGGTGACATGAGCAGATCCATGCGAAGGGAGATTGATTATGACATCTGCGGGCGAACAGTCAGCACCACGAATGCGTCGGCCAATCCGATCGCCATTCTAATCCACCGCGAAGGATCACGACCGGGCGGGCAGCATCGCACGACCATTGGGAAAGTTCACCACCAGCACAGCAACCGCGATGATCACGGGTACCGCCGTGAGATATTGCCAACCGTGTGAGCGGGCGATGAGTGTCGCAGCCAGACCAACGCTGGCGATTAACTCGCAAAAGACAAACAGCACGAGATTCCCGCTCAGGTATCCAGCCGGGGCGATCGCGTCACCCCGCCAGTGTTTCTTGTATTGCTGATTGCGAATGAAATAGCCCAGCGGGACGAGGGTCACGAGCATGATCACGACCGCGTAGCCGAGTCCTCGCGCGACATGCGGCGGCGAGTCGGGTACCGCATCTTTACTCCACAACGAAAGAACCAGTAGAAAAAGCAGCACCAGTCCAGCCAGCATCGCTCCCCAGAACACGCGCAGCGTCAGCGTCGTGCGTTCCCGCATTAACGCATCGAGTTCGGATGGCGTCGGCTCGTGAGGCATGAGAATTACCACCCAGATTTTCGTAGCGGAGTCCCGCAGACAGCAGCGGAATCATCCTATTCTTCGTCGGCGGTTCTGGCTGTCTGAAGCGTCACACCGATCCCCAGCAGAGTAAGGTCGGGCACATGACGCTCGATCAATTCCCAGTCACCAAAGAGCAGTTCCGCGTCACCGCCGGTGGCGACGATGGTCGGATAATTCCCGGCGATTTCGGCGTATTGTTCGGCCAGTTCCTTCACCATGCCGCGCAAACCATAAAACACACCGCAGCGCATGGCTTCGGCGGTGTTGTGGCCGATCGGTTCTTCCGGTCGCGCCAGCTCAACTTCGGGTAACTGCCCTGTGCCCACTTGCAGTGACTGGAGCATCATCCTCGCGCCGGGAGCGATCGCCCCGCCGTGAAACGTGCCCGCACCATCGACGAAATCAATGGTGACAGCCGTACCGGCATCGACGATCACACATGCCGATTTGAGCGTGTCATAGGCGGCGGCGGCGTTCAGCAGACGGTCCTCACCTACAATGCTTTCACGATCAAGCTGACGGCCGATCGGCACCTTCAGGTCACGCTCGATACGCAACGGCGTCCGCCCAAGCTGCTGCGCCACCGCCTGCGCCACGCGGTCAGTCAGCGACGGGTTCACCGACGCCAGCACAACCGGAGCGTCACCTTTATCCCGCAGCGCTGAGTAGGTCTGTGCCAACACTTCAGGCAACGCGGACATGGACTGGTTCGTGAGGAACTGTCGCTCGATGAGCTTGCCATCCACAAACGTCCCCAGGCGCGTGCGGGTGTTGCCGATCGAAATTGCCAGGGCATTGATGTTCATATTTCTGAAACCTGCTGCTCAAGTCTTTATTCTGCCGATCCGCCGCTCGAAAAATCCGCTCCCCAGTCAATCGGTAGTTGCGTCCTTCGAGGCTTCGACCTCTGCATTTTCTTTCAGCTTGACCAGAATCTTCCAGCACTCCTCAAGCAACGGCTCAAGTCCCTGCCCTGAAGCGGAACTGACGCACATCACCGATGTGCCCAGAGCCTGTTCAATCATCTCCCTGGCTACCGCGCGATCATCCTCGCGGGCGAGCAGGTCCATCTTAGTCAGCACAATGATCTGCGGCTTTCGCGCCAATTCTTCCGAGTAGCTTGCCAGCTCGTTGCGCACCACGTGATAGTTTTCAACAGGATCGGAGCCATCGGCAGGCTCTACTTCCAGAAGGTGCACGAGCAACCTTGTCCGCTCGATGTGTCGGAGAAACTGCGTACCCAGGCCGTGCCCCTGATGCGCACCTTGAATCAAGCCCGGAATGTCCGCAAAAATAATGCGCCGCAGGCCCGACAGTTCAGCGATGCCCAGGTTCGGTTCCAGCGTGGTGAATGGATAGTCTGCAATTTTCGGACGGGCGCGGGAGATGACCGAGAGCATGGTCGATTTTCCCGCGTTGGGTTTTCCGATAAGCCCCACGTCCGCGATGAGCTTTAGCTCAAGCCGCAGCGTGCGCTCAGTGGCCGGCTCGCCGGGGGTGGCGGTTCGCGGAGCCTGATCGGTCGGCGTGGCGAAGTGTTCGTTACCAAACCCGCCACGACCGCCCTTGGCGATGAGCAGCCGCTGATGCGGTTTATGGAGGTCAACGATCAGTTCGCCGGTGTGGTCGTCATACACGAGCGTGCCGGGGGGCAGCCGGATTTCGAGATCTTCGCCGCGTCTTCCGTGACATTGCTTGGATTCGCCGGGTTCGCCGTTGCCTGCCGCCCAATGGTGCCGTCCCGCCAGATCGAGGAGCGTATCCACGCCCGGGGTGGCGACGAGCCAGACATCCCCGCCATTACCGCCGTCGCCGCCGTCCGGCCCGCCTTTGGGGATGTATTTGTACCGCGCAAAGCTGACGTGTCCGTCGCCTCCGCGACCGCTGCGAACGATGATGGTAGCTTGATCGACGAGCATCGTATGCGGGATGGATCGTGGGACAGCCCCAAAATCTTTGGGAGCAAGCCCCGGCAAAGACCATCGGAGAGGACTGGCCTTTTAGTTCGATTCAGGTCCAAAAAAAATGGGCGCCACGAGACGCCCATCGGTAAATCAGTTGGTTGAGTGTCGCCGCGTGGCGAAAACTCAGTCGGCAGTTGGGCGGACATGGACTCGTCGGCCCTGGAACTCAACCACGCCGTTCGTCAGGGCAAAGAGCGTGTTGTCCTTACCCATGCCGACACCGTGGCCGGCCTTAAAGGGCGTGCCGCATTGACGGATAATGATTGCGCCAGCTTTGGCGGACTGTCCGCCGTAGAGCTTGATTCCGCGGTACTGCGGATTTGAGTCCCGGCCGTTAGTCGTGCTGCCTTGACCTTTTTTATGCGCCATTTGCCACCTCTGCGGATGAACCCCCCGCCTACGCGGAGAGTCGGGGTATTTTGAGTCCCACATGATAGCGACTATCGAGGACTATTTGCAAGTCACCGCTTACTCGAAAGTGGGACGCTTGGCGGGTATTGCGGGGCGAGGCAGTCGTCAAATCCCCTTACCCACCAGCGGTTGGCAGTCGTTGGGAACCTTGTTGAACTGCACGACCTTTCGGTCAAACTTGCCCAGCGTATTCTCCACCACGACGAAATCCACGGGCAGGATTTTGGCGTGCCAATGGTCGCCGATTCCTCGGATCGCCACGTCAAGCATCGTCACCACCTGTTTGGCCAACGGCTCCTCGCTCTCCAGCGTGATCGCGCCGTAGAACTCCTGGCACTCCGTGTAGCCGGAGTTATGCGTACCGGTGTAGGGCTTGAGCTTCGACAGATCATCGAGCTTCAGACCAAAGCGCTGATTGACCTCACTGGTATGCGCACGGAAGTAGTTGACCAGTGCCTGCTCCTGATGCTTGGCGGGCTTGTTGTGCTTGACAATATCCACGTAGGCGTCGTAACCGACCTGATACGCCTCATTGACGAAATCAAACCAATACCGCTGATCTTTCGTCGGCTTGCCCGCCACCACGCTGCGCCGGATGCAGCTTGTCAGTCCGTCACGCTTGGGCGCACAGCCCAGGTGAACCCAGTCGCCTTCATTGATCCGACGATTGAGCGCCTTGCCGATGAGCGTGCGATTGGCCTCGTTGGCACCAACCATGACATCGAAGCCATTCTCCTCGCCGCCTAATTCCATCCCCACGAGATAAGCCCAGCCGGCGACTTCGGTTTCCAGCATTCCCGGTCGGAGCACTGCCAGCAGGGCACGCATCATCGCGTCGGCGATGACGTTGGCGTCACGGATCAGCTCCATCTCGCGGTCGCTCTTGAGGTTTTTGATCTTCTGATAAATGAGCTGGGCATCGACGACATTTTTCGCGCCGAACAGGCGGTTCAGATAATCCACCACACCCGCGGGAACAACCTGTCGCGGCGTCAGCAGCGCGATCTTCTTCACCTGAGAGAGCGGCTTACCTGCCGCAGCCTCGATGACTTCCTCCATCCGCACCGCGCGGATCGGATATTTCTCGTCCGCCAACTGAAGCAACTCGACCTTATGCACCTTCGCACCCGCGCGGAAGGCGAGCTGCTCAGCGATGTAGCCGCCTTCAAGCCCTGCTGTGATGTGGAACCCCGTCGCGCCGATCACGCCCGCGATCTGCTCGATGGAAATGTTGGTATTGCCGCCCAGATACGGCACGTCGCCGTTGTAATGCTCATCGGAAAAGACAAAGCCGACATCATACCCCGCCTTCTTCAGCGCGCCGGCCACGCGCTTCTGCCGAGCCTTGAACTCCGCGGTCGGCACCGCCAGATCTTTCTTCACCGTCGGCGTCGAGGAGAGAATCTTCTCAATCGCCTTGTACTCGTTCCGAAAACTTCGCAGTCGTGCGGCACCGATTCCTTTGGCCATGATAAAACCTCGTGGGGGATGTTTGGAAAGACGGCGAATAAGGTAGCGGGAACCGCTTCCGGGTGCGAAATCCGCAATGGCTGTCGCGGATCACTTCGGCTGCGTCACTTCAACCTTGGTCGGCCCAAGATCAATCTGCCAGGTCCGACGCTGATCGTTGACCCGTTCGATCACCGTGACGCGGGTTTCACCCTTGTCTCCGATCACCGGCGTGATCGACTCAATCGACTCCGTGCCCCGTAGCGCGTACACCGTCACAAACCGTGCTGACTTCCCATTGACCCGCCGCACCAGCGTCGGGGTTTTCTGGTGGACGTAATAGCCGATCCCCCGCGTCGTGAAAACCTGCTCGCCGGGCAGACTGACGAAATAAAACGGCAGCGAATCCTTGCCGCGCACGAACCGCCACGGGTTGTCGTTTTCCGCGCGTGTGATGCGCTGGGTTTCCTTCAAGTGCTGATACCCGTCATCCGTGCCCAGCGTCGCAGGCTCAGCCTTCGCAGGCGACTGGCTCGGCACAAGATCGTCGGCTGTCGCATGGGCGAACAAGTCGATCTGCGTCTGACGATCGGCCTCGACCTCAAACACATCCACAAAAAACTCCGGCGTCAGCATCAGGTACCGGCGCAGCATGGAGCCGGGATATGCCTCGTCGCTCTGGGCGGCACAGGCGGTCCAACCTTCGCCGTTTTTGAGCCAGAGCAGTTTGCCGGTCGTCGCTTCCTGGCTGACGCCTCCGAGCGTCACCGTGTTATGCGCAGCGGTTTTCTTGACCCAGGTCTTGTATTCGGGATGCGAATAGTCGAGCCGACCGGGATCGAGCAACCACTCGCGGCCGTTGGTAAACAGGGTGATGCTCAGCTTGTCGTAATGTCCGTGGCCGCCCTCGTGTCCGCCGCCGTGAGGACCATAATCCATGACGACGCAACTGGCGTCCTTCCCCTCACCTTGTCGGAGCATTGCCAGGCCGGCATCTGCAAGGGCTTCGCTGCCGTAATGAGGAGGCCAGACCGCCTGCACGTCGGCACCAACCAGTTTTTTGAGTTTGGCGTTGTCACCGCGTGCCCACGCCTGGGCGAATTCCATTTCGTGATAAGTATGCCATCCCCACTCAAACGCCCAGTCGAGCATGGCGATGTTGTTCGGGTCAGAGTCGTTGATGACCGGAAAAGTTCCATCGGGATAGGTCGCGTGGAGCGGACCAAGGATCATCGACTTGAGCTTGGGATTACGGTAGATATCCAAGCCGAGGCGTCGGGTCATGTCAGCGATCTGCACCATGGGTTGCAGTGCGTAGTTGTGATAGGCCATGGAGCCTTCGTACCACATGCCGTCGTTGCCGATGCTTTTCTCCAGTTGGAAATAGACGCCGCCATTCATGGTCAGCACACGCTCGACGAGGTCGGCATCCTGCAATACCGAGGCAATGGCGATCAGGCCGGCGTTGTACCAGGTCTGGTGGTTGTTGATGCCCTGGTTAAAGCGCAGCAGCGAGTCAGCGGTGGCGCGGAAAAAATCTTCCTCAACGTGTTGCTTCTCCGCGACGTTCCAGGCTGGTGAATTGCGCGTCAGGTCGTAAGCCTGCGCAAGACTGATCGCGCCGACCGCCTCGTCAAGACTCTGCACATATCGCCGGCCGCCCAGAGGGGCCAAAATGCCCTTGTGCCCCCAGCGATCGAGACGACCGGGGTACGTGTGATAGTCATCGGCGTATTTGAGGAGGATGCGCTTGACCCCCGCGACGTATTGATCGTCGCCTGTGTATTGATACGCCCAGCCCAGTGCCAGTGCGGCCCGCTCGGAGTCGTAGTGCAGTTTGCAGCGATAAGCGGCGATGGTGCGTTCATCGCTGAAGATTTTGCCGGTGACAGGGTCTTTATGCTCAGTCGGCGAGACATAGACCAGCGGTGTGCCGGTCTCCATATTCGCATAGTAAAAAATCCACTCGCCGTATCCGTCCGGCAGCGGTACGGGTTTATCCACCAGCGGCTGGGCGGCGGCGATGGCGGCAGCTCGTCGGGCGGCGAAGTTGTCGGATTTTTTGGTCGCTTCCCACTCGGCGGTGGAGGTCGCAGTGCGTGGCGGCGCAGGGAATACAGGTTTGGATGCCTCACCCCCGGTTTTTGCCTGCTGTGCCTCAGCAGACGTGTGCCCGGAGGAACACGCCGACAGGATCAGGACCAGAACGATCCGCGATATTCGAGTGAACATAGGGAAATAGTAGCAGCAGAAATCAGACACGCGCCGTCGCCGGCGGGATCAACCGCGGCATCACGAGCTGGATGTAATTCCGCGCCAACACATGCTGGCCTTCCTCGCCGGGATGCACGCCGTCAGCCGCCAGATGCCGCAGACTCGGACCATAAATCTCTCTGCCATCCACGTAAAAAAGAGAGGCATCGCCGTATCGTTGAAGCACTTCCACTCCTTCACGGGTATATGCACGGTAATCCTCGGGGCGTTTACCCTGCGAATTAGCTTGTCCGTCATGAAGCGTGGAGATGAACGAGCAGACCACCAGCGGGGTGCGCGGGTGCTTCTGCCGAATCGTCCTCACCAGGCCGATCACCGCGGCGCGAAACGTCCGTTCGTTGAGTGTCGGCGGATACCATGCATTACCGCCGACGCACACACTGATCAGGTCCGCCGGCAGGTCACGAATCATCTCGGCGACCATCGGTTCGAGATGCTCCTGCCCGCCGTAACCGAGATTCGTCAGATGCAGATCAAGCTCACGGGCGACAATCGCCGGCCAGGTCTCGCTGGGGCCGGCGGCTTCCTTCGCATGTGTGATCGAGCTGCCGTACACCACCCAGCGCGGACGGACATCCTTCCAGGATTCAACTGTCGCACCTTTATCAATCTCCACACTGCGGACACGCACCGGCAGGTACTGGGACGGCATGTAGATTTCGATCCGCCGGAGCTTCCCTCGGCTCACGCCCTTCCCAGTCGAGAGCGGGGCAAACTCCACCCGACCCTGTCGGCACGACTGCACAACGCGGGAGTGAAGCTCTCCATCTACGAGCAGATCCCACTTCCATTGCTGCTCCCAGTGTTCAATAGCTTCAGCCTCGACGACCACACGATCCGTGTCACTCATGAACGTCATGCGCACGCCTGATGGACTTTCCGCACGCGGCAAGAGTGCAGACTCGAACAGGTCGATCTCCTCGAAGCGCAGCCGCCAGGGTTTCACCGAGGTGGGGGTGACTTCGAGCGAGACAGCACCTTCAAACACGACCGGGCCTTGAGTCAATGAGAGTGTTTGCATGACGCAAGGATGATACGGGACAAACCGGCATCGCGTGACGCAGCGGATTTCCCCTTGCACTCCGTCGAGCTAGGATTGAGCAGCACTTTCGGAGGAAGCTGAAACTTCCGAAGATAAACACAACCACAGCACCTTGTTATTCTCTTTTTCATCATGATCGAACTTGGAGTCAACATCGACCACGTCGCCACGGTACGCCAGGCGCGGCGGACCTATGAACCGGATCCCGTATGGGCGGCCGCGGAGGCACAGCTCGGCGGGGCCGACGGCATCACCATGCACCTGCGTGAAGATCGCCGTCATATCCAGGACCATGATGTTGAGCGCGTCAAGGCGATGTGTCACGTAAAGCTCAATCTGGAAATGGGCGCAACCGATGAGATGGTCAACATCGCCTGTCGCATCCGTCCCAGTCTCGCCATGCTCGTACCCGAGGGCAGACAGGAAGTGACGACTGAAGGCGGGCTGGATGTTGCCGGCCAGTTGGCGCGGCTGACCGAAGTCGTGCGGCGTCTCAACGGAGCGGGCATCATTACCAGTGCGTTTATCGACGCCTTGCCTTCTCAGGTCGAAGCCGCCGGAAAAGCGGGCTTTTCCGTGTGCGAAATCCACACGGGGCCATACGCACACGCTTTCCATGAGCACGGCGGAAACCTCGACCATCCAGCAGTGGCGGCTGAACTGACGAAAGTCGCCGACGCGGGTCGGCGGATCATCGCCGCAGGTATGCGATTCAACGCTGGACACGCACTGAATTACGTGAACGTCAAACCTATCGCGGCCCTGTCGGGTATTCGAGAACTGCACATCGGCCACTCGATCATCAGCCGGGCGATTTTTACAGGTTTGCGGTCCGCGGTGGCGGAGATGAAGCGGCTGATGGTGGAAGGGGCTAGGGACAGATAATTGTCGCTGACAGGTCGCGGATGGCCGATTGAAAGTAAAGACTCCGATCACTCGCCCGTCAGATCAGGCGGCGACCGGCCTCTGTGGACTTCAATCATGAAACATGCTCTTACCCTGCTGATGGTACTCGTGCTGGCTCCGTTCGTACTTGCGGAACAGCCGTCAACGGAACCCTTGCCGGAGACGCTTAACTTTGATCAGGTTTTTCAGAAAAACGACCGTGTCCTGTTCGTCGGCGACGAGCTGACGCAGCAGATGTTCTACACGCGCGGCATCGGAACCGCGGTCCTGGCGCTGCGACCCGGACAGGACATCCGGTTCATCAACGGCGGCTACGAGGGCGCGACCTCCGGCAGCGCGCTGGAATGGATCGACGACCTCATGGGGCTGGCCAAACCGACCGTGGTCTTCATCTGTCTCGGCTCTAATGACATCAAGGTCGGCGGCGATATCGCGGCGATTACGCAGAGCTTTGAAACAAACCTCGAAAAACTCATCGGTCGCATCCGCGCCAGCACCACGGTGCGTCAGATCATCATTCTCAGCCCCCCTGCCGTCGAACGTTCGCGTGACTCCGCGCAGCGATGGAGCGATGACAACCTGGCACTGGCTGAACTATCCAAGGCAGCCTTCCGCGTCGCGGGCCGGACGAAATCGAGTTACATCGAGCTGCTGAGTCATCTGCGGCAGGTTTATGTCGATGCCCGACAAGCCGAAGGTGAAGAACTCACCCGCGCCGGTATGCCCAGCGAGGTCGCGCATGTCGTGATCGCCAGTCTGGTGCTGCGCGGCGTGGGCGTGACGCCGAAGATGCTTGAGTCCGTGGGCTGGTCCCCCCTGCCGCCGCTACGGATGCGCCGGGTACGGCAAGCTCTGGCGATCTCGGTCAAGCCTCCGACCCTTGAAGCTGCGGAAAAAAGCCGGAAACTCTACGAGAGTTTCGGTGAATTTGACGAGCGATTTTTCCGACTCTGGCGTCTGGCACCCAAGCATCCCTCTCTGCCGCCACGCGAAAAACTTCAGGCCGCCGTGGATGAATCCTGGGCTAAGGTTGAAGAGGCCGCCAGCGCGTACCGTTGAAAGTAACCTGTCACATTCAAATCAACATCAGCCGTAGAGCATCACTGCCACGTGAAATGAACTGTTGTCCGTGAATGCTCGATCAGGTGCGCATGCGGTGACGCTGCACGAATGCCGCGTACTGTTCGGGCGTATCGATGCCGTGGTGACGTGCCTCGGCATGAATCACCGCGATCGCATGGCCGTGCTCCAACGCGCGGAGCTGCTCAAGCTGCTCGGCCTGCTCCAGCGGTGTCGGCGGGAGAGTGACGTATTGAAGCAAAAACTCGCGGCGATAGGCGTACATGCCCGGATGCTTCAGCGGACGACTTCCCGGATTGCCGCGACGATCACGATCAAACGGAATCAGAGATCGTGAAAAATACATCGCCCGGCCGCGCTGATCGAGCACCAGTTTCACGATGTTTGGATTACTCGGATCCTCATCGGGAGCAAACGGGCTGGCGAGTGTCGCCATCGGCGCGCCCGCATCCGCCGCGAGACCATCAATGAGCCGATCAATCAATTCCGGCTCGATCTCCGGCTCGTCGCCCTGCACATTGACGACGATGGCGGACTCCGCCGGCGGGATCGCGCGGACGACCTCGGCGATACGGCTCGTGCCGTTGGGATGGTCAGCACGGGTCATCGCCGCCTCTCCGCCGAAGCGACGCACAGCGTCAAAAATCCGTGGGTCATCCGTGGCGACGATCACCCGGCTGACCCGCTTTGCCTGACGCGCCTGCTCGACGACGTGCTGAATGAGCGGCTTACCCGTCTCTGACGCCAGCGGTTTGCCGGGGAAGCGGGTGGAGCCGAACCGCGCGGGGATGACAGCGAGGGCTTTGGACATAACCGTTTGGTTTGCTGGTATGACGACCCGCCGATTCTCGCGGGAGGCTGCGGAGCGAAATCAATCACGTCGCAGGCTTGGACAGGTCTTCCACGATTTTGCGGATTTTTTCCATGCGTGCCCGGATGTCCTTGTACCCGATGTTGGTCTGCATGATCTGCGAACCGCTCTTCTGCGCTTCTCGTGCGTGTTCGAGATTGTGATTCTTGATTGCGGAACGCTCCAACGCATCCATCCGGTGATAGAGCAATTCGAGTTTTCGCTTATCGTCGGGGTTGGCTTTGAGGCCCTCGTCAAAAGTCTGGATCGCTTCGTCGAGCCAGCCTTGATGAATGTAGCACTGGCCGAGGTATTCATTCGACGCAGCACGCCATTTCGGGTCCACCTTGGCCTGCTGAAACGCGCTGATCGCCTCGTCGAATCGCTTCATGGCAAAAAGACGGCGGCCTAACTCATAACGCACACCCATGTCGGTCGGGTAGTTCTGTGACCGCTCAGTGAACTCGGTCAGTTCGAAATGGAGCTTCTTATTCGCTAACTCCATGAAAGCCTTGCGATCTTCGGAGTTGGGCGCGGAAGCCTCAGCGATCGGTTTGAGAACCCGAAGCTGACGGTTGTACTGGCGGATCTTCACATCGCCGATGCGGGCTTTGTGCTGGTATTGACCCGACTTGCCCCAGATATCGTGCAGAAGCTTGATCGCCTCGTCGTCCGTGGAATCCGATTCTTTCAGCAGCAGCGCATCGACCAGCTTTCGGGCACGGTCGAGATCGTCGGGTGCTTCCTCAAGCTCAGCACGACGTCGGGTGATCGTCTCCTCGATGACCGATTCGGTCTTGCCGATTGCGTCATCCTGCTCAAGCTGGCGTTGCTTTTCCGAGTCCTTGATGTTTTCACGGAAGTCGCCTTCCTTGCCTCCGCCGTAGTTGCCGTCACGGATCGTTCGTTCCGCTTCGAGGTCCTTCAGACGCTGGAGATGCTGGCTGTTGGCGGGATCCTGCGCGAGGATCATTTTGCAGGTTTCAGCTGCTTTATCGAAAGCGTTGACTCGCGCGAAGAGTTCACGCACTTCGATCAGTTGCGATACGGATAAATGCTTGGCACGCGGCTGGATGATGAGCGAGCCGATCCAATAGGCAAACTCACCGAGTTGCAGATCCTGTTCGGCCTCGTCAGCCTCGACAGCACGGCTCATGGTCGCAATCATCTGTCCGATGTTGTCGGGGTCTTTGAGCCAGATTTTCTCCGCGTGGAGAAACTTGTGAACGGGGCCTTTGCCGCCGCCGAATTTTTCACCTAGCCCTGCGGACTTACCGCCGCTGAGTTTACGTTTACGGGCCACATCGTAAGCGGCCTCGTGCGACTTCATGTTGTCGGGGTCGTGCTCTAAGCCGTGGATGTAACACTCGATCGCGAAGTCATGGTCGGCCACGGCCTGCGCATGATGGAACCATTTTTCAGCCTTGCGCTCGTCGCGCTTGAAGCCGCCGCCTTCCTCGGCTCCGCCTGCCGGCGCGGAACCGGCTGACGATTTTGCGCTTGCGGCACTCCCGCCGGCTGGGGAGGGAGTTTCGTCTTTGCTTTTCTTAAAGAAGTTAAAGGCCATGCTCGATTTTCAGGCCGCCGGAAGAGACAGTTGATGATTGCTCCGTAGCCCGTGATTGTCGCGTAATTCTAGCGTAGGATCAAGGCCAAGACGTTACCGGACGGTATCCGAAGCAGACCCGCGTCAGTGCGGCTCTCGTTGTGGATGTTTGCCCGGCCGTCTGGTGTGACGTAATCTTCGGGCGCGATTGTTAAGGAAACCGCAGTCATGGTTACCGTCGGCATGAATTACCAGATTATTCCCGGCAAAGAAAAAACCTTCGAGGATGTCTTTCGGGCTGTCGTCGGGGCCATGAGCAAAATGCCCGGCCACTCTCGGAGTAACCTGTACCGCGATGCCTTTGATGCTCAACGCTATCTCATCGTGTCGGACTGGAGCGACCGGGCGGCCTTTGATGCTTTCATCCGCTCGGAGCAGTTCCGCAATGTCGCCAACTGGGGCAAAGAACAGATCCTTGCCGGTCGCCCGACACACGAGTACTACGAGAAAAACGCGTAAAACCACGATTCGCGGTTGCGCAACAGCAAATTGATCGAGCAGGATTACCCATGATTTCCATTGCTATCAACGGAGCCGCGGGCCGAATGGGTCGGCGTCTGGTCGCACTGGCGGCTGAGGATTCCGATCTTCGGGTCGTCGGGGCGCTGGACCGAACCGAAGTAGGCCAGGATGCCGGTCTGCTGGCGGGGATTAAGAAGCTGGACGTTCCCGTGACACCTTCGCTGTCAGGGAAAGTGGACGCGGTAATTGATTTCACCGTTCCCGCGGGTACGCGCGCCGCCATCGAAACGTGCGTCAAGACCGGTTCCGCCCTGGTGATCGGAACCACCGGCCTGGCTGAAGCTGACCAAAAACTCATCGATGATGCCGCTGGAAAAATCGCCGTCCTCCAGGCACCAAACATGAGTCTGGGCGTCAATCTGCTATTCGCGCTTGCAGCCCAGGTCGCCAAACGGCTGGGCGATGATTACGACATCGAGATCACCGAAGCTCACCACCGCTTCAAAAAGGACGCCCCTTCCGGCACCGCATTGGGGATCGCACAGGCTATCTGCGATGCGACCGGCAAAAGCATCACAAAAGATGTCGTGCATGGCCGACACGGGGATGAGGTGATGCGACAGCGCGGACAGATCGGCATGCACGCCCTGCGCATGGGTGATGTCGTCGGCGAACACACCGCGAGCTTTGCCACGTTGGGCGAGAGACTGGAGCTGACACACGTGGCTACAACCCGTGATGTGTTTGCACGCGGCGCACTGCGGGCCGCCAAGTGGCTGGCTGCCCCGGATCGGAAACCCGGACGGTATCGCATGGCGGACGTGCTGGGTTTGTAGGACACTTCGGCGCATGATTCGACGCACGGGAGAAACCCGGCACCCATGATCGTTCTCTGTCTCATGCTCGCGGTAGCAGCATTTCTGCTGAGTGCCCCGCTCACGTGGGTGTTGATCGGCCTGAGCCATCGCCGCGGACTCGTTGATGCGCCCGACTTGACGGGAGGCCGTAAAAATCACGCCCGGCCGACTCCCAACACCGGCGGCATCGCGATTTTTTCAGCTATCACTATTCCCATCGCCCTGCTGATGGCGGCGATCTGGCTGGTGCCGCAAAACACATGGACGGGTCCGATGGCTGCGGTCGCACCGCACATCGAGGGACTTCGCAGCCAGACTCCGATGGCCGTTGGTGTGCTTGCAGCACTGCTGGCAGTTCACGTGCTCGGACTCATCGACGATCGTAAACGTCTGGGGCCTTATTCCAAGCTCATCGTGCAACTGCTGATCGCTCTGGGACTCGTGCTGTTCTGTCAGTTGCGAATACTCGAATTTCTTGGCCGCCGCTACGGAATGCCGGGCGAGCTGGTCAGCGTCGTGCTGTCCGTGTTGTGGATTGTCGTCATCGTCAACGCTCTTAATTTTCTCGACAACATGGACGGCCTGACTGCCGGCATCGGCGCCATCTGTGCGGCACTCTATCTGGCGGCCACGCTGATCGGCGGCCAGTGGTTTGTTGCCGGAACCGCGGCACTGCTGGCGGGAGCACTGGTCGGATTTCTCGTGTTCAATTTTCCGCCGGCGAAGATTTTCATGGGTGACGGCGGCTCGCTCGTCGTCGGCCTGCTGCTGGCGATCGTCAGCATCCGCACGACTTACTTTGCAGCGGACGCGACCCACATGCCGGGAGCCTGGTACGGCGTGCTCATGCCCCTGATGGTCCTGGCAATCCCGCTTTATGACTTCACCAGCGTCACCCTCATCCGTCTGGCGCAGGGTAAAAGCCCATTTCAGGGCGATCAAAATCATTTCTCCCACCGACTCGTGCGGCGGGGTCTGAGCAAACGTGCGGCTGTCATCACCATCTGGCTTTGCACCCTCGCTACGGGACTGGGCGGGGTGATCCTCGGATCACTCGACGGCTGGAAAGCCGCAGTGGTCGCAGGCCAGTCTGCCGGCGTCATCGTGCTGCTGGCTATCCTCGAACGCAGCGGTCTCCGCGACCCGTAAAGCCCTCGATAGATATGACCAAGAACCCTGACGATCCACCTGGGGAGCTTCAAGCAGATTGCACGCAGGTATGGGCGACCGCCTCCGAACAAACTTGAACACAAGCGGCGTATTGGTTCATTGAAATCGGCACAAAAAAAGCGGCGTCTTTCGACGCCGCTTTGGGTTCGGATCAGATTTTTCTCATATCAATCCAACGGCTTGGTCACGTTGTACGCAGCGGGATTCGCCAACAGGCCGGGGAACAGATCCTCTTCCTGCTCGTTGGGGATGATGATCGTGGGCTTGATGAGCAGCAGCAAGGTGCGCTCGTCTTTGACCATGCTGCGGTTGGTGAATACGCGGTTGAGGAGAGGAATCTTCGAGAGCACGGGAACGCCTGCTTCGACCTCCACTTCACCCACAAGCCGCTGACCGCCCAGCAGCAGGGTGCCCTTGTCCGGCACACTAACCGTGGTGTCCACCGTGGTGGTTTCCAGTTCAGGCAACTCGATCGTGCCGGTCGTTGTCTGAATCGCGCTGCCGGTACCAGTACCAGTGCCGGTCGTCGGCGTCGTTACGACGGTCTGTTCGATCGCACGCAGACGCGAGACATTACGCAGCAGCGGCCGAACGGTCAGTGTGACATAACGGCGGTCGGCACTGATGGTGCCCTTGACGTAGAGGAGCATACCGCTGGTAACGGTGTCCGGCGTCTGCTGAAGGGCTGTGGTGCCGGGGATCGCTTCAAGCTCAGCAATATAGGTCAGTTCTTTACCAACGAAGACGAAGGCGTCGTTGCCGTTGATGAATGTGACACGCGGCGCGGTCAGAGTGATCGACCGGCGGTTGGCCTGTGTCGCGGTGACGATCAGGTTGACCTGAATGTCATCCAGATAATTGATGCCGATGTCGAATGACCGTCCGGTGCCTGTCGGTCCGCCGGTACCGGGGATCGTCATGGTGGGAGTGGTCGTCAGCGTTCCGGTCGCAGGGAAGGTGTTACCCATGGACGAGCTTTGCCGCTGCGCCAGACCAATCGTGTCGTTATTGATCGAGATCGGACCGAACTTTCCGCCCGGATTGGTGATTGTCACGTCGAGGTCAACACCGATTTCATCGAGGAAGTTCTGATCGACGAGGAGGAAGCGTCCTTCGACAGCGATCTGCATGGCGCGGGTTTCACGGAGCAGGGTGAGGAGCTTGGTGACGCCCTGATGCAGTTCCGCGGTGGCCTTGATGATGAGGTTCCCGTTGAGTTCCTTGAGGGAGCCGCCTCCGCCGCCGGCCTCGCTCCAGTCTTCCGGATTGCCGACGGTGGTCTGGATCAGCTCGATCAGCTCATCAATCTGCTTCTGGCGATCTTCAGCACTGCTTTGCGCGCTGGTGCTGTTGGAACTGCTGCTGTCATCACCAAAGAGGCCGTTGTCACTACTGCTGCCACTGCCGCTGCCGCTACCGCTGCCGCTGCTGTTGTCGCGGTCGGAGCCGGACTCGAATGCGTTCCCGATGTCAAAGCTCGGCACGCTCTTGATCGGTTCAATGCGGTGGAGCAGGTCACGGATGTCGTAAACACGAGTGTCGGGGTTACGAACCAGGTTTTCAACCGTGTCGATATTCACCACGCCTTCACGAATGGCGTAGTTAATCGGACGGTCGGGACGGCTGACGAGTTTGATGACCAGTGCCAGAGCTTCATCCGCAGCGACGTTCGTCAGTTCGAGAGTGATCGGCATGTCCTGCTCGATACCGGCTTCGGACAGCGCGTTCCAGTTGACGAAGAAATTCAGCCCGGTCGTGTTCTTCAGATATTCGATCACGTTCACGAGCTTGTTATTGGTGAAATTCACAGGAACAGGCTCGTGAAGCTTGGCCATGACATCGAGATTCACCTTGGACTCGCCGCCGGTTGCACCCAGATCGGCAAGACGACGCTGCGTCAGTTGCGGCCAATCCGACGGGTAAACCATCAGCTCTGTGAAGGGAATGGTGGCTTCGATGTTTTCCGTGCTCTGATGGGCGATCGCCAGCTCGCGGTTCCGGAGAGCCGCTTTGGTCTTGACGTAGAGCCTGGAGTCCTCAACCATCTGCTTGAGGGCATCGACTGCATCATTATTCGGGTCGATGAACAACGCCTGATTGAGCACCTCAATAGTCTGGTCGTATTTCTGCTCGGCTCGGAGGGCCATCGCACGACGAATGAGGCGTTGCACTTCCTGTTCGCGCTCGTTGAGGATGCGCGCTTCCTCGCGCTGCTCCTCGACGACTTTGGTCTTTTCGGTTTCCTGCTTCTGCTTGGCCTCGGCCAGACGCTGCTCGTCCTGGAGGCGGGCACCGAAGTTCACCGCTTCCTCACGCATCGCACGGTAACGGGCACTGGGCAGACGCTGCTCATTGCGATCGAGCGAAACTTTCGCCTGTTGGACTGCTTCGATGGCCTGGGAATACTTGCCTTCCTGACGGAATGACTCCGCCTTGTTCATCAGAGCCTGCACCTCCGCGATTACCTGCTGGGTGCGGAGAGCTTCGGCACTCAGCTGCGTGTCGAGGATGTCACGCGGTGCATCGGCGGCACCGCCAGTCCTGGCCTGAACAGCAGCCAGTGCTGCCTTAGCCTGTTCATTGCTCGGATCGAGTGATAGAGCGGATTGATAGCTGCTTGCTGCGGCGCGGAGTTGGCCGGCTTCTTCAGCCTGACGTCCTTCCGCCAACTGCTGCTGCGCCCGAAGATGACGAGCCTGGGCCAGCAGGTCGTCGCTGGCGCCGGCGACAGGCGTGGTTTCGGACACAACGGCTGGTGACTGGGTCGTTTCAGTCACAACGCTTGAGGTCTTGACAGGAGCGGCTTCGGCTTCCTTGTTCACCTGCGGGGCTGGGGCGGAGATGCCGTGGGTCGTCTCGACATAAACCGGCCCGCTGCTGCTGGAGCTGTCCGCCGCTGCTGCGATGGTGCCCATCTCCGCGCGACGCTCCGCGATCAACTGCAGCTGGCTGTCCACTCGCTGATTGTCGAACCAGCCCAAGTCCACGCCGCTCTTCTTGACGCGAGTTAGTTTCTTTTCGGCGGAATCCAGCTTGCCTTCCTGGATATCGTTCGCGGCTGAATCCACAATCGCCCGCTGTTTGGCGACTTCAGGTTTGCGTGCGCGTTTTGCGTCAGCCAAGCCGGATTTAGCGGTCGAGCGTTCGGCATCGCTGGCGTTGGGATTCTTCAGGACTGCTTCATACAGCGACTCGGCCCGCTTAAGCTCGCCGTTCTGTCGGGCTTCGGCAGCCTGTGCAAGCTGAGACGATGCGCTGGTGCCAGCGGCGTTGGAGGACGCCATCTGCGACAGCACTTCCTTCATCCGGGTTCGGTCCTGAGAAGGAAGCTGGACCGGATCCACTCGGTTGAAGATCGCCTCGGCTGCTGCGTAGTCACCGCTGGCGAACTTCTGCATGCCCTCTTCGTAAAGCTGCTCCGCTGATTGTTCCGCTGCCGGCTCGTCTGCTCGCACCATCGAAGGTGCGACGCTGGAAAGCAGCGATGCTGAGAGCGCCATGACGATGAAGGATTTACGGTGGAGCAAAGGAGAGCCTCCCTGAGTCATGAATGTCGGCGGCTTATGGCCGTTCGACTGCCGTGCTTGATTGACTACGGTTCTGATGGATCACGCGACGCCACCAAGGGGAAAACCGAGGGTTCCAGAAGTGGGCAGCATAAGCATCGGGACAAATCGCCGCAAGTAGCATTGACACGCCGCAAGTTATCAGCCGCGCCGAGGATACGGCCAATCCCGCTTTCCACATCGGGCTTCAGGCAGCAATCCATGCCGTTTCCTGATTCTCGACAATCGGCCCACTCCCGCTGACAATTTCCACATGCCTTCAACAAGCCTCCGCGTCGGCACTGCCAGAGTTGATATCACCCCGCCTGCGGGTACCCAGGTCGCAGGCGGCATCGGTGCTCGTCGTATCGCTGAATTTGCCCTCGATCCGCTCTACGTTCGAGCTAACGTCTTCGAGCTTGGCGGCCGAAAATTGACGATCGTCGTCTTTGACGCCACGATCATTACGCTCCCGATCACCCAGGCGGTCCGTGCAGCAGCAGCTGAAATGGGCTTCGCCCCCGATGCGGTCATGGTTCAGGCCACGCAGACGCATACCGCGCCGGGATTGGGACAATTCATGCTTGATGACGCCTTTATGCCGTTCCCCGCGGAGTTCGACTTTATTCGAGGCAATGACCCGACCTTTGACCAGATAGCGGTTCGCGGAGCGGTAAACGCACTGCGTCAGGCGAATACCTCGCTCCATCCGGTGAAGTTGGGCATCGGCAGCGGCTACGAGGGTCGGCTGGCGTTTAACCGGCGTGGAATCACTAAAGATGGCTGCGCAGTCATGCCCTGGTATGGTTCGGGCGGTCCGCTGGGGCCTACTCACGTCAAATATGCCGAAGGCCCCATGGACCCCGAGGTCGGCGTCCTCGCTGCGCGGAGCAACGATATGAAGCTCCGGTCCGTGCTCATCCATTACACCTGCCACCCGGTTTGGCTTTTCCCTCGTCCGGTGATTTCAGCAGACTGGTGCGGTGCGACCTGTGATGAGGTCGAACGGCTCGGCGGTATGGCATCATTCGGTGGTATGGCGACCGTGCTCAACGGCTGCTGCGGAGATGTACATCCCTGGCCTTTCTATCAACCGGACTTTACGTTCGACCATCTCTCCATGGGTCGTGAACTGTGCAAAATGTCTCGTCGCGTGATCGAGTCAATGAGTTTTCACGACCCGGATGTTCTGGACTGGAAGGTGCAGCGGATTCACTTGCCCGTTCGCCCGGTTGAGGCTGAAAAGCTCGCTGCTGCGGAGAAAATACTCCGTGAACAACCTACCCCGGTACTGGCCGCCAATGGTCGCGGCGTAAGCGGAGAATGGATGCGTGCAGCCAGCACCTATAGTGTGCATCTGCTGCATCAAAGGTCACCTCGGTTTGAGTACGAGGTTCAGGTGCTGCGACTCGGTGATGCGGTGATCGTCGGCATGCCCGGCGAGCCGTTCGCCATCGGCGGCCTCCGGGTGAAGATGGCCAGCCCCGCCAAACTGACCATCACCGCACACATGACTACGCAATATGTCGGCTATCTGCCGACTCGCGAGGCTATACCACACGGCGGGCACGAGGTTGACACGAGCTACTGGGCCAAGTTCCAGCCAGAGGCATTGGACCTGGTTGTGGATGCGGCAGGCAGACTGATCCAGAGCATGTTCCAATAAACCGGCATGTCATAAATGATGACCCCGATTGTGGGCTGCGCTGATGATGGAGTTCGCTCGCGGATTTTTAAGTGATCTGGACACCGATCCTGACTTGCCAACAGGCCCCATTCCTGTTTTCTGATGTTTGACGCCTGCGCGCGGTTCCATTACATTTTGCGGCCCGACGCTGTACGGCGTTCGGGGGCGTTCGCGGTGAGTCCATAAGGGCGGTTAACGTCCGACTTTATGCCCTCGCTGGTGTCGCTTAAATTTTAATAATGATCGGAAGTCATGGCCGAGCCGCCCTTCAAGGCGCCTGGTGGTCGCAGGTCGGATTCCAACTATCGGGCCAATCCGTTGTCCCTCGTGGGTACCGGGCTTGAGCTGGGTGGAATCGTCGCGATACTGACCCTGCTGGGATGGTGGCTCGACCGTCGGTACGACCTGACGCCATGGCTGATGCTGACCGGAGCGTTCATCGGCATCGTCGGCGGCCTTTACAACGTGTATCGCCAAGGAAAACGATACTTCAAGTAATCTCTCGCGACCCTTACCGACACCTCGTAACCACCCGCGACTCATCGTGAACTCCCGACCACGCCAACCCGCATTCCCCCTCCTTCAGGCCATCGGCCTCCTGACACTCGTGGCGGCGGTGGTCGGTCTCATTTGTTTATGGGCGGTTCCCGCTGCTTTCAATCATCCGGACGGCGCACAGCGCGGCGTAATGCTGATGGCGGTCATCGCATGGTTTTCCCTCATCCTCAGCATTCTGCCTGTCGGAATGCTCGGACCACTGGGCGTGATGCCCACGGTGTACGGCTACTTCCTCGGCGGTGCCGCCCGTGTCGTGATCTGCCTGATCATGGGTGTTGTGCTGGTGAAAGCGGCACTGCTCCCTGTTGGCCCAGTCATGGTGACGCTGGCGGCAATGTACCTGCCGCTGTTGTTCGTCGAAGCGGCACTGGTCGGCCTGTACCTGTGGAAGAAGGATTTTTTAGGAAATGAGAACGGCGACGTACCCGGCGGTGCGCTGCCGCATGGATCGCACTGACGCATTGAACTGAATGCAGGAGCCGGCCGGCTGGTGTCGGCTCCATGAAACAAGGATGCCTCGCGTGATGGATTCTCTGGTTCCGATGCTCGCTGCCAATCCCGTCGATCACGTCATTGACAAGCCCATCATCGAGGGTGACTGGGGCCTCGGTCATGGCTGGGTGATCAGCAACGTGACCGTCATGCTGGTGCTCTCGGGTATCGTCACTGCACTGGTAGTCATTCCCGCAGCCCGCAAAATCGCCACCGGCGGTCAGCATGGGCATCGCACCATCGACGACTACCGCACACAGGGACTCTGGTCGAACCTTGTCGAAACGATCTGCCTCTATCTCCGCGATCAGGTCTTTCGCCCCGTACTCCACGAGCAGACGGATCGTTTCGTTCCGATGCTCTGGACGTTTTTCTGGTTCATCCTGATTAACAACATCCTCGGCCTGGTCCCGATCCTCGACGCCACGGCCGGCATCGGCCATCTGATGGGAGCGGAGATCGGCCACCACGGACACGGCATCGGCGGTACGGCGACGCAGTCGATCTGGGTCACCGGCGCACTGGCTGTCATCGCCTTCCTTTTCTACAACTTCGTCGCACTGGTCAAGGATCCGATCGCCTACTTCAAGCACCTGACTGCCGGTGCTCCGGTCCTGATGTGGCCGATCATGATCCCCGTCGAAATCCTGGGCATGTTCGTCAAGCCCTTTGCTCTGGCTCTGCGGCTTTTCGCCAACATGACCGGCGGTCACATCATCATCGCGGTCCTGCTGTCCTTCGTCGTCTCGCTCATTCAGGCGCTGGGCGGCGTGGGTTACGGCCTGGCGGTGATCCCCCTGCTGGGTAGCGCGGTCATCAACCTGCTGGAGATCCTGGTGGCGTTCATCCAGGCGTATCTCTTTACGTTCCTTACGTGTCTCTTCCTTGGTCAACTCGTCGTGCATCATCACGAGCATGGCGAGGAACACGGCAACGGCGACGGCCTGCCGCATACGGGGCCTCACGATGACACCGTAGGATTCGATCGTCCCAACCATCCGGCTCACGGAGCGCCTCATGCGTGAATGACCGGTTGGCCGGTCATCGACTTGAACGAGAGACTGCCCTCTCGCTCAAACGATGCTCGACGATCAACGAACTGTTTATCCGCCCCTGCCCGGCGAGTGAGACGCCCGGCCGTGCCCGCGAGGGAAGGGGTAACAACCGATGCGATCTCGCCGCATCAATGTCAGGAGTCTGGTTATGAAGAAGGCATTCGTATTTGCGGCGCTGGCCGTGCTCATGTGCGCGGTACCGGCGATGGCACAGGAGCACGCGGCGGCGACCGCCAGCGCAGGCTGGTGGGTGTTCCCCGGTGGTCTGGCGACGGCGTGGCTCGGTGCGGCACTGGGCACCGGCCTGATCGTCATTGGTGCGGCACGCGGCATCGGCAACATCGGCGCTTCGGCAGTCGAAGCCATCGCTCGTCAGCCCGAAGCCGGCGGACAGATCTTTACCTCCATGCTTCTGTCAGCGGCCCTCATCGAAGGCTTTACGCTCTTCGGTGTCGTCGTAACGCTGCTGATCGCCCTCAAGTCCGCCGCCTGAGTTTGGAAAAACGGGATGCTGACTACAGACCCGGCGACACGCGATCTCGCATCGCCGGCATCTGAAACTGTCTCACCCGACCGTCTCTCGCACACGGCTCCGGCCGTGTGCTCCCGCGCCCGACCATCGGACGCGCGAGCACCGGCCACAACCGCGATGAAGGATTACGCATGAAACTCGGCTCAAAACCCGGCTCGAAACTCTGCCTCGCCTCCCTGCTGGTCCTGGCGCAAGCCGCCGTCGCTTTTGCAACAGAAGCGTCACACGGCGGCGCGGAAGCACCCGCTTCACCCTTCGCTGGCACGATCTATCAGTCGGCAGCGGCGGTGCTCGTATTCGTCATCCTGCTCGTGCTGCTGCGCAAGTACGCCTGGGCACCGATCCTCAAGGGTCTGCAGGACCGTGAGAACAAAATCAGGACCGACCTTCACAGCGCCGAGTCCGCTTCGAAAAAGGCAGCCACCACGCTCGCCGACTACCAGCGTCAGCTCGCCGAAGCGAAGCAGCAGTCGGCTGAAATCATGGAGAACGGCCGGCGCGAAGCGGAAAAGGTCGCGGCCCGCATCCAGTCAGAAACTCAGGCTGAGATCGACGCCATGAAGAAACGCGCCACCGCCGAGATCATCTTCGCCAAGGAGCAAGCGCTGGCTGACATCTTCTCACAGGCGGCAACGCTCGGATCGGACATCGCAGGCAAGATTCTCCGCCGTGAAATCAACCCCGCGGATCAGCAGCGGCTCGTGCAGGAATCACTGGCGACTCTCAAGAAAGAGGACCTCAACTGAATGACCGTTGCCGGTCGGGATCAAGCGATCCCGCGGCAGTTCGTGTCTTCACAACGACCATCGGCAATCGGAGCTATGTATGGCTGAGCAATCAAGTGATCTCTTTCATATGGTCGAAGCGGTCTATGCCCGTGCTCTGCTGGAGCTGGCCGAGGAAGCCGCGCAGGTCGAGCCGGTGGCCGATGAGATCGCCCAGATTTATGACCTGGTACAGAAAGAGCCGCAGGTCACGCAACTGCTGGCGAGCCGAACACTGAGCCTCGAACAACGCGACGAAGTTCTGGTCAAGGCGTTTCAGGGGAAAGTCAGCGATCTGGTTTTCCGCTTCCTCCGCGTGCTGGTGAGAAAAAACCGGTTCGATGAGTTTCCCGGTATCGCGCAGGCATTCCGTCACTTCGTCGATCAGAAACACGGCATCCTCGAAGTGTCAGCCTATGTCGCACAGCCGCTCGATAACGAATCTTCCAACCGCATCACACAGCGCGTCGGCGAGCTGACCGGCCGCAAGGTTCGCCTGCGACAGACGCTTCAGCCGGACATGGTTGGCGGGGTGAAAATTCGCGTCGGTGATGAGCTTATTGACGGCTCGGTGGCGACGCAGATTCGTCTCATCAAGGAAAAACTGATCGAAGCGGGCCGCACAAAGGCACGCGAAATGGCGGGCAGAGTTTAACGAGGCGGGTACTACCAGTCTCAAACGAATAACCTTGGGCTTTCAATCACGGGCCCTCCGGAGTCTCTCATGAAGATCGAAACATCCGAAATCACCAGTGTCATCAAACAGGAAGTCCAGCGCTTCTCGCAGGAGCTGGAAGTTTCGCAGATCGGCCAGGTCATCGAGGTCGGCGACGGCATCGCCCGCGTGTACGGCCTGTCGAAGGCGATGGCGGGCGAGATGCTCGAGTTTGAGATCCCCGCAGAGGGTGGCCGCGCCGCGGAAACCGTCATCGGTCAGGTCTTCAACCTCGAAAACGATGTCGTTGGTGCCGTTATCTTCGGTGACTACCTCAAGATCAAGGAAGGCATGCAGGTACGCTCCACCGGCCAGCTCCTCTCCGTACCTGTCGGCGAGGGGGTGCTGGGTCGCGTGGTCAACGCCCTGGGTGAACCCATCGACGGCAAAGGTCCGATCCAGACCAACGAACGCCGCAAGGTGGACATCATCGCCCCCGGCATCGCCGACCGGCAGCCGGTCAAGCAGCCGCTCCAAACCGGCGTCAAGGCGATCGACTCGATGATCCCGATCGGTCGCGGTCAGCGTGAGCTGATCATCGGCGACCGTAAGACCGGCAAGACCGCCGTCGCCATCGACGCGATCATCAATCAGGCATACACCCACAAAACCGACCAGCCGGTGTATTGCATTTACGTCGCTGTCGGCGGAAAGGAATCGACCGTCGCCGGCGTCGTCGAGACGCTCAAACAACACGGGGCGATGGCGTACACCACGGTCGTCGTCGCGTCTTCGGCTGACTCGGCACCCATGCAGTACATCGCGCCGTACTCCGGCTGCACGATGGGCGAATATTTCATGTGGAAGGGCAAGCACGTGCTGTGCATCTACGACGACCTGTCGAAGCAGGCAGTCGCCTACCGCCAGCTTTCCCTGCTGCTCCGTCGCCCGCCCGGTCGTGAGGCGTATCCCGGCGACGTGTTCTATCTCCACAGCCGTCTGCTCGAACGCGCCACCAAGCTCTCCGACGAGAATGGCGGCGGCTCACTGACCGCGCTGCCCGTCATCGAGACACAGGAAGGTGACGTGTCGGCGTACATCCCCACGAACGTCATCTCGATCACCGACGGCCAGATTTATCTGGAGCCGGAGTTGTTCTTCGCCGGCGTGCGCCCGGCGATCAACGTCGGTATCAGCGTGTCGCGCGTCGGCGGTAACGCACAGATCAAGGCGATGAAGGAAGTCGCCGGCTCGCTGCGACTCGACCTGGCGGCCTACCGCGAGCTTGAAGCCTTCGCCCAGCTGGGTACCGAACTCGACAAAGCCACGCAGCGGCAGCTTGATCGCGGTGCCCGCATGGTGGAGCTGCTCAAGCAGCCGCAATACGTACCGATGGACGTGATCGATCAGGTCATCCAGATTTTCGCCGGCAGCCGCGGGTTCTACGACGACATGCCGGTCAATCAGGTCAATCCCTTCGCCAAGGCACTGGTCGAGCACTTCAAAGGGCCGGGTGCGGCGATCCGTGCAGAGCTGGAAAAGTCACAGTCGTTCAAGGGCGGCGTAGAGGAAAAATTTAAAGCAGCCATCGGCGAGGTGAAAACCACTTGGGTGAGCAAGAACGCCAAGTAAGTACTCACCTCTGACAACTTGATCCGCTAGCAGAAGGCAGGAGTCCATCACGACTCCTGCCTTCTTCATTTGAATCAATGGCAATCGATGCGCTCGCTCCTCATGTTTTGGATCAGGAAGGGCATCGGCTCCGGGGCAACATCCTTGCGGGTGACATCAAGGCAGGAGCGTTTAAGCACTCCCGCCTCATGCGCCGATCACGCTAAATCCGCTAAAAATAAGCCTCGTCGGTGACTGGCAGCGCGCCTGATTTGCCCCTAAACTACGGAGATGAACGCTCGCCTCACCAGTAGTGCAACGCCTACCGAGAAAGCCATGACGGATACGGCCAACATTCTGATTAAGGGTAAGTCTGTGGAAATGCCCGTCATCACGGGTACGGAACACGAACACGCCATCGACATCAGCTCGCTGCGTTCCCAGTCCGGCTACATCACTCTCGACGACGGATACCGCAACACAGGTTCGTGTCAGTCGGCCATCACCTTTATCGATCCCGAAAAAGGCATCCTCCGCTACCGCGGAATACCGATCGAACAATTCGCGCAGCATTCGAGCTTTCTCGAAACAGCCTGGACACTCATCTATGGCGAACTGCCCAGTCGCGCACAGCTCGACGCATTCACCCGTGGCGTTGCGAACGGATCGGCAGTCAGCCCGGAACTCCTGAACATCCTCAAGGGGTTCCCGCGCGACGCCAACCCCATGGCGATGATCTCCGCTTGCGTCAATGGTCTGTGCGGGCAGCATCCCGAAGCTCTTGACGTGGACTACGGCAAGCACTTCGACTCGACGGCCATGAAACTCATCGGCCAGATCAAAACAATCACAGCCGCAGTGCTTCGTCACCGGAACGGCCAGGCACCTGCCTCTTCCAGTCCCGGTGAAACGTACACGGCTGATTTCCTCAACATGATGTTCGGCGCGGGGGAACATCGGGCAGAGACTGCGGCTGCGCTCGACCTGATTTTCCTGCTCCACGCTGACCACGAACAGAATTGTTCCGCTTCGACGGTTCGCATGGTCGGTTCAAGCCACGCGAACTTATTCACGAGCTGTGCGGCGGGCATTTGTGCGCTGTGGGGTCCGCTTCATGGCGGTGCAAACGTCGAGATCATGGAGCAACTTCAGGAGATCAAGGCCAGCGGCGTCAACGCGAAGGACTTCCTCGAAGGCGTCAAGGCCAAGAAATACCGCCTGTTTGGTTTCGGGCACCCGATTTACCGCAACTATGATCCCCGCGCCCGTATCCTCAAAGCCGCTGCCGACCGGGTGCTCGCCCGACTCGGCGTCAATGATCCGCTCCTCGACCTGGCCAAGCAGTTGGAAAGCGCAGCTCTGGCGGACGACTACTTCGTCTCCCGCAAGCTCTACCCCAACGTCGATTTTTATTCGGGCATCATCATGCGGGCAATGGGTATTCCCGTTGCGATGTTCACTGCCATGTTTGCCGTTGGTCGCATGCCTGGATGGATCGCGCAGTGGAAGGAAGTGCGGGACACCAAGGGCAAAATCTATCGTCCTCGACAGATTTATGTCGGTAAAGCTCTGCGCGATTTCGTACCCATTCAAAAGCGCTGACCTCGAACTTCTTGACACTTCGTTCAATTAAAAAAACCCAGGCATGTTGATGCCTGGGCTTGGGGATGATCTCCGGATTTGATGCTGCCGCCGATCTCCGCTTACCGGATGAACAGCATTTCGCGGTAAGTGGGCAGCGGCCAGAGGTCGTCGGCGATAACTGATTCGAGCAAGTCGCTGAACTTGCGTGCCTCGAGCATGGCCGGGATGACGTGATCCCGCAGGTGGCGTGCGTGTTCAGTCAGGCTGCCATTGGGGTGATGACCGATGTTTTTCTCCAGCGTCTTGACGGCACCTTCGAGACCCTCGACCAGTTTGGTGATTTGACCCAGGCCGCTGGTATCGCCGGGGTGGCCAGCCTGTTTCATGGCTGCGGCAGTCTGCGCCAACTCACCCTGATAGCGATACGCCGCAGGAAGAATGAACGTCTTGGCGATGGTCAGGCAAACTCTGCTTTCGGTATTCACATCTTTGACATATCGCTCAAGATAAATCTCACAGCGGCTGTGCGTCTCCCGTTCGGTAAGGACGCCGTACTTAGCGAGCACTTCGACGTTTTCCTTATCCATCAGGTGCGGCAAGGCGTCAACCGTGTTCTTGAAGTTGGGCAGGCCGCGCTTTTCCGCTTCACGGTGCCACTCTTCCGAGTAGCCGTTGCCATTGAAAATAATCGCCTTGTGATCCTTGGCGAGTTGCTGGAGCAAGTCCTGCACAGCATCGGCGAGCTTTTTCGGATCGCCTTTGGTGGCTTTTTCCAGGCTCGTCGCAATGTAATCCAGCGACTCGGCGACGATCGTGTTGAGCACGACCAGCGGGCCGGCGATCGATTGATTGCTCGCCACCGCGCGGAACTCGAACTTATTGCCAGTAAAGGCAAACGGACTGGTCCGGTTACGGTCGCCCGCGTCCTTGGGCAGCGGCGGCAGCGTGTCGACGCCGACGGTCAATTCGCCCTTCTTCTTCGATCCCTTGAGCTTACCTTTCTCAAGCTGCGTGAACAGATCGGTAAGCATGTCACCCAAAAAGACGGAGATGATCGCAGGCGGTGCTTCGTTGGCACCGAGGCGATGATCGTTGCCCGCAGAAGCAACGGCAACGCGAAGCAGGCCGGGGAACTTGTGCACAGCCCGGATAACGGCTGCGCAAAAGACCAGAAACTGCATGTTCTGGTGCGGCGTGTCCCCTGGGTCGAGGAGATTGCCGACATTAGGCCCGCCCAGCGACCAGTTGAGATGCTTGCCTGATCCGTTGATGCCAGCGAAGGGCTTTTCGTGCAGCAGACAGGCCAGACCGTACTTTTCGGCGACACGTTTGAGCGTGATCATCACAAGCTGCTGATGATCGGTGGCGACGTTGGCGTTCTCATAAAGCGGAGCGATTTCGTACTGTGAGGGCGCGACCTCGTTGTGACGAGTCTTGACCGGCACGCCGAGCTTGTAAAGCTCGCGCTCGACTTCCAGCATGCACGCCAGCACACGCTCAGGGATCACGCCGAAGTATTGATCCTCAAACTCCTGGCCCTTGGGCGGCGGGGCGCCGAAAAGTGTTCTGCCGCAGATCATCAGATCCGGCCGGGCAAAGAAAAAGTTACGGTCGATCAGGAAATATTCCTGCTCAGGACCGGCGGTGGCGTAGATGTAGCCCGGATCACTGTGGCCGAAAATCTTCAGCAGCCGCGTAGCCTGCTTGGAAAGTGCCTGCATGGACCGCAGCACGGGTGTTTTCTTGTCGAGAGCTTCGCCGGTCCATGAAACGAATGCGGTTGGGATGCACAGCGTCGTGCCGTTGGGGTTTTCGAGAATGTAAGCCGGGCTGGTGACATCCCAGGCTGTATATCCACGCGCTTCAAACGTCGCGCGGATACCGCCTGAAGGGAAACTCGACGCATCCGGCTCACCCTGGATGAGCTGACTGCCGCTGAACTCTGTCAACGCGCCGCCCTTGCCGTCCGGGGCCAGAAAGCTGTCGTGTTTTTCCGCGGTGATCCCCGTCAGCGGATAGAACACGTGAGCATAGTGTGTCGCGCCCTTCTCGATCGCCCAGTCACGCATCGCGGCGGCGACGATGTCGGCGATGGACGCATCCATCTTCTCGCCCTTCTTGATCGTGTTCTGGAGCGACTTGTAAACGTGCTTGGGCAGGCGATCCTGCATCACCGCATCGTTGAAGACGTTTGACCCGAAAATTTCCTTCGCGGGAGTCTGGAGGAAATTCAGCGGGGTCGAGTGAGGCTTGTAGTTCGTGACGGCCGCGATGGCCTCCTGGCGTGCGTTGCTGGTTTTCATGGACGAAATCCGCTCCTGTTAAAGTTAGTGAGGGTGGTGATCTTAAAGCTTTCCGGGCGGTTCCGGGGCCTCGAAACTGCTCTAAGAGCAAAATCCTGCGGCTTGGAATCGCGTTGCACACTGGGCGCGCGGATCGCGCGACTCACAACCTTTGCAACACCGATGCCACAGCTCAAACTAAACGCCGTAAGACGACTCAAGTATTGAATCTGTTGGGTGTTACGTAATTCGATAATGTCGGATCTATCTCACCTGCCGTCAGACAACCGCACATCAAGCGCGCATCGTGATCCGGCTGGCGACATTCGGTGCCTAAATTGTGAACAGTCCGCCGGCTTAGTCCGTGGTGGTCGGGCTGAATCCGCCCGCGGCCTGAATCTCTGCGATCGTCTTTTTCAGATCCAGCACCGCCAGCAGGCTCATCGCAGTCACTGACGAAGGCGTGTCGTTGTCCCAGAGCGAGACGCGCGTTGCACCGATTGCCTCACTGGGGAACTGCACGTAATAGGCATTCGGCGTGTCGTACATCAACTGCGCAAGAAAACGAGCACCCAGGCCGCAGGTCAGCAGCCATGACAAGCGATCCGCTGGCTTTACGATTGCCGGATCGCGCATGGCCGACGCGAGGAAACTCACCACCAGAGAGCTGCGCCAATCAGGGTTTGGCGCACCGACAGGCGGCCAGCCGTTAAGCTCGAAGCCCCCCACCACATCCGATGGCCCCATGTCAGGCGGGTCCACGATCTGCCTTTCACGGAGAGCTGCCATGAGTTTTTTGATTTTTTCCTGTCGCTGCGTTGTCTGCTTGGCATCACCTGCTGCCGGGCCGGGAATGGCATCCAAAAGTGTGCCGCTGTTTTCTGTCCGCATCATCCAGGGCAAAGCTGCGATGATTCGATCGGCGGAAAACTCGCGCCATTGCATGAGTCGGGCGGTTTGCACTTTTCTGCCGAGCTCGACATCGCGGGTCTGCTCATACAGCCGCGCCAGTGCTGACACGATCAATGCCTGTGCCGATGCCGTATCGGTTCCTTTTTTCACTCCCCCTGCGGGTTCTTTACCCGTTGAATCTCCTGTTGTGAAGGAACCCTCCGCATTCCAGTGACGCAGCAAACTGTTGGCGAGCGAGTCACGCTGCACCTTGCGTTCATTCAACATCGGCGAGTCGATCATGGTCAGAAGCAGCAACGCCTGCGGCACACCCTTGAGTTGTGTCATGGATGCCAGCAGTATTTCAGTGTTGCGCTTCACGACCGCTTCAGCCTGGGTGCGGACTTTTTCCGGCAGACTGGCTTTGTCTGACTGCCTAAGCCATTGGGAAAGGACGTAGGCTGTTAATGCCAGGTCTTCGGTAGCGCGTTCATTCTGCTCCGCATTGGGAAGAGGCAGCTTCTCCACGAATCGACCGGAAAGATTGTCAGCCATGCGCAACGCCATCGCGTCGAGAGTGGCCTCATCAAGACTCGTCAACGGCAGTAACACGTTGCCGCGCACCAGCCGCGTGACCGCTGAGTCCGGCGAAGGACGCACTACGTGAATAATCTCGAAACGCCAGAACGACGGCCCCTTTGGTCGGCCAAGTTTCCGCACATCGTTCATATCCAGTCGTGCCTGGATGAGCAGGCGGAGTACCTGATTATTCGGGGACATGTTGTATGCCAGAGCCGTACCGGGCCATATCCACGAATCGCGCGGCGACGCCGGTGCGTTTCCCGCATCAGTCCAGAGACGCAGGCCGTGAAAATCAGGAACGAACTGCTCATAAATCGCGGCATCCTTCGCATCGGCTGGCAGGCGAATCGGTTCGAGTCGCAGGCCCACCTGAAGCTCCGCCACGAGGCGTATTGTCGGATCAGCCAGCAGATACCGAGCGGGATCCCGCCGGGGTTTGTTATCTGCATCGGGTTGAGTAGATGGCTGGGCCTCAGGCCGCGCCAGTGCGCGACGACGAAGATCCTGTAACGTGGATTCACTGGCTTCGAGCGCGAGTTGTGTCGCATGTGCCGCGAGGGCCTTGAGATTCACGACTGCATTCTCAGCCGTCGGATCGTCAGGATACGCCTCACCGCTGCCGAGAACTTTTCCGTTCCATCGGAGCGTAACCTTGACGCCGGAAAGTCCGGTCACCTCAATGGGTTTGTCCTCTGCACCGCCAGTACGTCGAGCAGCAATCCACGACTCGATTTGTCGGTGTACTTCGATCGCATGTGACCAGTCCACACGCGGCGCGTCGATCTTGATTTCCTTATCCGATGCGGCTGAAGATCCGGCTGGCTGAGCCGAGACAAGAGAAACAATCGAGATACAGACGCTGATCCAGACCCAGATACCCAAACAGACCGAACGGCGTGAGTAATTCCGTGGGCGGATACTCGACCGAGAGCCTGCGTACATGTTGTCCGCGCTGGACATGCGGAAACTGCCCGTGTTGCGTGGCGGCAACATCCGGCTTGGACGACCGGCCGAGTTGCTCGTACACGACATCATGCGTAACCCCAGCCTTTTCAGGATATTACCGCAATCATCGTCATGCCGTTACGAACCCTGGCACTGGCATTGAAAGAGAAAGGCATCTATCAAGGAAGTTGCGATGCTTGCTCTTTTCAATCTCAGCGACAATCAGAAGAAGATCCTCCTGCTCGTGATCCTCACCTTTGCCGCGCTGTGCTGAGCCGGATAGACCTCGCTCACTTTACTTCAAATCCGGATACAGCTTCGTCACAACCGCTACCAGTTCTTTCACATGGCTGACCGAGGTATCGAGGAGTTGTTTCTCACCCGGTTCGAGCTTTAGCTCGATGATTTTCTCTACGCCATCCTTGCCTAATGTGCAGGGCACACCGACAAAGAATCCGCCCACGCCGTACTCCTTATCGCAGTAAGCGGCACTGGGGATGATGCGCTTCTTGTCTTTGACAATGGCCTCGACCATTTGGATGACACCGCTGGCCGGCGCGTAATAGGCACTGGTGCCGAGGAGTTTGACGATTTCGCCCCCGCCGACCTTCGCCCGCTCGACGCAGGCTGTGATTTTTTCTTCTGAGAGGAGCATCGAGACCGGGATGCCATGCACGCTGGTGAAGCGAGGCAGAGGAACCATGTCGTCGCCGTGCCCGCCCATCAATAGAGCACTGACATCCTCGACGCTGCATCCGATTTCCCACGCGATGAATGTACGGTAGCGGGCCACGTCCAGCGCGCCTGCCTGGCCGACGATGCGACTCGTCGGGAAACCGGTCACTTTCCACGCGGTGTAAACCATCGCGTCGAGGGGATTCGAAACGACGATGACCACAGAGTTGGGCGCGTACTTTTTGATGTTTTCGGAAACATTGCGGACGATCTTGACGTTGGTATCAATGAGATCGTCACGGCTCATGCCGGGCTTGCGCGGCAGACCGGCGGTAACGACAACCACATCGCTGTCTTTGATGTCCTCGTAGTTGCTGGTGCCGGTAATGCGAGCGTCGAACCGCTCGATGGGGGCACACTCCGCCAGATCGAGCATCTTGCCTTTGATGGCATTTTCGGCCTGGGGGATGTCGAGGACGACGATATCTCCGAGTTCCTTGGCTGCAGCCCAGAGAGCGCAGGAGGAGCCGACATTACCGCCGCCGATGATGGTGATCTTGGGACGCCTTGGCATAAGTGAATTCCTTCTTTTATTGCCTGGATTGAAAACAGGTGGGTCGGACCAGACATGATAGGGAAACGGCTGGCTCGCTCAAGCGCGGGGAATCGCCGCGATCCGTAATTCAGAGAAAATGGGTGTCCGTTCCGATGCTGCCATCGGATATGTCGGAATGCGGATCGACAAACATCGGCTGTCCATCGACAATAAAGCGCATGGACTCAAAATATAGTTGGCAACAGATCACAATGAATGCCGCGTTTGCTCCTCGCGATGGCGCAGGCGCGCTGACCTACAAAAATAAAATGTGGCTCATCGGCGGGTGGAATCCCGGCGACAAAACCCACTTCCCAAGCATCTGCTCCAACGATGTCTGGTGCTCTGCCAACGGCAAGGAGTGGACCTGCGTCAAACCCAATACCTTCGGCACGCCAAAGTTTGACCCTCACAAAGATTGGGAAGGCAGGCATACCGCAGGGTATGTCATCCATCAGGATCGCATGTGGATTGTCGGCGGAGACGGTAATCAGGGACACTATCACAACGATGTGTGGAGTTCCGATGACGGCGTCAACTGGCGCCGTGAAAGCGGCGATGCCGGTGTACCCTGGCATCCACGCTGCCTGCACTACACAGTCGCTTTCAAAAAAAATCTCTGGATCATCGGCGGACAAACGCTTCCACAGTTCGCGCCGGCTGAGCAGTTCTATTACGACGACATCTGGATTTCTGAAAACGGCAAGGACTGGAAAAAAATCCAGCCGCAAGATAAACGCTGGCCGCAACGCGGAATGATCGGCGGCACAGCCGTCTTCAAAGATCGCATCTGGCTCCTCGGCGGCGGCACCTACGACACCCCTACCATCCCCAGCCGTAATTTATTCAACGATGTCTGGTCCAGCGACGACGGCTTCCACTGGACCTGTCACACCCCAAAAGCAGCGTGGGAACCGCGTGAATATCACGATGTGGCGGTTTTCGACGATCGACTCTGGGTGCTTGAGGGTTGGAATCACGGCAATCGCAACGACGTGTGGCACTCAACAGATGGCGTGAACTGGAAAGAAGTACCCGACACGCCCTGGGCGGTGCGGCATGCGGCGAGCGTCTTTGTCCACGACGGCGCACTATGGATGGTCGCAGGAAACAACATGCAAAGCGACGTGTGGAAACTGGTGAAAGATTGAGGCGCGTTCAGGACAGGATGAAGCGCCCGCAAACTGCGCATTCCAGAAAGCTCCACTCGGCCCTCAGCGGAAGTCCTGCCATCCGGAAGACGTGACCTACGCCCGATAACGGTTGACACTGGCGTTTTCGGTGCATGCGGGCCGATGTTACTCCTCCCAAGACGGAGTGAGTAATGCGTCATCCGCCGACCCCGCGACCTGTCGAAACATCTGATCGACTTTTCAAGCGTCCACGGCCGGTGGCGGTTACTTCCGCGCCGCTGGAGGCATGTGAGGCAGGCCCGTCCGGGCTGTCACACCTGGCGTCGAACACGCCGATACATCGCGTCGATTACCTGTCAGGGCTCTCAGGGCTGCTCCAACTTGAGGCGGATGTCTCGCGTGATGGGCTGCCCGCATCCGGCCTGCCGGTGTGGTCCATCATTGATGACACCGATCTACCTGAAGCACGGATCATCGACTGCCTTCCCAGTCGCGCCCGGCGTGTCACCCCGACATCGCCGCGATTTAACCCGGCAGAAAATCTCAGTGAGGAGTTGCGACTGCTCATCCACCGTCTCCGCCGCGATGCGATCTCGCTGGCGGCGGTTGCTACGCGGCTGCGCGGTTGGGCAGCCTGCCAGACCGACGTGGAGCAGATCGCCCTATCGCATACGGGGAGAACTTACGTCGTCGCCATTGGTCTGGAAACGTACGACTACCCGCGCCACCGGGAAATTGATCGCGTGATGGATCTGGCGCGGATCCGCTTCAGAGGCCGCCCTCTCGCAGTGATTACCCTCTGTCCGAATCAGCGTCGCTCGCCGCATTTAATCGGCAAGGGATGCTACCGCATCTGGCCGGCATAAATCGCAGGTAATCGGACCTGAATCTCACCCTGGCCGCCTATGCGGAAACGCTTACGCATCGGGCTTGGCGTCGTCTTTCAATGCATCGTCGAGCCACGCATCACCGGTGGCGGAATCACTCGATGACGAACCTGCTGAAGTGGATGGAGTGGTCCGCTTGATGACCTTGTCAAGCACGCCATTGATGAAGGTCGGGCTTTGCTCGGAGCCGAATGCTTTGGCCAGCTCGACCGCTTCATTGATCGCCACCTTCGGCGGGGTGACTCCTGCTGTGATCTCGTAGTAAGCCAACCGCAGAATCGCGCGATCGACCGGCGGCTGACGATGCGTCGGCCACTTGGGTGCCAACTCCTGCATCAATGAATCACCCTGCTCGTGACATGCCCATGCGGCTTCGGCGATGGTGAATGCTTCGTTATTGACTTCCGCGGGATCAGGTCCATCCGCCAATCCCTCACGGATCGCCTCACGGTCATTCAAACCGCGCACGTCCATCTGGTAAAGGATCTGCATTGCGGCTCGGCGGATATCGCGGCGTTTGGCCATGGGAAGGTTCAGAGCTTCTTCCAGACGTTCGCCATTTCCAGCGCGGCGAACATCGCCTTGGAACCATGGTTGCCTTGTTTGGATCCACAGCGTTCAATCGCCTGTTCCATGTTTTCAGCCGTAATCACGCCGAAAATCGTAGGTACGCCGGTCTGGAGTCCGACCTGCGCGATTCCCCGCGCCGCTTCACCTGCGACAAAATCGTAATGATCCGTCGCGCCGCGTATCACGCAGCCCAGACAGATGACTGCTGCATATTTTCGTGTCTGCGCCAGCTTCAATGCGGTAATCGGCAGCTCAAACGCACCGGGAACGTACACGATGGTCAAGGCATCAGGATTGCCATCAAGACGGGTGTAGGTGTCCACTGCGCCATCGACAAGTTGCCTGGTCATGAAGTCATTGAACCGGCTGACAACAATGGCGATCTGAGCACCGCGTGCAAGCCAATCGCCTTCAATCTGGTGAGACATAAGCACACTCTTGAAACGAATTACAGCCCGCCATCGCGGATTGAACATCTTACCGCGCCGCGGGATTCATCGCATGATGTCGGCAGCGAGAATCCTTGCCTCGGTGATTTCAGGTCCGTTGCTTCCCGGATCGGGAGGACACGTTAGAATCCTTCGCCTTCATGGGTCTGTTTCGTTCCATCTTCGAGAAGGTCAAGGCTGGCCTCACCAAGACCACGCAGGCGCTTTCGCTGCGCACCATCCTCAGCGGCAAGAAGCTATCCGCTGACCTACTCGATCAGGTCGAGCGTCGGCTGGTCCAGGCGGATGTGGGGATCAAGACGGCTATCGAGTTGCGTAAAGACCTCCAGGCTGCGTGGGAGCGAGGCGAAATCGAATCAGGCGATCAGGCACTCGAACACCTCAAGAGCCAGCTCAACGCCTACTGGCCGGCTGAGGATCGGCGACTGCGCTTTGCCCCTGCGACGGACGGCAAAGCGACGCCGACCGTCATTCTCGTCGCGGGCATCAACGGATCAGGAAAGACCACCAGCATCGCCAAGATCGCCAAGAGTCTGCGGGATGAAAAAAAAACCGTGCTGCTTGCGGCGTGCGACACTTTTCGTGCTGCGGCGGTTGAGCAACTCGAAATCTGGTCCAAGCGTCTGGGTGTGGACGTCATTAAGGGCAAGCAAGGCGGCGATCCGGCAGCAGTGGCATTTGACGCAGCGGAGGCGGCAGTTTCCCGCGGCGTGGATGTGCTGATCGTCGATACGGCCGGCCGCCTGCATACACAGGAAAACCTGATGCGCCAGCTCACCAAAATCAAAAGCGTGCTAGGCAAAAAAATACCGGGTGCGCCGCATGAGGTGATCCTCGTGCTTGATGCCACGACCGGACAAAATGCCATCAATCAGGCAAAAATTTTCACCGAAGCCTCCGACGTGACGGGAATCTTTCTTTCAAAACTTGACGGCACTGCCCGTGGCGGGATCGTCGTTGCCATCCGCGAAAACCTCAACATTCCCGTGAAATTCATCGGTGTCGGGGAAACACCCGACGACGTGGAACCCTTTGATCCGGCGAAGTTTGTCGATGCCATGTTCGCTGCGTGATCACGCACAACTGCTAACCGGCCTCATTTTCTAAGATTTCAACCTCTTCGCGTATCTGATAAACGCGATTATTTTTTCGGTTACCTCAAAAAAAATCTCTTGATCTCAAATACGAGACCTCGATATCCTTGTTTCTTATCAGGGATATGTTTGTCTCATTTCGCGCCTGAGTCCCAAAATATCGAAGTTTCCGGGGTAATAGCAGCAATGCGCTTTTTCACGTCAACACAAAGGAGGAACAGTCATGTCCAAATCAAAGGGAAAAAAAATCATGTTTGCAGCACATCGGTTGTCACTGATGCTGGCCACAGGTGTCTGCCTGGTGGCGACGGGACAAGCTTGGGGACTAGACAAGATGGTGGATGCGGTCAACGCGAAGCCGTCCGATCTCGCTGAGACCGGGCTGGGGGTGGTGACCGGCGCGGGCGTGACCGTTGGCGTCATCGAGGCGGGACAAAACGTGCCAAATATGGCCAACCTGTTTCTCGCCCCCGTTGGCTATCTCGCCATCCCGCAAGGCGCCCGCCCGGCTGATTCCATCGGCAACCATGCAACCAATGTCACCGGTGTGGTCGTCAGCCAGGGGCCGACGTTTGTCGGCATCGCACCCGGAGCGGGAATTGAGGCAGCAGGTATCGGCATCAGCAGTGAGTTCATACTGAATAGTCAGGACGCGATCGACACAGCCGTTGGATCAGCAACGCCAATCGTCAATATGAGTCTTGGATTTGCACAGGCACTGGGAACTAACAACGGATCCTTGATAGGTTCGTTGTGGATGGACTGGGCAGCCCGTTCCGCACCGCTGGCGACCATCGAAGATGTACTTTTTATCGTAGCTGGAAATGAAACCGGCAACGAATATGGCTCACCCTCTGACGCATTCAACAACATCAACGTCGGCGCTACAGGAAGGCGCGTCGGTGGGAAACTGGTTTACGACCAAGGGGCCTCCTACAACAAGTCAAACACGACTTCCGACGTCAGTCCCATCACCAATCTCGGCAGGCAAAAAACAGATATCGTCGCGCCGGGTGGAGACCCCGGCCCTCTTGGGGCAGCTGGCACATTCAATGCTGTGCCCGCCGGGGTGAATCAATTTGTCACGACGGGTGGCGGCGTGTGGGAATATGCTGGCACCAACGCGGGGAATCCGATCTTCGACAAAGATGACTTCAATGGCGGAGGCCTCACTGATGATGCCATGCTCGCCATAGACGACACGGCCCCTGTAATTCCCGGACCTCCGTTCCCCGTCACCAATCCCGGTGCCAATCTTGGCGGTGGTGACACGCTTCGTCCCAACACAATTGCCGGAACCAGCTTTGCCGCACCTCTCGTTGCTGGCGCGGCCGCCCTGCTCTACGAAGGCGGCACCACGCTGGGTATGTCCACCGATCACAAAGTCCTCAAAGCGGTCCTGCTCAACGGTGCAGACAAAAATGCGCCTACCGGTGCTCCCCTGACTGACCAGAACAACGCTGTCTGGGGGCGTGCTCTTAACGCCGGCACATTTACAAAAGTCGATCCCCTCACGGTGACTGGACCTACTGTGGATATTCAAGTCGGTCTCGACCCGCTCCTGGGTACGGGCCAGATGGACGTCAAAAAATCAGCCATGAATTACGCTGCGGGTGAACAGGGACCGGGACTGGTTCGCCCGGTAGGTTGGGATATCGCCACCTTGGGTTCCAATGTCATTAACCATTACTCCCTTGATAACGTCATGGGCTTGTTCACCGCGACGCTCACCTGGGATCGATTCGTGACACTCAATGAAGTCGTGGGCGCTCCCGATGGACTTTGGAATACCGAAGACACCAACACAAACGGAATCCTTGATGCCGGCGAAGATCTCAACGCCAACCTGATTCTCGACGCCGACACTTTCAATGCCACTGCGTTGCGCGATCTCGATCTGGAACTCTGGGATATGGGCACCATGACCCGTGTCAGTCTCTCCACGAGTGACATCGATAACGTGGAACACATCTATGTACCCAACCTGCCGCTGGGTAACTACCGTCTGGATGTGTTGAATCGCTCGAATGCCACGGAAACGTACGGCTTGGCGTGGTTCATACCTGAGCCTGCTTCCGCTGCGTTGCTGGCACTGGGAACCATAGCAACCCTGAGTCGCCGAATCCGCAGAGGTCTTTGAGCAACATTAACACGCAAAGGGAAAAATCCGCGTACCAAGATTGGTGCTAAACCGGCAGCAGTTGTTTTTGCTTAACTCGACAGCGTTACGGAGCGATTGACAGGTGATGCTCAGCCGCGTGCTTCGATTGCAAGAACCTTGGCCAGCCGTCGTCGGTGACGTTCCTCTCCGCTGAATGTTGCGCCGACGAATGCGCGGATCAGTTGCTCCGCCAGTGCGATGCCGACAATGCGAGCGCCGAGGCAGAGCACATTCATGTCGTCGTGCTCGACACCCTGGGCAGCGCTATAGGTGTCGTGACACAGACCGGCACGAACGCCTTTGAGTTTGTTGGCCGCCACGCATGCCCCGACGCCGCTACCGCAGATGACGATGCCGCGCTGCGCTTCGCCGTTTTGCACTGCGCGGGCAACCGCCTCGGCAAAGTCGGGGTAGTCATCCTTCGGATCGTCGATCATTGCCCCCTTGTCGATCACCTGGTGGCCAAGAGAACGCAGAAGGTCAGTCGTGCTTTTCTTGAGCGGGAACCCGCCATGGTCGCATCCGATCGCAATTTTCATAACGATCAATCCGGGAGTGAACCGCAAGTGTAGAGAAAAGCAGCAATCTTGCTCAACACTTTCCATGTCCCTCAAAAAACTCAGGACAGGACAAACCCTCCACGACACAGCGTGGCATCGCTTGCTAGCTGGATTGTCCGAGGATCAGGCAACCCTCTGCATCTTTTACTGAGCGCCGGTGCCTGTGATAAAGTCGATGCGTTTCTTAGCCTGATTGATGCGAGAACTCTCGTCGTTCGGATTTTTTTCGATGTATTCCTTGTACGCGGCCAGTGCTTCTGCGGGCTTTTTTGCATCTTCCAGCGTTTTGCCAATGCGATAGCGAGCCTCTGCTGCACGCGGGCTGTCCGGGTTTCTCTGCACCGCCTCACGGTAGGTGTCTGCGGCAGCCTGATACTGGTTACTCGCAAAATATTGGTCACCTTTGAGATACAGATCATCCGGAGCGGGTGTGCCCGCGGCTGGCGCGTTGGAAGTGGTCGTCTGTTTGGGCCAGACTCCTCCGTAATAAAGTCCTGCCGCAATCGCCGCCAAGACCACGATAAGAATCAACAATTTGCTCATAAGCCTGCTCCGATAGAAATAGAGATGATCAGAACAACGAAGAGTTTACCACGCGAGCCCGCAACGCTGAAGATGAATTTTTAATTTCCCGTGTCTGATGACAGCAATCGAGTGGAAAATCAAAACAGCATTATCAGATTCCCATAGTCTTTCGTACCAGTGCCAGCGTAGCGGGTTCGTACGCCTTGGCTTTTCCGAAGCCTTTCACCGCGCCGACCTTTTCCGCTTGTGCCTGAGCATCAGGGAGATTAGAGATCAGCATTTTGACACCCGCACTTTTTTTCATTGACTCGATCAGTTCTATCCCGCTCGAATAATCGAATCGCCCTTCCAGCACGCGGTTTACCAGCAGCAGCGCATCGGATGTCGCTTCTTTCTTCAGCGTCGCAGTGTCATTGATACGCAGGGCTGGCACACCTTTCAGGCTACTAAGAGCATCCTGCAGCATTGGACCGTCTTTACCACAATGACCGACGATAAGAATTTTTTTAAGCTGACTCATTCGTACTGCTCAACCTGTGCTTCATCGATTTTAGGCAGGCTCGTTGAGTTTTTGTCCCAAACAAGCCATGTCCTCGATCGAATCCTCCTTCGGAAATCTTTTTCGTCATACGGCGATTACCACACCAGCACGCACTTATCATCATCGATCATGCCAAACTCGTCAGCCAGCTTGAGGAAGTAAATGAAGTGTCGGTACCCCATCGCAATAAACCCCTGTGTCTGGTTGAGTGGCTGCGGACAGCCAGCCATGATGAGCCGTAAACCATTACGTCCCAGTTCCACGTATTTCTTATCGCCGGTGAGGTAATACCACCGCATCAGCGTGCCCAGGTCAGCCCACTTGATCGGCCAGTTTCGGAAGTGGAGATAACCCCAATGCCGCGGGTCGCTGAGTTGTTCGACATACGGACCCGATGCCTTCTTCCACAGATCGAGCACTGTCGCATCGCCGGTGACGTCGTACATGGCCCAGATACCGTTGAAGGTCATCAGAGCCATATAACTGCTGAAGATGCCTGAACCCAGCGGATATTCCCACATGATCTGGCCGTGGCGTCGGTGGGATTCGAGGAGGTCCTTAACAATCAGCATGCCTGCATCGCGGTATTTTTCTTCGCCGGTGACTTCGTAGAGTGCCGCGAGTGAAAGCATGGGCCATGCCGACTCCCGACCGCTGGCGGTCAGTGCCGACTTGTGCGGCCCGGTGATCCACCAGATGAGGTTGTCACCGATGCGTTTGCTGATGCGCAGGGCTTCGTTGTCACCGGTGGCGAGGTACCAGTACAGAAGACCCTGACACCATTGATGGCTGGTGTAACACTCGCCATTGGTGTGGCCGGTCGAGTGCGGACAATCTGCGCCATCGCGTCCCGGATCGGTCGAAAAGTCGATGTAATCGATGTCCATGAGATGCCGCGCAACGGCACGCGATTGGCTGTGATATGGCCGACCAGTGCGCCATGCGTCGGTCATCAGGCAAAAGAGATAATCCTCTTCGTTGTTGATGAACTGTTTGACGCCGAACTCCGGGCATCGTCCGCGTGCGCCGATCTCATCGCCATAGTCGCGCCAACCGCTGGCCTTGGGCCAGTCATACGCCCACTGTGCCGCCAACAATGTGTCGATCTTCGACTCAAGCATCGGATACTTGTTGAGCTGTTGCGGCAAGGTCAGGTGGATGTCGGCAAACTCCGCCTGTCGGTAGATCTCCGCAGGTACACCTACGACACCCGGATAGCTCACGTGAGTTGAGTCGTGGACCAGTTCGCGCATCGGCAGCGCATCGTCATGAAAATTAATCAGAAAATCCCGAGTCTTACCCATGCCCTCGTTGAGGTGCATCGGACCTGAAGGCTTGGGTTTGGCTTCCGGCGGCTGTCCGGGGATATCGCAAAGCACGTCGTAGTAAAAATCGATCTCGAAACGATTGCGATCGCTGCCCAGGTGCATCGGTCCTTCATACGTCGGCGCAGGCATCGCCCAGGAAAAGAGCATTCCGCCGACGCCCGGTTCGTGCAGGTCGATCAGCGCATCACACGAGCCGTACCGACTTAATTCCAGCTCCGATTTAATCGAATAGCAGACATCGTTCATATCTTCGCGCAGACTTGGCCCGTGACGCAGATGCGTTTCATACACCCCTGTGTCGAGGTCCACATTTTCAGGTACTTCAACGGCAGCGTAGATCGTCATCTGTCCGCGCTGATTGTGCATCAGGCGACGAATCGCTTTGTCGCTGACAGCCAGACCGCCGGAGATTCCCCACCGCAGTACATCGCGTCCCTGACGTCCCGGCTCACGGTTGCGGATCGTGTGTGACAGGTGGACCTGTGACCCGCCTGCGACAAAGGTGATGCGGGCCTTGTAGTTCATAAATCGCTGCATCGGATTGCGAAAATCTCCCTCGATCAGCACCACCGCACGGTGAAGCCCCTGTTCCTCGACCGTGATGCGGTACTCGCCCTGAGATGCGCGGTAAATCTGGCCGGCTGTGTCGAGAACCGTAGCATCGGATTCCTGTCCGCCGATCCAATCGCGGCCGGCAAAGTGAATTTCCTCAGCCAGTGAAAACCGACCCTTGGAAAAAACCCAGCGCAGCGGACCGGTGTCGATCGAAATCGACTTGCTGTCTTCCTTGACCTTGATCACGGACTGAATCGGTGCTTTGGGGAGTTCTCCCAGACGGCGTGCGAGCTTGAAATTAAGTTGAGTGCGCGGCGCGATCGTGGCAGCGGAATAGTCCATCAACGCAAAACATGCGGAGCCATCCTTCCACTTAGATAACACGCGCCATTGCGCCTGCACATCTCTGCCTTCCTGATCGAGCAGGACCAACTCCTTCGCAGGATCACGCACGGCGCCGCGAGGCAGCGGGACACTCACACGCAGCGGCATGCCGTGGATGGGAAACTCCCACGGATTGCTGAGACTGAACGGAATATCGAGTTTGACATCGGGCATGGCGGGATCCTTCGGAGGTTAAGGATCAAAAGTGTCGTCATGATGCGGGCTGGCCGCAAGCTTAACCCCCTGGCCGAATCTATTGACGCTCAAAAACATCTGCCTTATGAATAACCTGCACGGGGTGTAACATACCCATCGGGGTTGCACGGATCCGTTTTTTCTCTACTAGAATCACGATATGAGCATGATTACCGACGAGCAGGTCCGTCAGTTTCACGAACAGGGATTTTTTATCACCGAGCCGATGTGGAGTGCAGCGGAGCTGCGCGATGTCATCGGCGAGTTTCATCGATTACACAATCAAGCCATCACACAGGCGGAGGCGACAGGCGATCAGAAACTCATTGAGATGACTCGGTTACGACCATTCATCGGCGCAGCGCACAGCAAGAGCGAATTGCTGACGAAATTCATCAAGAGTCCGATCTACCTTGAGGCCTGCGCGAAGTTTGTCGGCCCTGATGCAAATCTTTATTACAACCAGGTGGTAATGAAGGCTCCTGAAAAAGGCCGTAGCTTTGCCTGGCATCAGGACTCCGGCTACGTGGTGACTGACCCGGTGGAATACATCACCTGCTGGACTGCGATCGGCCCAGCCACTCTCGATAACGGCTGCGTCTGGGTCATTCCCGGCTCGCATCGTCTTGGTCTGCTGCCTCATGAGCGGGATGAAGTCACAGGCGAGAAGATACCCAAGGGCATCGACGACTCCGCTGCGATTCCCGTCGAAGTGCCGGCGGGTACGGTGGTGATTTTCAGCTCCCTGACGCTGCACCGAAGCGGTGCCAACACCTCAAGAGAATTCCGCTACGCCTATGTGCCGCAGTACCACACCCCCCGCATGGTCCGTGCTGACACACGCACGCCCTGGGGCGATCAGTACCCGGTGCTGCGCGGCGGGAAAAAAGTCGAGTAGAAACAAACAACCAATCCAATAGCAAAGCCAACCGATCAGCGGCGGAGACTTACGACATCTTTTTTGCACGCAGTGCGAGAAACATCGGTATTTCCCGTCGAGCTGTGTTTTCTGCCACAGCTCGAGGTCCGCTGTCGCTGATCTTGTGACTGACCCATTCTTCCATGGCGTCGATCACGAACCCTGTACGGGTGAGTGCTTTGACATAGGCTTCAATCGGCCGGTGATATGTCCACGTATGCTGAGTCGGTGCGCTGCCGGGGTGAGTGATGATCGGCTCTTTGCGTGGAAGGAGATACCGATCAACCCGTCGGTACTGCACACCGCGTTGTACGTCCCATCCCCAGGAGCTTTGCTTGGGAATACGGAAAGCCGGATGCATCATGGCGATGACCAACTGACCTCCGGGTACCAGCAGCCGGAAGATGCCTTCAAATACAGGGGCAATCGGGTCCATGTCCTGTATCGCCAGCACGCACACTGCCGCGTCAAATGTCCTGCCCGACAGTTCGCGTACGGATGCAAGCTCCCGCGCATCACCACTGAAATATTCGATAGCCGGGTCGCTGCGTTTGCGTGCCAGGTGGAGTAATGCAGCCGCGGCATCTACGCCGACAGCTTTGATTCCCTGTTCATGCAGCAGCCGGCAGAAGACGCCCTGACCGCAGGCCACATCAAGCACGCGCTGAGTTTTCCGAGCTCCCAGCAATCGCAGCACACCGGGATGGACAACTTCGCGCTGATATTCGCTGCCTGCCTCTCCCACAAGATTGTCATACCAATCTGCGATGTTTCCCCAATTAGACGGCTGGCGTTGGCGTTTGGCGATCGGAGGGCGACGGTCGGAACGCGGTTTCATAGATTGAAGATTACCACGACGGAGGGAAGGAAACGGGTAAACTTCGCCGCATTCACCTTGAGTTCACCACAATTGGTCGCTATCAACCGGAGATACCGCGTGCATCCTGACTTTGAAATCGTTCCGATCATCCCCTTCAATGACGGTCAGGCTGAGGGCAAGAAACTGGGACGTCAAAAAGTCCGTCAGGCAATCCGAGCAGCTCTCAAGCATATTGCACTGCGAGAAACGCTGGGTGCGATGAGCCAGGCAGGACTTGAGAGATACGTCATCAACAGGCTGGAGACGCCGCCGGACTTCAATCAACTTCCCGAGTTGGCTGATATTTACCCCGAGCGGATTGATTATCTTCGCGGATTCGCACAAGGGGCGGATTGTCCGCTGGCGGAGGCAGCAACACTTCAGTACCTGGAGATGCGCGTTCTTCACGATAACTGGTGGCGCAGTCTTCAGTGCTTTCCTCCGCAGAGCCGTCGCATGGAGGAAGGGCATTGCTCCGGGGCATTGATGGTCGGCCCTGACGGTGTGATCGGCGCGCACAGTCTGGAGTCCGCTCCCCCGCCCAAGCCGCGCAGCTATCGTCACCGTCCCGCCAAGCCGTTCCGCCGACTTAAACCAAACATCGTTCGACAGGGCAAGATCATTCTCCGCAGGCCGCGCACTGGTTATGTCATGGAATGGGGTGTCGGCAATGAACGCGGTGTCGCTGGAGTCTGCGCCACTTCGTGCAGCACATTTCTGGATGATCCGATTGAGGACACCTGGCCGGTGAATCAGGTACCGCTCCTGCGCTTTGCGCGCGACGTACGCCACCTGGAAGAACTGATCGCGCGGTACGCGCTGCATAACTGGGGCAGACATTCGGCGATTTATGGCGACCCGGCGGGAAATGCGGTGGCTGTCGAACATAGCTTCCGTCGCGTTGGGTTCCGACGACTCGACCGTAACAAAGCGGACGTGATCTGGTGTACCGAGGGACATTTCGAATCGCCGGAGATGAATGCGTTTATCCGCGCAAGGCGGCTGGAATATTTCAATCAAGCCGGCAAACATCTCGGCGCGCCGGATAACGAGTACTTCACGGATTCCGCGGTACGGTTCGTACACATCGGCCAGTTGTGCCACGAGCCGTGGGGGCTGGGTCTGGATCACCTGCGGCGTGTCATGACCGACCACGCACCCTTTCCACGGGCTGTCTGTCGTCACGGCGGGCCGGATACCGCCGCTTACGACACATCGGTCACGATGGCATCCACAATGACCAACATCACGACCAATACTTCCTACATACGCCGCTGGAAGCCGTGGAAGAAATGGTGCTGCCAAGTGCCGGAAACCATCACGCAAGGCCCAGCCAGACCATGAGGTGCTCGTGTCTAATCCACCCTCTCTCCACATACACGAAGGAGGCGGCTGTGCGCGCACCACAGAATGTCTGTCCGCGAGAGACGGATTCGAGCAAGCCCGATTTCTTACGGCTTCTTCGCCAGCTCGATCTCGATAGCCTTGACGACTTCGGGTGACTCAGGTGTGGTCTTAGGCTCAAACCGCGCAACAACCTGACCATTGCGACCGATGAGAAATTTTTCGAAGTTCCACGAGATGTCACCCTTTGTCTTACCGATCGGATCCTGCTCTGTCAGGTATTTGTAGAGCGAAGCTTTGTCATCACCCTTGACGGAAATCTTGGAAAACATATCGAACTTGACGCCGTAATTTTTCTGACAGAACTGATGAATCTCTTCATTGGTTCCCGGTTCCTGCTGGCCGAAATTGTTGGCAGGAAACCCAAGAATTGAAAATCCCTGATCCTTGTATTTTTCATGCAGGGCCTCAAGCCCCTTGTATTGCGGGGTCAGCCCGCACCGACTGGCAACATTCACCATCAGCACGACGTTGCCCTTATATTTGGAAAGGTTCACGTCATGGCCGTCAAGGCTCTTCATCGTGTAGTCAAGTACCGCGGGCATGTGTGGGTTCTCCTGTGATTGTGGTTGAGCGGCTGGTGTCTCTGCTTCCATCCTATCTGCCGCAGCAACAGGCAGGACAACAGACTCAGGTTGTTTAGCTGACGCGGAAACAGGTGACGGTGAAGCTGTGCTGTGTGTTTTGGATTTAACACACGCGATCATGGCAAGTCCGGCGACAACCATCATGAGAAAGCTAGTGAATCTGCGCATTTGCGGTCTCCCGGAATTGTTATGCGAAAAACTTGTCAACCGTCCGTCGGTGGGTGCTCAGCCGATGACGACGAATCCGTTGCATCTCCACCACCCTTTCCAGACGTATCAGGGGTGCCGGGGGACGATGGTGGAATGGAGCCTGGGCTTGGGGGCTGAGGTTGTTGCTGCCCAAGCGGCAGGTTTTGCCTCGCCGCAAGCAACCGCTTTTGATGATCGTTGAAAGTCTGCGCTAAGGAGTCAAGCAGTCGCGGAGCATGAGGTGCTGCGAGATAGACTCGACATGAAACCGACGACCGCGGGAAAAAGCTCGTGATGAAGTCAAGACAGAATTCGGCGGGTGTGTGACCGATCATCACGCCGTTGGCATATACACCGCTGAGTCGCTCATCAGGCAGTTTCAGGTCGTCATAGATTTCCTGGATGGTCGGTCGTCGGTCGGTTGAGGGCTTTGGTAACGGCGGAATAGGCCCATACTGATTGATGTATTTCTGGATGTTGTCCCGAAGTACCGCAATCACGCTGGGAACAACACCGGTTGCCATGACGACGCGAGCGACGACCTGGTGCGGTCGGGCCATGCGGACCAGAAAATCGAGAACGAACTCGGTGGGATTGGACAGGACGATCACGCCGGTGCTGAAGACACCACGGGCAACCTCATCGGGCACACGTGCGGAAACCTGCTGATGTCGAAACTCCCCGGTGATAAAACCGGAGTCAAAGCCGCCGCCTGAACCGGGTGGCATGGGGTTACCGCTCATCGTTCACTCCATGGACGCGGGGGCTTTCCCCCCGTTGAATCAAAAACAGATAAATCAGCCCTGCATCCTACGTCAATCCCGATTAGAATGGGAGTACCGGGAAAATACCCGGGACATACCTCCGGGCAGATGATGCCCGGATTCACAGCACGGACGGGGGATTTTTTTACAATGGTCAACAGTCGATGCCCGGGGCCAGCGTGGTCTTGGATCGAGCTGGTATAGGTGAGAAAGCTCAAGGAAAGGATTGACGAATGCGAAAGATCATGTTGGTAGCGGTACTCATGGGTCTGCCATTACTTGGCTTGACGGCCTGTGGCGAACAGAGCGAGACGGACAACGCCATCGACCAGGCTGCGAGCAAGGCCAAAGAAGTGAACAAGCAAGTTCACGAAAAGGCTGAGCAAGCTAAAGAAGCCGTGAAGGAAACCGCTGATGCAGCCAAAGATGCAGCGAAGGACGCCGCTGCGAAGGTCGAGGAAACAGCCAAGGATGCAGCAGAAAAGGCTGAAGAAGTAGCCAAGGACGCTAAAGAGCACGCGGAAGACGCTGCTCACGAAGCGGGTGAGAAGGTTCAGGACAGCATGCACTGATCCAGGACGTGCCGATCCTGTATCGGTCACGAACGGCATCAGCACAAACTTGGCCAAACTCACCGAAGCGGATCGACTCCGCACTCGGTGACAGTCCTAACGACTTCTGTGGAGGATCACTCCGCACTCGGCAGGGAATCCGGCTAGGTTTGCATCACAACGAAAGGTGGTTCGGCTTCACAGCCGAGCCACCTTTTTTATTTGAAAATTCCCTCGCCACTACGAACCGACTCGACTTCGACAAAGAAGACAGCCGTAATCCGCATACAATGCCCTGATGCCAAATCCAGAACCCAAACTGCCGGCTACCTTCAAAGACTTCATCACGAAGTTCCCCGAACTCGGTGAAGCCCATGAGCAAGTCGCCCACGCGGTCGCCGCGGCTGGCCCTCTGGACGCAAAAACGTGTGAACTAGTCAAAATCGGCTTGTCTATCGGAGCTGGACTCGAATCGGCTGTCCGCAGCCATGTGCGCAAGGCAATGCAGGCTGGAGCCACGGAAAAGGAAATCGAACAGGCGGTGCTCCTGGCTATGAACACGCTCGGCCTGCCGCGCACCGTTGCCGCGTGGACCTGGGCTCGAACACAAATCGAGCGCGGAGTGTGATCCGTTCGATTTTCGTAAACCTCATCCCACCCGGTTACGTATCAACTTCAGCGTACATCTCGTTGCTTTCAGCCCGGCTGGTCTATATCCCGGAGTGAGAGCCATGAATCAAGCGTTGCATCTCGCCGACACCTCAGACTCCGCCTCTGCGTCGTTTGCTCAGGAGTTCGAGCAACTCCCCATCCTGACACACGTAGAGACCGACCGATTCTGCGACCAATGCGGGTACAACTTACGGCTCGTGCCGATACGGCGTGATCCGCGCACAGCCGTACCTTTTTGTCGCTGCCCCGAATGCGGTAAGTTTCACGCTGCCAATGACGCCAGTACCTCCGGTCGGCTCTGGCTCTATCGCGTCAGCCGCATCCTGCTGCTCCTCTGGCTAACGGCAGCTTGGGGTGCCGCAACCGTCATCGTTATTGCCCAGGTCGGCATCATCACGCTGATGTTCGATCAGGCTCGCATGTGGATGCTCTATGGCGCACCGAATGTGCCAACAGAGGCGAAGGTAGCTGTAGTCGGAACAGCCGTTGTGCTCTCTCTCTTGCTGGGGCTGCTGACATCCTCAATCTGCACTGTGGGCTTTTCACATTGGAAGTGGTGGTCATTCCTGCTGGCGGCTTTGATCTGGCCTACGCTCGCCGTGCTGATGATCTGGCTTTACATGATTAACAACATGCGGAATCAGATCGATGCAGCACTGCCCTTCGTCTGGTTGCTCACCGGTGCCAACGTGGTCGGCGGCATCATCGGCATCTTTGCGGGGAGACCTCTTGCAAGAACGATGGTACGGGCACTCCTCCCGCCGACAATCTGGCCGGTGCTGTCATATCTGTGGACGATCGACGGAAAACCTGCGCCGACGGGTGAAGTCGGCAGCCGCTGAAATCACATGAATTATCGCGTCTCACGGGAAGCAGCAATGCTCCGAACCGTTGATCCGTGATTATCCGCAGCGGTAACGATCACCTCGCCCGTCTTGGCTAATCCAAACTCTGACTCTATATCGTTCGCCAGTTTTTCCGCGGACATTTCGTTACTCATCACTGCGTAGAGTGTCGGCCCCCAGGAACTCTGCCCCACGCCGCGCACCCCCGTGCCGCGTACATGATCGACGATCCGAGCCAGAAGCGGGTCTGCGTAGATACCGCCCTGTGCTGTTGCAAAGCATTGTCCGGCGAGTTGCTGAAGTTCAAAGAGTGCCTGGCCAAATGCGTCGATATCATGCTCGATCAACCCGGGAGCTAACCCCAGCAGTACGAGTTGACTCATCCGAGCGGTCAGTTCTGTGGGGATCGCTGGCATATCAGCAAATGCGTGGTGCTCTCTTTCCCCGGCAAGCCCTTCCAATACACGGGGCCTGATAAGCACGATCCGCCACTCCTGCGGAAAGGGATGTCTCATCACCATGGGTGAAAGTTTTGATGACGGCAGTTTGCCGCCCTCAACGATAAAACCACCATGATGAAATGCATGAACTCCAATCGCTGAACGCTTGCCACGACCGGCCAGTGCTGCAAACTCGACCGATGAAAGATCATCATGTTCGATGAGTTTTGTGATGGCACGGGAGACCGCCATCGCCAGTTGCGTGCCGCTTCCAAGGCCGGTGTGCGGCCGAGGCGCACGGACAATCTCGATTTCAATTGGTGGAATCTCACCCCAACCCGCAGCGGCGGCGTTGGCGGCAAATCGCTGCGCAAACTCGTTCGCACGATCAGCAAGCGGGCCGGTGGCGGTAAATCCGGTCGAACCGACCCCCGCCTGACGGACTCGCACCACCACCTCCGGCCGCTGCACCGCCAGACCAGCTCCGCCAAACTGACGACGATCATCGCGGCTGTACGCGAGCAGTCCAAAGTGCAATCGAGCTGGAGTACGGACCTCAATCATGGCGTGAAATTGGGATGACAACCGAATGCGGAAAAATGCTGGCTGTGTACATCATTCTACGTTACGAACGGGCTATCGCACGGGACTCAACCGCACGGCGCAATTCTGCCATGGCCTGCTGCTCAGTATCAGAACCCGTCTTGTCCACAATCACCTGTAGCCGACAAAACTCATCGAGCACCGGCTCCACGCCGCTCAAATGGACACGTGTCGCCAGAATCGCCGCTTCGATCACCGCATGGCGAGCACGGTTGAACCCAAGAAAATCACGCAGCACACCCACATGGGCCACTTCCGCCCGAATCGTCGTTCGTTCCTGCTGATCCTCAAGCTCCGTAACGCGCAGTTCATAAAATCGACACGCACCCATGAGGATGATGCCTTCGATCACCTCCGCGGCTCGCACCGGCACGCCTGGACCGGGTGTGATCTTTCCTATCGCTGCACGGGCGATCATTGCAGCGTCATCAGTGATGTGGAACACGCCTTGTCCGGTGGCCTTGAGATTTTGGTAGGTCGTCGAAGTCTTAAACGGACGAAGGATCAATCGTGTAAGACCGGGATCAACAATCGGTCCCATGGGTGCGATATTCACCCGCGACACAGCCGGCGCATCGCCAGGTGCCAGCGTCGTCATCACGCCTTCGAGTAATAACCAGTCTGACGGATAGGGAGGTTTCATACACTCAGCAGCCTTTGTCCTCCAATGAGTGTGACACGGGACTACTGTCCCTTCTTGCGTCGTTCATGGGCACTCGATTCCTGACGTGTCAGCATGCCCCATCGCAACGACTGATCCTGAGTGTAGTTTTTTCCGAGTGTCAAAGCGGTGACCGCTTTGGCCATTTCATAGCCGACATAAAACGCATGTGAGGGGTCGAGCGTCCCCGACGGCAGACGATCAAATATCTCGAAGGGATCGTCTCCTGTCAGGTGAAAATCTTTGTTCATCACATGCAACTTGCCGCCCGCGGCAAAGATCCGCAGATTACGGTCCGTCAATCCAGCAGCAAGCTGTGCCAATTCATCATCCGGAACCACGCGGAGCTTCGGATCACGCAGCATGACAAGCTGGTCATCAATCCGCTTTGGCGGGGTTTGACGTGTTACTGCGTATCGCATCACCCGCCGTGCAAGATCCAGTTCCCTGACGCTCGATCGTGCCCAGTTGATTACCTGTGTGGTCAACACGCTCCGCACGCCGACTTCCTGGCAGAAGCCGGCTAATAACGTGTTTACACCAGCAGAATCGACTCCCGTCATCTCCGTCAGATTGCCGACACCCATCATCAATTCTGCTGAAGGATACTTGCGGCGGGTTTCGAGATATCGGCCAAGCGATTCGGCAAAACCAAAGCCAATCGGCTCGATGATCGGATCGATGCGGTATCGGATGCCGCGCGCTTCGAGTACCGCGACCGTCTCATCAAGTCCGCGCATTGTTTTCGGCTCATCCGGTACAACGACGACTTGTGCACCATGAACCTGGGCGGTCGTGGCATTCGAGGTATTAACGCTCAACACCAGTTCCGCACCCGCTTGAGTGGCAGCGGCCACCTCATCGTGATGGAATGAGTCGATGGATACACGAAACTCCAAAGCCCGCAACTGACGGACCACCTCGCGTACTCCCATCCATGCGACACGCCCGCTTCCCGGCGGCATCGGATCACAACCAATGTCGATCACATCCGCGCCGTCTGCACGATAGCCCTCCGCTATCTCGATAATCTGCTCCATACTCAGGCGGGCGGCATGATTGATTTCCGCGATGATCTCAATGTCGTACTTCCCCAGATCATGACCGCTGCTGTGCTTTTGACCAAACAGCTCAGGCAGGTCATGCAGGTCAGTCGGCCCCGTCTCAACCGGCACTCCCAGCTTTTGCGCGATCAGCGATATATCGCCACGGCAATGACCGGGCAGGATGACACGATCGACAGCCACTCCCGTGGGTAATTCCAGCTTTCGCGCGACCCAGTCGGCAGTCATCAACGCAGCAACTTGAATGTTGAGCGTCAGCACACACGGTGTGACAACACCGCTTTCCGCCAGTCCACCGACTACACGCCGTAGAGCAGGCTCAGCAAGTGTGCCGGTCACAAACGCGACTCGTGGCACTAACTTGGATGGTTGATCGATGACCGAGGATCGACGACCGATGGCTTTTCTCCTGACGTTGCAACTGATCTGCTTTCCCTCCGGTGGGCTGAGCCGAACCAGCGTAAGTTTTCATGTATTCGGACGCCTGTCAGCCACTTTCATCGTACCTCGTCGAGTTACAATCGCGCTGTCATGGAAATCCGCGGGACCATTATCGAAGACACTTTTGCCGAAGCCTTCCGGATGTGGGCGGCGAGGTTGATCGTAACTGCCATCGACCTCGACTGGGTAAAGATCGCTGCGCAGGAGGTCTGCGGCTATGGGACCAGTGTGATCGGCTGTGACACAGAGGCTGGTGTCGAGCGGTGGTTAAATCCAGACCATGTAGATACGGATGAGGAAACGCCGGATGACCGAGCCGGCGCGTCGCTGCTCTTTTTTGCCTTCAACGCTGACAAACTTGGTAAGGCACTGCCCAACCGAGTCGGTCAATGTTTAATGACATGCCCGACGACCGCTGTGTTTGACGGTCTAACCGACACGACGGTGACAGAGGACACCGCCCGACTCCCCCTTGGAGCAAAGTTACGTTTTTTTGGTGACAGCCATCAAAAAAGCAAAGTGCTCGGCGGCAGACGGTTTTGGCGCGTTCCCGTCATGGACGGCGAGTTTGTCTGTGAAGATTCCGTCGGTGCGGTCAAGGCGATTGGCGGCGGAAACTTTCTCGTTTGCGGTACCGATCAGAAAACAACGCTCACCGCCACACGCCGCGCAGTGGATGCCATCGCTTCGCTACCCGATGTCATTACGCCTTTTCCGGGTGGCATTGTGCGCAGCGGCTCAAAAGTCGGTTCACGCTACAAGGGAATGTTCGCTTCGACCAACGACGAATACTGCCCAACCCTTCGATCACGCGGTAAATCAAAACTTCGCGACGGTGTCGGCTGCGTCTATGAAATTGTCGTAAACGGTCTGACCAAAGAAGCCATCAATCGCGCAATGCGTATGGGAATCGAGGCGGCGTGTGGTGAGGGAATTATCGCGATCAGCGCAGGTAACTATGGAGGAAACCTCGGCAAATTCCATTTCCGGCTGCATGAAGTCATGAGTGGAGCAGCAGGTGAGCAGCAACGAATCGGGGGCAAACCATGAATGGATACACGCTCACCTGGAAAGGCGCTGCGGCCCCTTACCCAGTCGATGGCAGCATCTTCCGGCCGGACACACTCGGTGCGCTCGACACAAAAAGTCTGAGGCAACAGACAATCCGAATCGGCAGCACGGATGTGGCCCTGGGTGAGCTTTTTGGTATCGAGACGCAGCGTGAGCCGCAATTGACGCTTCGAGTCAGTCCCGATCTGCGACTCCATCGACTCGGTGCGCAGATGCAGCAGGGAAAGCTCATCGTTGAAGGCGATGCGGGAGATGATCTCGGCGCATCGATGAGCGGAGGCACGATCCATATACGGGGCAGTGCGGGTGATCGTGTCGGCGGGCCGGACACAACTCGTGATCGCGGCATGACTGGCGGCCGCATCATCATTCAAGGCAACGCGGGCGACCATGTCGGCCTGCGTATGCGGCGTGGAACCATCGCCATTGCCGGCGAAGTCGGCTTGAGTCCCGGCTATCGGATGCTCGCAGGAACTATCGCGCTGGGGAGCGGGCCGTTTGATTATCCAGGACTTGAGATGAGGCGCGGCACACTGCTGCTGCTTGATCCTTACGCCGCTGTTTTGAAAACGCCGAACTTCCGTGAAGAAGGCGTCTTTGACACCGTGTCATTTCCGATCATTCGTTTGATGCTTGGGGACATGAAGTTGCCGCAAATCCTCGCCAGGCGCGGCAGATTGCCTCAGCGGATGCGACTGTTCACGGGTGACCATTTTGAGCTGGGTAAAGGAGAGATCTGGCAGTGGGTGAACTGAACCTCAACATGCGAGCGATGCGGGTCGCCGACGAACTGGCAGCACGGGCAGCCGAACTGGGAGTAAGCGTACAGACCATTGGTGGTGCTCGGTACATCGACTCCGGTGTGGCTCAACCGGGCAGCTTTGGCGCAGGATTACTGGTCGCTCGCACTTGCATGGCGGACCTGGGAAGCGTTGCCTTAGTGCCTTCGCGGATCAAAAACATCCCCCTGCCGGCAGTCACGGTCACCTGCGACAAACCACTGGCTGGGTGCATGGCCTCGCAATATGCGGGATGGCAGATCAAAGTGGGTAAGTATTTCGCCATGGGTTCAGGTCCAATGCGCGCAGCCTATGGCAAAGAAGAGCTGTTTAACGACATTGGTCTGCGCGAAAAGTCCTCTGTGGCCGTCGGGGTGCTGGAAACCAGTGAAGCACCGACCGCTGAAGTCGTTCAATACATCAGCGAAAAGACAGGTGTGCTACCCACCCACCTAACACTCATTGCGGCACGCACTGCCAGCTTAGCTGGCGGGGTGCAGGTCGTCGCCCGGAGTGTTGAGACCGCGCTGCATAAACTCCACACACTTCGCTTCGATCTTAGTCGTGTTGTTGCTGGCTTCGGCAGTGCGACGCTGCCGCCGGTCGCAAAAAACGATCTCGCTGCGATTGGACGGACAAACGACGCGGTTCTCTACGGCGGTGAAGTCACACTCTGTGTCACCGGTGACGACGAATCTCTTGCCCAGATCGGCACTAAACTGCCCTCCTGCGCGTCATCGGATTACGGCGAGCCTTTCAAACAAATCTTCAAACGCTACGAGTACGACTTTTACAAAATTGATCCACTGCTGTTTTCTCCCGCCGTCGTGAGTCTTCAGAATGTGCAGACAGGCAAGGTGCAGACCTTCGGCAAAGTAAACGAAAACGTATTGGCGGATTCGTTCTTTGGTTGATGCTGACGGTACAGGCAAATGCGATTGTCGGGTTAGATGGTCAAGTCTGCCCGGTCCAGGTTTGCCCGCTCTGCCGCTGAGCATCTGCGAATGCAGCACGTATTTTCGTTACTGCCTCAGGATCCAGACTGCCTTTTTCGGCGGCCTCGACATTGGCTTTGGCGTTTACAGGATTTGTGGTGCCGATGATGGCGGTATTGACTTCCGGAAACGAGAGCGTAAACCGCAGCGCAATCCCCGGCCATGCGGACTCGGGCTTCACCTTAGCGTAGCCGAGGTCAGCGAGGTTCAGACCCATTGCGGTAAAACGCTCCTTGTAGGTCTTGACATAGCCTGCATACACGCCGCTGTGGTCACTCCGCCAGGGTGCATTGGCGAGTGGACGTTTTGCAATGATGCCGACGTTATGTTTTCGCGCTGCCGGCAGAACTAAATCGATGTTGGCTTGATCGGCAATGTTGATGGAAGTTTCAATCACAGCGATATCGGGAAGCGTCGCTGCATAGGCAGCTGCTTCGTTGTCACCGGAGTAACCAGCGAAGCGAATTTTCCCTGCCTCGCGTGCTTTGACCAGCGCACCAACCGCCTCACCCTGACGAAGTACCTTCAGATCACACGAATGCAGCAACATGACATCGAGCCGATTCACCTTCAACCGTTGGAGTGAGCGGTCGATCGTCTGCGTGATGAGTTTCTCCGACCAAGGTTCGCCCTCCACCTGCGGGACCGAACCGCCGCACTTGGAAATCAGCACATATTCACCACGGCGATGCGAAATCGTCTGGCCGATGAGTTCTTCGGAACCGTGATAGCTGGCAGCGGTGTCAATAACATTGACCCACTCGTCAAGGAGCAGGTTAAGAATGCTGCTGACACGAGCCTTGTCGGTGGCGAGATAGCCGATCTCCGCCCCGCCGAAACCCAGTGCTGTCACTTGAAGACCGGTTTTACCTAAGGGTGTTTTCTTCATCACTTGCAATCGTAGCCGGGGAATGTTGATTCGCCGACAATCGTTTGAAAATAAGATTCTCGGAACTTTGCCAACCAACCGCTGACCATCGACAATCCTTCGACTATGAAATGTCCATGGGCTACGAACGATCGACTGACTGCCTATCACGACAACGAGTGGGGTATCCCGCTGCATGATGAGCGGCGACTGTTCGAGATGCTCATCCTTGAGGGGGTACAGGCCGGATTAAGCTGGGATACGGTGCTCCGCAAGCGGGACCGCTACCGAGAAGTATTCGATGGATTCGATCCCGAAAAAATCGCTCGATACGACGCTCGCAAAGTACGACAACTCCTGACGGACCCGGGCATCATCCGCAACCGCGCCAAAGTGGCCGCAGCCATCGGTAATGCCCGCGCATTTCTGACACTTCAGGAGGAACTCCGCCGTCAACGCCTTTCTTTCGATGCTTATCTCTGGTCTTTTGTGGGCGGTAAGCCGATCTGTCTGCGCCCGCAAACGCTCAAGGACATACCCGTGACAACACCTGAATCGCATGCCCTGAGCAAAGCCCTGCTCACCAGAGGATTCAAGTTTGTCGGGCCGACGATCTGCTATGCGTTCATGCAGGCCGTGGGCATGACGAATGACCATCTCGTGACATGCTTCCGCGCGGCTCCGGAGCGATCAGAAAAAAAATCGTCGCGGTAAATCCTCATACTGCGAGAGACTTTTTGCGTTCGGGTTTCTTCTTGGGTTTGCCTCGCTCAATGCCCTTCTGGGACTGGGTGGTGGTCAGAATCTGGCCGGTCTCCATCGCATGACGGACACGCTGGTCAGCCTTGCGGGCGTATTCTTTGCTCAGCTCGCATCCGAGCCATCGCCGCCTCAGCCGGGCCGCGGTTGCGAGCGTGGTGCCGCTGCCAACAAACGGGTCGAACACCAGATCACCCGGATTACTGGAGAGGTTGATGATGCGCTCCAGCAGAGCCTCAGGAAGCTGGCAGGGATGCCAGCCAAGCCTTTCCTTAAACGTGCCGCAGAGACGCGAGAGATACCACGTATCACCCTCAGCATCGAAGAGCCACTGGGGCGCACTGCGGCGATCCTCAATGGCGACCTGCGGACGCAGATACCACGTGTCATCAGGGAGTTTGCCGGCAGGGTTGGCGCGGACGTCAGCGTATGTCGTCTGTCGCGCGCTGGGCACAGCCACCGCCTCACGATTAAAGGTGAAAGGTAACTCGACCTGGCCGCCTACTGAACCTTTGACGTTGAATCTGGATTTATCAAACGCTGCTTTTCCCACCGCATAAAAAAGGTGCGCGTGGCTGCGATTGAACTTTGCTTTGCAGTTCTGTCCGAATGTGTAATGCCAGATGATCCAGTTGCGGAACACCAGCTTGCGATCGTGTTCAAGTTTCTTGAGATGCAGCCGCGTTTCCGCTGCGTATTCATCGCCGATGAGGATGTAAAACGAACCGGTGGGCTTGAGCAGTTCAGCGCAGGCGTCAATCCAGCGAAAGGTCCAGTCAAGGTACTCGTGATCGTCGCGTGTGTCTTCGTAGGCGTCGTATTTGTAGCCGATGTTGTACGGCGGATCGGCGAAGATCAGGTCAATACTGCCGGCTCCACCATGTTCAGCCCACTTTCGCATGGCGGCGATGCAATCACCCGTCACGATCTGATTATTCGGGAGCGGATTATCAGCCATAGCGGGATTGTACAGAGGGCTTTTAAGGGCGCAATGTTGAATGCTCTAGTTAGGCCCAAGTGTTACGAAGAGAATTAGTTGCATAGTTTTCCGGCGTGGTGGCTCGAGGAGTTAATAAATCTAAACGGCATTCGGTTGATTGCCACGCTGCTGCGCCGGACTAGCGATTGGAACCGTTGAGTGGTTGCCCTATACTTAAAGGCCCGCTGGACGTGTGAAGTTGTAAGTCCGCGGAAAGAAAGGAAGTGTCATGCCGCACATCATTGCCGAGCCTTGCATCGGTACGAAAGATACCGCATGCGTGGCGGTCTGCCCTGTGGATTGCATCCATCCCACAAAGGATGAGGCTGAGTTCGCCACCGCCGAGATGCTTTACATCGATCCCGACACCTGCATCGACTGCGGTCTGTGTGTGGACGAGTGCCCGGTCAAGGCGATTTTCCCTGAGGAAGATCTGCCCGCCGAATGGGCCGCCTATATCGCCAAAAACGCGGAGTATTACAAGAAGTAGTACCCCCGGTGATTTGCCGCAGACGGTTGAGATAGTGTGCGGCAAGCCGGAATACTTCAAAGCTCCGCGCGAAAGCGTGGCGCTTTTCTATTGCTATTTCATTTTGCGGCAAATGACTGGAATACCCGCATGGCGGGAGAGCGCGATCACGCTGTACTACGCAGCGCTGCTCTGTGCAGTCCCACCCAATGCTTCACGAACAGCCTTGACCACCTGATCGGGATCAAACGGCTTGGTGATGCAGCGGTTCGCACCCACCTCGCGAGCCTGTGAAAGATCGGTATTGGAACCGCGTGCAGTAATGAACCAGATCTGCCCTCGGTAGTCGCCCCATGCGGCGCGTACCTCTCTGCAAGCGGAGTAGCCGTCAGTGTCTGGCATCATCACATCCATGAGCACCAGCGCCGGCTTGCGCTCAATGGCAAGCCTTATCGCATCCATGCCGGTGTAGGCGGAAATCACTTCCACACCCAGACCTTTGACGAGAAACTGCAACGTCAGGTTGATGTGCGGCTGTTCGTCCGCGATGAGCACCAGAGGCTTAGACACTTGGCACTTCCAGATTCGTTTGATTGAAACCGATTAGAAACATCGGCCACGCAGGGGAGCCACTTAATGACGTGTGCAATACCTCGACAAGGTCTGAGAACCGACAGTCAGCCCGATATACCAGCGGGAAAATTGATATTTCTAAGGTTCCAACTGCTTTCTTCAGATCACCAACATAATCGCCGATAGCCATACAGGAACGTGTTGTTCCATGATGGGAAGTTTGCGCGCATGTCGCATGACCTTTCAGCCAGGTCGCCTGCCGGGACCGCATCGCCTCTGATCGGCGACCCGGAGTACACGGGTCGTCTCGTTTCAGGCGGCTCACCTGACACGCGCGAGCTTGTCTCGACTGTCGAGCGACTGACCGAACAGGTCAACAGTCTCGAAACTCAGCAGCTCAATTTCATCCAGGCGGATATCCAGCATCTGCGCGAACTGGCAGTGCTCAATCGTGCAGCAGACGCGCTGGGACAGCGCCGTAACTTCGCCCAGGTCATGCTGGAAACCGCAAGCGAGGCGCTGGCGATCATGCAGGGCACCAGCGCGTGGATCATCGAGCCGGACGCCAGCGGAAAAATCCGTGCGATCCAGACCGCTCACGGCCCGCTGACCGACCCCAGCAAGCTCCCACTCGAAGCGCGTGATCTGTACGACCGCGTCGTACAGGAAAAACCCAACGATCCCCTGATCCTTCCGCATTACGATCCCGAAGCCTGCGACAAACTCTTCGTCGCGCAAAAAGTCGCCACCGGCAAGCACCTCATGAGCGTCGCGATCATTTACGCGCCGCCCGAAACCGTCACCGACAGCCACCACATCCGGTTGCTTCAGAGCCTGCTCCAGCAGGCTGCCATCGCGTGCGAAAACGCCAGGCTGTTTGAAACACTCAGCGGCATGATCGTTGATGTGGTGATCGCCATGGCATTGGCGATCGAATCACGAGACCCCTACACGGGCGGCCACGTGATGCGTGTCACCGCATACTCGCTTCTGCTGGCCAACGCTGCCGGCCTGAGCGACTCCGACAAATCCATCCTTCGCCTCGGCGGACTTCTGCATGACATCGGCAAGGTCGCGGTACCCGATGCCATTCTCCGAAAGCCTGACAAACTGAACGACGCCGAGTTTGAAATCATGAAAGCCCATGCGTCTGTCGGCCACCAGATCATTTCTGAAATTCCGCAACTGATGTGGGTCGGATCGGTCGTCCGTTCTCATCACGAGCGGTGGGACGGGGCAGGATATCCCGATGGTCTTTCGGGTGAACGCATCCCGCTGGTCGCCCGTGTCGCCGCTATCGCCGACATGTTTGATGCGATGACTTCCGATCGTCCTTATCGCAAGGGCATGGCATTTGACGTGGCGCAAAAAGAAATTGCCCGATGCGCCGGCACGCAGTTCGACGGTAACCTCACACGCTATTTTGTTGATCTGGCCCCGGAAACCTTCGCGCTGGCGAACCTTCACATGCGGAAATGGCGTGAATCTGGAAATCGTCTCGGCACGCTTGGCATCATTGATATGCTCGATCTGAACCTGCCCCGTATTTCATCCTGATTCGCACGGTTTCGCTGGTGGATGGAACGGACACCGGTAAAACGCCATCGAGCGAATCGCACCGTACCGCCGACGACGTAAACACGTCTCGCAGTTCTATATTTCACCAACAATCATCGAACTCGCCGTAATGGCCGTGGTAATCCACCATCCTGAATCCTTTCGGATTTCTTGACGCGACCCGCATATTTGATAGCCTCGGTTGTACGAGAATCTGCGCCTTTTCCTCTGAGGAGTATGCCATGGATCAAGGGATTTCCAATCGGGCAGTGTTTACGTGGCCGACTTTGACCGCCGCGGTTCTTGCCGGCGTACTTCTGGCGATGAGTCCAATACGCGCCTCAGCACAGACGACGGGTTACACGGGCGTCGTCGTCGATGACAAAGTTGCTATCCGCGCTGGAGCGGGTGCCAGCTTCTATGTTGTCGGCGAAGCTACTCGGGGACAACAGGTGCAAGTCATCGAGGTTGTCGAAGGCTACGTGAAGATCGTGCCGCCAGCTGGTGTTTATAGTTTGATTTCCAAGGCTTTTGTCGATGCCAAGGGTGACGGCAAGTCAGGTGTGGTCAACAGCGATGCCACCGATGCCAAGTCCAACGCGGTTTTCGCTGCTCCTTTGAACAACGAAAACGCCTACCGCCGCCAAGTTAATCTCCAGAAAGGCGACACGGTTGAAATCGTTGGGGAAGAAGGCAGCAACTACAAAATCGTGCCGCCAAAGGGCGCGTTTGTTTATCTGCCGCCAGCCTCAGTGCGCCGCGAAAAATCAGGAGCCGCTCCCGCTCAAGTAATCCCTGCTGAAACAAGTACCGGATCATCTCCCGAGCCTGTAAGCGCACCAGCTTCCACAGCAACCGAAGCAAAGACCACTGAGCCGGTGGTCAGCACGCCGACGGCGGAGCCAGTCGCGAAGGTTGAATCCCCTGCGACGAATCCTGCGGACACAACGACCGGGACTCAACTTGAGCCCGCCAAACCGGAGGCGGCAGCGCCTGTCACTGAACCCCAGCCGGCACCGAAGCCCGCACCCCAGCCCGCACCGGTCGTTCTGGAGCCACCTAAGCCCAAGCCTTGGACGCCTGAGGCATCCGATCTGACCACCGCTGAAGCCCGCCTCGCCGAAGCCGGGAAACAACCCATTAAGGATCAGCCCATCAAGGATCTTTTAACGAACTATCGATCGTTATCGAATAACGCAGCTTTGTCGCCGAGTGATCACCGGATCGTGAACTTCCGCATCTCACAGCTAGAGCGGAACCTTGCCATTCAGGACAGCCTCCGTGAAATAGAATCGGCACGTAAGGAAGGCACCACGGAGATTAAAATCGATGAGCCTAAGCCGCGCGGTCCCGGAGTATTCAACCCGGCTGACTATGATGCAGTCGGTCAACTGCTGGCCAGCGGCGTGTATGACGGCGAGACAGGTCCACGGCTTTACCGCCTCGTCGAGCCAAGCAACATGCGGACGATTGCCTACGTTCAGGGCGGCAGAAAACTCGATCCCGCACAGACATTGGGCAAAATCGTCGGTATCAAAGGGCCGCAACGATACGATCCCGCCCTCAGGCTCCGAGTGATTACGGTTGAGCGTGTGGATGTTCTCGAGGCAGAGACCGAAGTACGCTCGGTCGTATCATCTGATGAGCAGACACCAGCCGCCTCAACGCCGACATCCGCCACGCCCAAGGATGACGGCGTTTACACCGAGGTAACTCCAACGACCAATACTGCGGATGAGCCAATGAAATAAAGTCATCCACAGTTCCGACTGTGATGGCTGATCGGCATTTTATTTTTTATCCACGTGCGTCCAGCGATCGGCACAACCGCCTCTACCAAGAGGGAGACCACCATGCCACACACCAGCCGCGTCTTACTTATCATCGCCGCTCTTCTGGCTCTAACCCTTGACGGCTGTTGTGCGGCGAAGATGAATTCCAGAGGCTCACTTTCAGCGACAAGTTTTCAAATGACTCGCCGCGTCGGAACACCACCACAGTCGGCAGGCGCACCAACTGTAAACGCTGGTGACAGCCTCCGAGCTGACGGTAATCAAAAACTGGTGGCAGATCTCAACTCCGGCCTGGCAACTTTCACTGATGCAGATGGCCGGTCATACGTGACACACATCGATCCCACCAAGCTTCAGGAACTGAAAGGGATTGTGACTTCACGCACATGGGAAGTCGGTGAACGCACTGCAGATAAAAATGTGACCGAGCCGACTTGGTACAGCCTGACCGTTTACAACGGCGACAAGCCCGCAAGCGGTCGCGCTTCATGGGTGCGGCCGGAATCAAAAGAAACCAAGCACCCTCTGCCCCCCGCCATTACTACTCTTGAAGAAACCTTCGAGAGGGTATCGCGTATTGCGCATCCTTTGAGCGAAAACGTAGATCTGCTTAATTAATTCCGTTTGCAGCGACAACATTTACCGTACTTAGCCAAAGCGATAAAACCTTTGTTACCTCCGGGTAATACCATGAGACGAATCGTCCCATGCCGTTTATCCCATTTCTCTTACCATTGAACTGAATTTCCAGACCTTTGCCGATTAAGCCCCGCCGTCGGCATGCCGATGCGTTTTCCAGCCGCACAACGCGGTCTGATTTACACGCAAAGGGGCTACGCGTGCCAGAGAATTCTCAAACCGTCCGTATCGGGCAAATCCTCATCGAACAGGGTGTTCTCAGTGAGCAACAGGTGTTCGAGATCGTCGAGGCCCAGAAGGTGCGCGGTCTGCCCTTCGGTGTGCTGGCGGAGGAGATGTTTGACACCACGATCGAGTCAATAGAGCGCGCGTGGATCGAGCAATATTTTCGATTCACCGGCACACTCGATCTGCGTGAGGTCGAGGTGGATGCTGAAGCCTTGAAACTCATCAATCGACGTCAAGCCTGGCAGTTTGAAATCCTGCCGGTCCGCTACGAGCCTTCCGGCGAATTGCTCATGGCGGCATCGCGTGCCCGCCTGGCGCGTGCGGTGACATTCGTCGCCAACCGGTTCACTCCTGTCGTGTATTTCCGTGTTGCGGAATCCGATCAACTGCGTCAGTTTCTCAAGAAGCACTACCCGATGCCGGAAGTCACGAGTGAGATCATTCGACGGGCGCGAGAGATGGTTGACCGGCCGACAGCGTGACTCACTTGGGATCGGTTGGGTTTGTTGGGTTGGATTTTTCCCGTAGCTCCAGAAAATCCCTCAGGATCGCCGCCGCCGCCAGTGCGTCCCGCAGTTCTTTTTTTCGTCCGCGAGTCAGCTTCTTTCCAGCCATTTGCTCATCTGCAGCGAAAGTGGTCAGCCGCTCATCCATCAGCCGTACAGGGATGCCGTGCCGCTGTTCGATGAACCCCTTAAGCCCCTTGACTCGCTGAGCGGCCGATCCCTCGCTGCCATCCATGTTGAGCGGCAACCCCAAGACAATTTCATCTATGACATGCTCCGCAATCGCCAAGGCGATCTGCCGCATCCGCTCGCTGTCGCTGGTTGTGACGATGACACCGATCGGCGAGACAATACCTGTCGTATCGCTGCCGACCGCCATACCGGTACGTTTTTCGCCATGATCGATCGCCAGATATCGCATGATCATTTTCTCTTGCGGAAGGAAGCCTTAAACGGCGCGGAAAGTTTATTCTGTTTCGACTGGATACGGTATGTTGCGATTGCCAAAGGTTAGGATAAACCCGCACTGATTGGTGGAGGATTTATGTCACAGTCCTTCGAAGACCATTTTTCTCAACGCATCAGGGAAGTCCGCGCCCTGCCGCTGTGGGCGCAGGTTTCCATGCCGCCGTCCCATAGCATCAATTGGGAGAAAGCCCAGCCGGATGATGATGAAGTTGAACTCACGCCAGCTCTGGAGGTTTGCAAACCTGAAGGAGTTGATGATGACGGCCCCGCAGCCATCGGCGTGCGCGATCTGGTTTCCTGTCTTCAGCAATGTTTTGATCTGACGGTAACCGATCCACAGATTCGATTCGCGGATACCACTTCCACAAGCACCAGCCGATTCAGCCAGCCTTCGGTACGCTTCGAACTTGACCTCAAAAGTGCGAAACGCGATGCGCACCCGGCTGAGGCAGGTTTTGTCCTCGACGCTTCCCGTGAAGGTATCGTCGTCTCCTCAGGTAGTCAGACCGGCCTGCTGCGCGGATCTCTTTACCTCTCAAACCTCTGGCGGCTCCGTGGCGCGCCGTTCACTCCGCGTGGAAAGTTCGACATTCGACCTCGCTTTTCAGTCCGTCTCTCCGCGGATTTACCCGGCGGCTTTTCCACCAGTCCCGCATGGATCGATGGTCGCGAAAACGACACGAATTTCCTTGAATTATCGCGGTATGGCGTCAACGCACTGCCGATCATGACCCACCTGACTGACTATCTGCGGCCTCAGGATGCCCCGGCTCCGTACGCGAGCCTTGCGCATCCTGAAGCACAGGCGCGACGGGATCGACTGGCAAAATTATGTCGGCAGGGTGCGAAATACGGTGTGCAGTTTTTTCTCATGGGTTACAACCCCAAGCTTGCGCTCAATGCTGCGGTTTTCGACCCGGCATGCGGAGGTCGCGCGGAGGCCCGCGGCGCAGCGCAATTCAACCGTACATTCCGAGTGCTCTGCTGGAACGATCCCCCCACCGGTGAATTTCTCGCCAACGCCTGGGCCGGGCTTTGCCGCGACATTCCTGAACTCGGCGGAGTGATGGCGATCAATGGCGGCGAAGGCTTTTACCATTGCCACATGCGCTCGGATGAGATACCCGACTGTCCACGGTGTAACTCCGCTAACTCTCACGAATCCGCAGCTCACCTGCTCAATCTGACCGCACGTGCCATCCGTAAAGCCAACCCCCACGCCCGGCTCATCGGTTGGCCGTATAGCGCCTCCTCACTTTGGAGTAATCAGCGCGATCAGCGATCGATGATCGAACTGCTCGATCCCGATGCTGTCTGGTTTCAGACCGAGATCGAGAAAGACCAATTCGTCCTCAAACCAGCGGGCTATTACAAGTACCTCTGGGACTACTCGATGGATGACGTACCCGTAAGCGATCGTGCTAAATCGCAAAGGGAAATCTGTAAAAAACGCGGGATAGGGTTTGGTCTGAAAACCGAAACCAACGTGACTTGGGAGACAACCGGCCTTCCATTTTTACCACTCTTTGAGCGGCAGGCGCGACAGTGGAAAGATGCGATGTCGCTGAATCCTGCGTTCATGCACACGCAATGGCTCAGCGGCGGTTCAACCTGGGGCTCGCCCAGTGAGGAAATCGGTTACTGGGCACAATGGGGCAAGGGAACCAAATACGCTGAGCCAATCGTCGCACTTCAGGGAATCTGCCGACGTGAGTACGGCCCGGCTGGGCCATCGGTCATCCGCGCGTCGATCATGTTCGGCCGTGCATTCAGCCATCATCCCGGCCTTGCGTATTACAAAGGGGCGAACTTCATCGGAACAGGAAGCCCGCTGCCATTGGATCCAAATGATCTGAGCGATCTCGATCGTGCGTTTTTTGGCATCTACTACTGGATGTGTGAAGGAGAACTGCACGAAGACTCACGCAGCCTGGTCGAACCGCAGCCGCTTTTTTTCGTGCAGCCGTACTACACGGCTGTTGTGAAGGAAGGTCAACTCACCGGGATGGATGTAGCGGTGGAGGAGTTCCGTAATCTCGTCAAGCTCTGGAAACCCGGTGTCTCGCTGCTGCGACAGGCGTATCGCAAAACTCGCCCGCCACACAAAGAAAACGTCGGCCGACTCGCCGATCTGGCGGAACATCTGGAATATGTCTGGACCTCGGCAGGTAATGTCGAGGAGTGGCTGCGCTTGCGCAATGAGGTCATCGCGGACGGTTCCCGCCCCACATCTCGCTACGGTTTACGGGAAGTCAATAAAAGCCGGATCGCACGAATGGAAGAACTGATGCGAGTAGAAACTCGAATCGCGCGAAAAGACCTTGCTCTCGTAAAGAAGTACGCCGAATGGGATATCAGTTGGCGTCTTGATATGTGCGCAAAATCGCTCGCAGAGATCACGGCTGCGAAAATTGAACAGGTTAAGAGCCTGCTGGATGGAAATACCTGGGAGGCGTGGAAAGCACAGCGATTTGTGTGGTGAAGTCTCCACTAACGCGGCGTGAGAAACCATACATGTTTGAATCAATCGTTACGATGTTTACATGCCGACCCGAGATCCGCTGACGAGCCTCGATAACCCGCGCGTGAAGGCAGTGGTACGGCTGCGCGAACATCGCCAGCGGAAGAAAACCGGACTCTTCATCGCGGAAGGCGAACGAGAAATATCACGGGCATTGGCGGCGGGGCTGCAACCACACGAAATTTATCTGGCTTCCGCGATCGCATCATCCCAAGTCACATCCCTGGCACAGCAAGCGGTAACACATGGTGCAAATCTTTGGAACATCACGGAACCGCTCCTGCGCAAGATGGCCTACTGCGAAAATCCCGAACCGATCCTTGCTGTTTTCAAACAACCAGCATGGAAGCTCAGTGACTTTCCTAATCTGCGGTCTGATGAGCGTTCTTTAAGACTTGGTGCTTCACGCCGCCTCCTGTGGCTCGTGGCGGTCGGCGTGGAAAAGCCGGGCAATCTGGGCGCGATGGCACGCAGTGCTGAGGCTGCCGGCTGTGCAGGGCTGCTCGTTGCTGATGGCGTGGTGGATTCTTTCAATCCCAACGCCATCCGCTCCTCTACAGGGGCTGTCTTTTCACTGCCTGTCGTCGGCGGAACCAGTAACGAGGTGATCAAAGCATTGCGTAGAGAAAAAGTAAAAATTTTCGCTGCAGCGGTCGGCGCCAAACTGCCTTACACACAGGCTGATCTCACTGACCGGGTAGCACTGGTCATCGGAGCGGAAGACCGAGGGTTACCCAAGAGCTGGATCGATGCGGCAGCCCCTTCCGGCGGCGACACTATCGGCGTGCCGATGCAAAGCTCGATCGTGGACTCACTCAATGCATCCGTCACCGCGGGGATCCTGCTTTTCGAGGCCTTGCGGCAAAGGTCGTCAAAAAGTGATTAGCTGTTCCGTATCCATCCATTCACGATATAATTGTCCACTATTCAGATAACACGGCAGGTTTCCACGTCATGATTTGCGATGAATGTCAGGCTCTGTACGAAGAAGTCGGCGACCGCGCTCGCGAACCCAAAGTCTTTGACAAGGTTCGGCGAAACGATTCTTACCTCTCCTGTCGAGTTAAGAGGCTCGAAATCGAAGCCTGCTATCGTGTCACCGTTGCCGAAAATCATGATTTGGTCTGGGTCGGCCTATACACCCCCGACCGCTGGCTGAGTGAATCGATTGAAGCGGACCTTCTCAACCGTGGTGATAAGGTCGAGGAACTGCTTGAAGAGGAGCTATACGATCAAGGCTTTGAGGCCCGCCTGCCGGTCGAACATTTCCGCGATGAGGAAAAGAACTTTGTTTTCCGCTCACCCGTTTTTCTTCATAAGGGTGAAAAACTCGACAGCGAGCCGATGGCCAACCGCGTAACCAAGGTTCTGCTGGGCTACGAAGCCCTTTTCCGCCAGCTCGGAAACATGGTTCCGCACCAACAGCGTACGAAGTGAAGGGTTACCTCGAAAGAAAATTGATAAATCTTTCCTTCGTCCTTGTTCAATGGTGAACATCATCTTCTTTGTTTCGTAATATTGACCCTTACTGCGCTGCGCCGATATCATGCGACAAGAGAAGTGATGTAACGAAGCCAGAGTTGCAAATCAGGGGGCTGCGTAAGACGGAACGGAGAAAGGCACGACGCGCGGACGTCGATTGCGCGGTCAGGCTTTAGAGTTTTTAGAGTTCCGCCGAAGGTGAGCGGGTCATGCGCGTCTTTATGCTCGGCTGGGAGTTTCCGCCCTTTATCAGCGGCGGGCTGGGTACAGCCTGTTACGGCTTGACCAAAGCTCTCAGCAGGCAGCAAGTGGAAGTTATTTTTGTCCTGCCCAAGCCGATCGGCTCCGACTATGCCATGCATGTGCGGCTGCTTTCACCTCAGGCAATCCATGCCGCGACGGGTGATCGCTCTCCGGGTAGTGTCGCCAGCACGTACCGCCTCGACTATCCCCCAGTGGATAACCCTTTTATCAACGTCACCTTCAAGGCGGTCCCTTCTCGACTGGGCAGCCCCTATCAATCTGCGGGGGGAAAACTGCATGGGCAGTCCATCATCAGCGACGATGAAAATCAACCGCTGGGTATCCTCGAAGGGCCGGGTTCTTTTCACGCACCGGGTGCAGGTATCGCCTACGAGGGTGACCTGCTCACGGAAGCTCAGCGATACGCACATCTTTGCGTAGCTCTGGCGCATGGTGAGGATTTCGATGTCATCCACGCCCATGACTGGATGACTTTCCCCGCTGGTCTGGCTGTAGCCGCCTATTCAGGTAAGCCTCTGGTTGTCCATGTTCACTCAACTGAATACGACCGTTCTGGGGACCACATGCACCAGCAGGTATATGAGATCGAACGGCGAGGGATGCGTGCGGCGACGCGCGTTATCGCGGTCAGTCACATGACCAAGAAAATCATTGAGCATCGCTACGGAATTGATGCCGACAAAATTCGTGTGATCTACAACGGTATTGAGAATGGCCCTCCCGCTGAACCGGATGCACACTCGCGGACAAATATCAAACGCGGTGACAAAATCGTTCTTTTCCTGGGTCGAATCACCATGCAGAAGGGGCCGGAGTATTTTGTCAATGCCGCCAAAAAAGTGCTGGAGAAGTACGACAAGGTGAAATTTGTGATGGCGGGCACCGGTGACAAAATCCGCGACATCATTGAACTCGCCGCAGCTCAGGGTATCGGCCACAAGGTACTCTTCACCGGATTCCTCCGAGGTCGTGATGTCGAGAAGATCTTTAAGATGGCAGACGTTTACGTCATGCCCAGCGTCAGTGAACCATTCGGCATCGCGCCGCTCGAAGCGATCAGCCATGATGTACCTGTGATTATCTCCAAGACCAGCGGCGTTTCTGAAGTACTCACCCACGCATTGAAGGTAGATTTCTGGGACACGCATGAAATCGCCAATAAGATCCTCGCTGTACTACGCCACCCGCCGCTCTCCAGCACCCTGCGCGAACACGCGGATATGGAGGTCCGCCGCCTGACATGGGAAGGTGCTGCGGAAAAATGTGTCGGTGTTTACGAGCAAGCCATTCATGCAATGCCCGGCATAGGATGACGGATGTATCAACGGGCGTGTTTGAATCTTTCCTGGCTGATAATCACGCTAAGCCCCCCTGCTCAGCATTGATCCCGCTGTCGCCTGTTACGGAGTTCCATGGAATCCTGATTTTTTCATGAGGCCCTTTATGCCACTGACTCGCCGCGAGTTTACCGCTCTGTCCAGTGTTGCGGTCGCATTGACTGTTCTCGGCTGCGACAGCCACGCGGATCCTGTTACATCAACAGGTGCTGAAACCACGTCTTCCGCTGATGCCAACAAAAAGAAAATCAAACTCGCCACTGAACCCTTCACTATCGGCAGCAAGAGCGATTACAAACAGGCTGTCGTATCTTTGAAATATCACGACGATAAAGGGGTCTTCATCATCAGCGATGGCAAAACGCTTGTCGCCTTGAGTGCAATGTGTCCACACCGTAACTGTGCGACGAATTATGAAGAAGAAAAAAAGCAGTTCGTCTGCCCCTGCCACGGCAGCATTTTTGATGGGGAAGGCAACCGTATTGAAGGCAAGGCTGACCGCCCCCTTGAGCGTTGTGCCGTCAAGCTGATTACGAATGCTCACGGCGAAGAGGAAATCGAGGTCGATCCCCAACATCGTTTTCGCAAAGACAAGAATGAATGGGGCAATGACGGCGCATCACTACCTCTGAGCTGACTTTATAAACTTCCAAGCAACTGGATTTCTCTGCGCGGACTGACATGCAGTGGAGTTGCCTGACCCCCGGCTGCTATGCTGTTGTCAACATAGGTGAGCGTTAGATTTACCTTTATAAAATTTTTTTGGAGCTTGTCATGAAACGATTGATCCCGATTGCGGTTGCCGTCCTGTTTGCTTTGCCGCTGACCGGAGCTGTTTTCGCCAAGGAAGGCGCAAAATCAACAACCACAAAGACAAAAGCGGTTGAAGAAAAACCGACCACGAAACCCGACGGCAAGACCACCCGTAAGAACATCAAAAATTATGGCGGCTACGCGCAGATCGCAGCTGACATGACTCCAGAACAGTTAGCAAAGCTTGAATCGCTGATTGATGAGAAGAAGGCCGCAATAGCTGAGTTTGACACCAAGCATGCCTCGCGCAAAACGGAGATCGAGAAATCCATCGCGGAAACAACCGATAAGGCGGAACGCGCCGCCAAGCAGAAAGAGCTGAGTATTCTGAAGCAACAGCGGGCCAGCCTCGACAAGGACTATAAGGATAAAATCGAGGCGATCCTGACACCTGAGCAGAAGGCCAAGTGGGCTGGCTTGGGTATTTATTCGGGAATGACCCGAACTTTTAATGCTGCCAAACTCACCGATGCACAAAAGGATGAGATCAAAAAGAAGTGCTTGGAAGCCGGTGCCCAGTTCAATGCAGCTGACGCCAAGCAACAGGAAGAGATTAAAAAAGGTATCCGAGCATCGATCGAATCTGATGTGCTGACCGCTGAACAGCGCGAATTACTGAAAAAAGAAGCAGAAATTGCGGCCGCGAAACGCGCAGCGGCACATGCCGCACCAAAGACAGCCAAGACTGAAATCAAACAGGAAGTCGTACAAACTAAAAAAGAAGCTAAGGCTGCAGAGAAAGCTGCAGAGAAAGCCGCCAAAAACAGCGAAAAAGAAAAGTCAGAGTAGTTAGCCGAAAAGAGTTCGCAAACACACGGCTGGGCTGTCAAAAGCCCAGCCTTTTTTGTGCGCCTTAAACGTACAAATCAACAACCACATCAAAACTTTGACTCAAATCTTCGCCCGATAAAACCGTACCGTTCAATTCGTGTTTCCCACTGGTTTTCCCCATAAATCATGCGAAACAAAGATATTTCATCATTTCTCTTGACGTTTGGTGTTTTGTAGCCTACCTTTTACCAAACAAATACTGCTTAAGTTTTCAAGTGAAGCCATGGTGAACGTCGAATCAAGAGCGGACACACGGATGCCATCCCCAAGATGTTGGGGCATGGCCAACCGCAGCCCCCAATGGAGACGACAAGACCATGGCCATCCCACTTGTCATGATCGGACCTGGCGGAGACTTCGTAACTCGCTTCGATGTGAAGGGGCACGACCTGCTCCGCAGCGTTGGACAGTCCATGGAGCAGCAATCGGATACCGAAACTGCGGGTTCATTTGCGGGGTACAGCCGGATGCCCAGACGCAAGCCACGGGAGGGTTCATCCGATTCTCGGACGTTGCAAGCCGACAACCGCGTCTCGGTGACGCGCGGTGCGGACGTCTTCGAGCACAACTCCGTAAAGTCCTCTACCGCTCCCGGCATTTACCAACCAAATGTACGGTCAGCCCACCAGCAGGCAGCATGTGTTACCAGCCGAGAAGCTTTAGCGTCAGTTCTGGCTTCGATCGAGGCCTGGCTTGCCGCTCAGCAGCGTTCGCTCCGCGAATTTTCGCGGCTACTGACTTCTCCGTCGAAATCTTCAACCGAAAAATCAACTCAGCCACACCAGACTCATCGTGCTGCCGCACCCATGACGCTCTCGAGCTTCCAGCCGATTCCTTTCCGGCGAGTCACGATGGATTCGGCCGATCGAAGCAGTCGGCCGCGACATGCTTCTCTCCACGAAGTAGCTGCCTCGTCATCCCCAGCCGCGGTACAACTAGCCCGCGTAGCGGCCCCGACTGGTTTGCAGTACTCAGCCGCACGACAAACATCCGTCGAACATTGGGAGATCGAACATGAACCTCACACCCAAACAGCTCCACATCCTCACTCGGATCCGCGATCTGCGTATAGCTCGCGGCTATTCACCGACTATGCAGGAGTTGGCGGACGAATTGAAGGTCAGCAAGGTCACCATCTTCGAGCACGTCGAAGCACTGATCAAAAAAGGCGCGCTCTCGCGGAAGCCCAACAAAGCTCGCTCTTTGGAGCTTAATCCTGAGATTGAGCTTCCTCACGAGGAACGCCATACCCGTCTGCCGCTGGTTGGCTCCATCGCCGCAGGACATCCGATCGAAGCCATTGAAGATCGCCAGACGCTCGACCTCGAATCTCTCTTCGCTCCACCAACCAGAACTTCACTGGAGTTCGGAGCCTCCAGCAGCACTTACGTCCTCAAGGTCCGTGGTGACTCAATGATCGACGAGCAAATCCGTGACGGTGACTACGTCATCATTCAACGCACCAACGCAGCGCGAAACGGCCAAACTGTTGTCGCCCTGCTGGAAAACGGCGAGGCAACACTGAAAAAGTTCTACAAAGAAAGCGGCCGTATTCGTCTTCAACCCGCCAACGACAAATACGAGCCGATCATCGTAGATGACTGCCAAATTCAAGGGATCGTCATTGGTGTGGTGAGAACCTACTGAGCAGGTTGGAAAGCTCCTCCACCCTTTCAAATAATTTCAGAGAAAGCCTGAGTGAGGGGTTCTGGGATGTTGATTGCCGGGATGTGTCTGGACTGGATCTCTATCTCCTGACTCCGGAACCTCGCCGTGGCTGACGCCTGCTGCCCGGCGCGGTTCTTTTTTGCGATGCGCTGCTATTGAATCGAAAACCCTATAGGAATATGCAGAAGTCGAACTCGAAACCTGTGTGCCTGCTTCTGCAATTCGGCGCAACTTAATGACTCGGTACGGAAAGACTCATCCCGCTTTACCCGCGATCAAAGCAACCAACAGTAACCCCAGAACAGCAGCCGTCAACAACGTGTAAACGACATCGCTTTCCCAAGCAAACGCAATGATTGACACGATCACGCGTAGAATCGGCGTCGCCACCATGACCAGCACGCCTAACATCACTAAACCCATCCCACCACCGTGAATCGCGTCCCTCCAGACTGCCGTTGCTGTATGCGGAAAAGCTCTATGCTGCATCAAAGCCGCAAGCCCTGATTCGGATCCATAACGAGAATCGCGCGTGAAGCATAATACGGACCCCAGCACGATCAGTGTCACGCTGGTAAGCATGCCGACGCGCAGGATCGCACTGATCAGCCCATCCAATCTGAGCTGCTCCCTGCTCAAACCTTTGTGCATTTCTTCCGGGTCGACCATCTCTCAAACCAGCCCCTTGTAAAACATGCGTATTGCGACCGCGATTAACACCGCGACGAAGCCCATTTTGACGTAGGCGTTTTTAACCTTCGGCAGCATGCGCGAGCCAGTCACAGCACCCAGTAACACACCCGCTCCGACCGGCGCGGCAATCAGCGGCACGATCTGGCCACGCGAGAAATAGACAGCAGCGCTCGCGGCAGCGGTCACACCCATCATGAAATTACTGGTAGCTGTCGAGACTTTGATGGGAACCCGCATCCCCAGATGCATCGCGGGTACTTTCAGGATGCCCCCGCCGACACCCAGCAGCCCGCTGATGATGCCAGCCGTCATACTGACCGCTAAACCAAACCATACACGAATGACGCGGTAATTGACATGTTCATTTAGCGACTGGTCAAAGTACTGCCCGTGCAGTCTCAGCCGGCCAGCCAACCGATCTTCCTGCTCTGGAGATTGAACTTTTGAGCGCAGGCGATCAATGAACATTGCAAAAGCCGCATAGCCGAGAATACAGCCAAAAAGAACAAGGAGAAATCGATCCGAAACAATCCCGCCGAGATAAGCGCCGCCTAGTGCCCCCGCCACTGTCGCCACTTCCAGCACCATTGCCAGTCGAAGATTGGTCAGGTGTTGGCGGACATATGACGCTGCCGCCCCATTGGACGTTGCGATCACACCGATAAACGACGCAGCGACCGCATACTTCATATCGACGCCCAGGAGTTGTGTCAGCGCGGGCACGACGATGATCCCGCCTCCAATACCAAGCATCGATCCGAGCAACCCCGCAGCCACGGAAATGGAAAAAGAGGCAAGGGTGAACTCGATTGCACTCATGTGGCCATGGTAGGACAACTGCGACTTGTTAGCGAAAACATGGCCAACGTGTCGGAAGCGACAATGTCTGTCGTATCGCGACACAGTCCTTGGATTTACCGACCCGCCCGCCGCTTGACCTCTGCCAGTGCCTGTGGTGTGGAGATAAGCTCCGCACGTCGCCACAACCAGTCAGCCAGGGGTTTTTGATTTTGTCGTTGCGCAGCAATCGCGAGTAAGGCGTGAAGCACGCCGCAAGGCGGACCGGGAAGCATCTCAATCATGGCGATTTTTCGCTCAAGATCCTGCAGCGCATACCCATCATGGCCGCAGGCTACTTCATAGCGGATTTGTAAAGCCATTCGCTGTAAATCTTCGATGTGGCTCAGCGGCAGCGTGGACAGTCCTGCCAAAGCTGTGTAGGCACCGCCCAGGTCTCCACATTCGAGATTGGCTTCGGTAAGCATCAGGAGCAGGTTGGTGCGAATGTTAACCGCAGGCTCCAGTCGCTCGAAAAGTAATGCCTGTGAGATTGCAGCCGATTCAGCAAACCGCTGCTGCCGGTGACGAAGGATGGCCAGACGGTGATAGAGCAGCAGCCGTACCGACCGCTGAAGCGGATGACGAGGCAGAGCCAATGCAATCGCACTCTCGGCTGCTGCGGGGTCACGTTCAATCCAACTCGTGATCTGAGGCAACTGACGAAAAACTTTACCACTGATTACACTCAGCCCGATCCATACCACGGCACCGACAATCAGGACAATGTTCGAAAAATGAGCGGGTAAAAAAAGCATCGCCAGCAATACGGCAACGAATATCACAACACGGATCGCCCTGTCCACCGCTAATTCGCGGCGAAATCTTGGTATCGCAAAAGTCGCGCATGCGACACTCGGCTTCACAACCCCTGAAGCGACCGGCGAGGGATAAGTCAGCGACGGATTGACCATCGGTTCACTCATCCTGCTGCTCCCGTGGCATCCATTCCCTGTAATGATGCGTCCTGATGTTGCGCGGCGAGCCTCTGGGCTGCGAGATGCAGATCACTGAATCGCTCGATTAACCGTTCTACGGGGACCAGCAGCGTTGCACGCGACCACCACTGCAACGCATGACCGCGCCAGTTTTCGGGCGGAGATTCTGTTTCACCAAGTCGAACATACGCCAATGCCATCAATGCGTGACCATACCCCGCATCAATGCCAAGGGGGCGCAGCTCATCTAACAATTCGCCGGCTCCTTCAACTGCATCCGCATCGTGATGAGTACGAGATTGCTGAATAAGGTTTGCCAACCGGTAGGAACCGCCGATAGGTGTACCACGGTAAGGTTCAACCGCACTGCGTAACCGACGCAATGAGGAGTCGGCATCCGTCAGTCGTTCCGCTCCAAGCTCGGCCATGGTGCGATGGACACGCAGTTGAACGGATACCGGGTGATCATCCGGCAAACGCTTGATGAGGTGATCGTAAGCCACGATAGCAGCGTCATGAGCACCCAGAGATTCAAGGTTATGCGCTATCGCGGCAACCGTACGGCCATGAAGCTCCGGATTGACAACTAATCTTGGAAGTAACCGCCATGCTCGGCGCAGAGCGTCCTCACGACGACGCCACATCGTCATTTCCTGTATCTGCGCTGCTTCGGACTCGAGCGATCTTGCTAACCGGGCTCGCACCCCCATCACAACCAGTAATGCCCCCAGGAGACACCAGGAGAGTATGAACGTCGCGGCTGATTGCGCACGGAGCATCAGAAACACGATCAGCGCCAACCCAAACGTCGGCAGTAATAGTGAAACCTTCGATGGTCCGCGCGGCGGATACCGATCCAGATGCGCTTGTACCTGCGCAGCGCTGGGTGGTGAAAAAGGTTTTGATTGATTCGCGGGCATGAGACGGGCGATTATAGAAGCGAGGAACAGCAGAAGGGATGAAACACGTCTTGTTTTTATGCTGCGGCAAGCCGCAGTGGTAAGAAGCACAATGAGTAGGGGTAATCAAATAAATTAAAGCAGCACATCACTGAACGGCCAACCTCTGTTACTTTTGATTAAAAAACGTCAGTACCACGAATATCAACACCCCCGTGATCGAGACGTACAGCCAGATCGGGTATGCCCACCGGGCGAGGCGGCGATGCTTTCGATCTTCACGGCGCAGACCGAGTCGTATCAACCACACGGCGAAAACCGGTACGGTCGTCGCCAGCATGATGTGCGAAAACAGCATGAGGTAATAAGCCAGCTTGATGGCGCCTTCAGCATTGAACTTTGTGTGTGTGCCGCCGTGGACCGTCGCACGCCATACGTAGTGAATCACGTACGACACAAGAAACGCACATGAACAGATACACGCGGCAAGCATCATCCGTTTATGCTCGTCGATTCGACCTCGCTTGATCAGCCATACACCACGAACCAAAAGCACGATGGCGATGGCATTGAGTGAGGCGTTTACTGCGGGAAGGAATGAAAGATCCAAGGATAATGACCTTGTATTGGATACCGCTCGATCATCGTAGCTGTGCGGATCAGAACTATTTCGGTTGCGTTGCCGGCTGAGTGGATGGCTGCGTTTCCGCAACGGGTGGAACCTCCGCCAGTACTTTGTCGATGTCCTTTTTCAATTGATCGAGCACGTTCGCATCAAAGGCATCGTAGTAACCGCGAATTCGTCCCTGCTGATCCACCAAAGCAAAGCGTGAGCTATGGGTGATCGGCATCTGGAGATTTTCCGTGTCTTCTCCAACCGGCAGCTTGAAGCCTTCTTTTGTCAACTTCCACAGATCCTGCCGTGAACCGGTCAGGAAAATCCACTGACGGCGATCAGCTTTGTAAGAGTCAGCGTAATCACGCAGCACGTCCGGCGTATCGTTGGTCGGATCGACCGTAAAACTTACCAGTCGGATCTCCTTCCAGCGTGGCAGGGTGCTGAGTTGTGTCTGTAAATTTGATAGTTCCTGCGTCATCCGAGGGCAAGTACCGGCACAACGTGTAAAAATGAAATCCGCCACCCAGACTTTGCCGGCCAACTCTGTGCTTGCATAGACGCCACCTGCGCGCTCAACCAGACGAAACGCGGGGACAACCCCCAGGACAGGCGGATCATCAGCACCTGGCTCACTGAGTGTCCCACCGTGCAGATACGTATCTTTTTTATCAGTTGATGCGGAACCGACACCCGTGCTGCCGTTATCACGGGGGCGATTGATAACCATAATCGTGATGAGCAGTGTGATGAGCAGCGATGCCGACGCCACGAGGCCAATGAAAATCCAGATCGGCACTCTACGCGCAGGAGATTGCGCCGTCGGCGGCGACGTGGCTGGATGCGGGGTGGAGCGAGGCGAATCAGGGCGCGGAGTCTGCGTCATGCTGAGCCGTCCTTTCGCCGCCGACTGACCAGCCAACTTGCCAGCAAGATAGTCATGACAGTCAACACCACCGTCAGCATTGCTGCGAGTGGAAATCCGATGGACAGGCCTGAGTGGTCCCGCCCGCCGCTGAGTGCTTCGGCAAAAGCAGCCTGGCCATAGGTCATTGGGTTACACCACATCAATGTTTTAAGCCACAGGGGTGTATGTCCGGTCATGGGGAAAACCGCGCCGGAAAGAAACCACATCGGCATCAGAAAGATCATCATCACCGCGTGGAACCCAGCCGTCGAATCCATCGGCCAAGCCACACACAGCCCCATCGCAGTCAACCCCAGGGCCACGACAAACATGACCACCAGCGATATTGCCAGCCACGCTGCACTGAAACCTGATCCAACAAAAGGCCAGATAGCCAAGAAAATAATGCCCTGAATCGTAGCAATGCTGGCACCGCCCAGCACTTTGCCCAGTACGATTGAAAGTCGTGGAATCGGCGCGACCAACACACCTTGAAGAAAACCTTCGCGGCGGTCCTCAACTACTGAAACCGTCGAAAAAACTGCGGTATTGAGCAGCATAAGCATGACCACCCCTGGAAAGAAATACTGGAGGTAGCCGATGCTCTGAGTAGCTGAGGATGGAGTTCCAGCCGATGGCGCTGGACTCATTGAGAAGGAATTATTAAGCCCCGAACCGAGAAATAACCAGAAAATCAGAGGTGTGACCGCAGCACTGACCACTCGGTTTCGTTGTCGAAAGAAGCGGACCATCTCACGGCGCCAGAGCGTCGCACTGGCGAGCCAGAGATTACCGGACCGGGCGGCGGGCGCGGAGGCGGCGGGATCGAGCGATTGAAGAGCAACGTGAGTCATACAGGATGAGTCATGGTAGGACTACGGCCGGTCTTGGGCCAGTGGCCTAGGCTCTCCCGATCAGTCGATGACGCTCCAGATCGCCGCCCGCATGTCACGCTGCTACAATCCGTCCGTTCATGCCGTGCGGCCGATGATGCCGCCGTTATCAAAAGCAAGGATGGCTTATGACTTTGATCCCGATGGTGATTGAGAAGACCGGCCGAGGCGAGCGGGCGTATGACATTTACTCCCGACTGCTGAAGGATCGCGTGATTTTCCTTGGTGGACCTGTAACCGATGAATCCGCCAACCTGATCATCGCACAACTCCTCTTCCTCTCCAATGAGGACGCCAAGGCGGATATTCACTTTTATATCAACTCGCCCGGCGGATCGGTCAGTGCGGGACTGGGTGTGTATGACACGATGCAGTTCATCCGACCTGACGTGGCAACGTACTGCATCGGTGTCGCAGCTTCGATGGGATCAACCCTGTTGATGGCTGGCGCAAAGGGTAAACGGCACATGCTGCCCAACGGGCGGGTGCTCCTGCATCAACCGCTCATCGGGGGTGTAATGGAGGGACCGGCGACCGATCTTGGAATCCAGGCAAAGGAAATGATCCGCACACGAGAGCGGCTCTACAAGATTTCCGCGCATCACACCGGCAAGTCTTACGATCAGATCGCCAAGGACTTTGAACGCGATAAGTGGCTCGACGCGGAAGAAGCTGTTGAATACGGCTGTGCGGATATGGTTCTTCAGCACATTCCAGAGAGTATGTCCTCGTCGCATCAGAAAGATGATGAGGAATAAGCAAAAGATGCGCTTGAGCAATTTATTGCTGCTGATCCTCGGAATCGCTTGCCTGGCGGCATCCGCCTGTCACAGCGGCCCACGAAATTATCTCAACGAGAACGACGACCTCCGGCGTCAAAATCTGGAACTACGCCAGAAAGTTGATGACCTGGAAAAGCAAATTGAGCTTCGACTGGCACAGATTGATACGCTCAACGCCAGCCGCACTTCGGCGACCCAGCCTGAGCTTAAGGACGCAGAGGTTCCTCACGCTGTAAAACTGGAATTCGGCCGCTATACCGGCACCATCGACACCAACGGCGACGGCACCGACGATACGCTGCGGATTTATCTCAAAACACTCGATCAGCAAGGCCGTTTCCTGCCCGCAGCAGGCCAGGCTGTGGTGCAACTGGTCGCCATCGCGCCGGGGGCGACACCGACCTTGATTGCCGAAAAGACTTTCGATCCGCGCGAGTTCGATGCAGCTTACCGGAGCGGCATGACGGGAACGCACTACACGATCGAGGTGCCACTACCCGCAAAACCATCTGTGGGACAAGCTACCGCCAAGCTCACTTTCACGGATGCTGCGACCCATGCGACACTGAGCGCGGAAACTTCGGTGAAGCTGCGGGTTCAGTGACCCACCCAACCGATACACATGGAATGCTGGCCGCCACGTCACGCTGCCGGTGACTCTCGACGGAATCAGGATTGCGTCAATCAACCCGTCTCATCCTCAACACGGCCATCACCTACGGCCGCATGGTGCTCACCGTTGGTATCGGTCTGGTCATTACCCGGTTGGCATTTCATGTGCTGGGACCTGAAGACTTCGGACTCTTAACCCTGCTGGGCGCCACCGGCTCGTTTCTGCTGGTCATCACCGGCAGCCTCAACAGCAGCGCACAACGCCATCTGGCGTATGAGATCGGTCGAAATAATCCCGAGCGTGTCCGCGTCGTCTTCAACACCAGTCTCATTCTCTTTGCCGGCCTGAGTGTGCTCGTCGCACTGATCGGCGGCATCCTCGGACCCTGGATCATCACGTGGCTGAAGATCCCCCACGGCCGCGAACGTGAATCGCTCTGGGTTTACGAGTTTGCCGTCGCCGGCCTGTCACTCTCCTTTGCCGGGACACCGTTTCGCGGTCTATTCATCGCCCATCAGGAGATGTTGCTCTCGGCTGTCTTCGACATTCTCGATGTGCTGCTCAAACTCACAGCCGTGATCCTGCTGATTCTCCTGTCTTCATCGGGTGACAAGCTCGTGCTCTACGCCGGGCTGTTATTCGCCGCTTTGGCGGTGACGCAGACCGTCTCAATGCTGTTGTGCCTGAAGCGATTTCCCGAAAGTCGGCCTAAGCTCCGACTGTTCGACCGTAGTGAACTGCGGCCGCTGGCGCAACTCGCCGGCTGGTCCTTTCTTGGGTCGGTTGCTTATCAGATCGCCATGCAGAGCTCGGACATTATCCTCAATCTCTTTTTCTTTCCGCTTTATGGAACGGTGGTAAATGCTGCCTACGCGGTGGCAATGCAGATCAGTTCCTATCAAGCAAGCCTTGGCGGGGTTATTTCACGAACGGCGGCTCCGGCACTGGTCGGCGTCGAAGCTCGGGGTGACCGCGCGAACGTCCGTCTCCTCACGATCAGCACCGGCAAATGGGCTGCACTGATTACTCTTTTTTATCTCGTGCCGCTTCAGTTTGAAGCGGAATACCTACTCCGAGTCTGGCTCGGTAAAAGAAATGACTTCGCATCCCTCTATGCCTTCGCCCCGATTTTCGTACGCCTGGTTTTGCTCTGGATGTGGATCAGCGTTTATGGCACAGGGTTCAATCTCGCCTCCTTCGCGATCAACCGTGTCGGCGTGTACACCATCGTGATGTGCGGGCTTCTCTTCGGCTCACTGGGTGTCGCATTGCTTGTGCTCTGGCTGGGTGCTCCGCCCTGGGCTTTGCCGGCTGTGACTGTAGGCGGTGGCGTGATCATTCTTATTTTTCAGGCAGCTTATATCGGGCGACTCATCAACCTGCCGTTTTTTGAGTGGTTTCGCCGTGCTGTTCTGCCGGTCGCGATGGTCAGTGCAATGGGTGTCGCCATTGCGATGCTGATTCACTTTCAGATGCGCGAGGGGTTTCTTCGCCTGCTTGCCGTTGGTTTCGCCTCCGCTGTAATCATGGCCGGCATGATCTGGCTGACGGGAATGGATCCTGCGGAAAAACAACTGATCCATCGGCTTACAAGCGCAGCGTGGAATCGGTTGCGGACACGACAGATTCCCAAACCGGGCTGAGCCTGAAAACTCATATCATGATTGATTCAACCACAAAATATTTCCGATTCCATGTGTATGCCCATACTCCGTTCGACCGCATGACCAGCAGCGAGCTTTCCAATTTTCTGACACCCTCTCGGATCGGAATCATCGCATGGAGATAGTCAGTTGCCCCGGTTGCGATGCTCACGATTTCGTTACGATCGGCAGGCCTTCCGGTGAAGTCCCTGTGCAGTTAGGCGGACGAAGATTTGTTCAGCCCAAATTTTCAATGCGGTGCTGTCGGAATTGCGGTCTTTATTACAAGTCCCACGCACTGGATTGGCCGGAACTGGAAACCTATTACGCGCTGACGGATGCTGCCAAGTGGGAGATCCCCGGCCTGTATCCAACCGAGCGTGCTACCCTGCGCCTTCTCTCCAGATTAAAACCTCAAAGCTCGATTTTGGACTACGGTTGCAGTACCGGCCGACTGCTTGATCGACTAACAGGTCAGCGGCGATTTGGAGTTGAGATCAATGATTCCGCAGCACGTATTGCTGCACAAAAAGGCATCACCATTCTGAATGATGAAGATTTGGCGCGCGGGGAATATCGTTTCGATGCCATCGTCCTCGCTGATGTGTTTGAGCATCTGCCCCGCCCGACCCAGACACTCGAAAAACTTTTCGGGTTGCTGAATCCGAACGGCATGCTTGTGCTCTCAACAGGAAACGCTGATGCGCCAGCCTGCCAGCGCGACCCCGCTCACTTCTGGTATCTAAGTAACATTGAACATCTGATCATGATCAGTCGCGGTTATGCAGAGTTTCTTGCCGGGAAGCTCGGTGCTCGACTCGCGTCCTGGGAGTTGCTGCCTCATTACGACTGGTCCTTTCATGAAAAAATCAGGATGGAGATTCAAGATTTCGCCTACTGGTCTTATCACGATCCCAAACGTGCTAAATGGGTGTGGCTGGTAAACCTGATCCCCGTGTTAAGACGCGCCAAAAAATGGCCGATTCCTCCCGCCTACCCGTGCTCAAATGATCACGTAGTCGCAGCTTGGATTAAAGGGCAATAGGTACTTATAACGGTTTTATAAATGACAATTATCTTCCCTAATCTTCCCAACAGTTATCCATATTCCTTTACGAATATTTGAAAACTGAAACCAGTTGTGTCTATAAGTGCTGACAACAATGAGCTTAACGTCATACCATAAAGTCTTGATAAAAACCCTGACATTTTGCCGATTCTGCGGTTATAATTCGTCTTCAAAGGGAAGTTGTTTGCGAGGGGACTGCGATCCTGTCTCCGTCTGAGGATGAATGATCGAGCCGTGATGTTCTGTGATTTGCTCTCCGGGAGCATGTGTCCTGGAACAACGGGGAAAGTGTCGAATGTCGGCTAGGCAACGATATGTTGGACGAGGAGGTTTCACCCTCATCGAGTTGCTGGTTGTAATCAGCATCATCGCTACGCTTATTGCAATCCTGCTGCCTGCGCTGGGAGCTGCTCAACGGACCGCAAAAACCACCTCCTGTCTTTCAAACGTCAGGAGTATCGGGGTGGCAACCGGCGCGTACCTGACAGAAAATAAGTTTTTCTATCCGGGAAATCGAGGGTCACTTACAGGTTTCTTTTGGCATTCCGCACCAGGCCACTACGACCTGCTAGGTGTCACCGGCACTCTGGTAACCGGTGGGGTCAATGGCTATTGGTGCGATGCGGATTCCAATACTTCGCGGCGACTCCTCAATAGCTACCTGAGCGATGCAAGCAAAGCAGCCAGATGCCCCCTTGATCTGGGCGATTGGCGGGCAGGGCCAAATACTGCAAACATACCTGCCTACAGCCTCTTTGGGTGTTCCTATCAATATCCCAATCGTTCGGCTGCTGAAATCTACTACGGCTCTCGTCGCGTGAGCGGCGGGGCATGGGTCATTGAAGGTGAGAATGACGCCTCTATCAAAAATCCTGCAATGAAGCTGATTATCGCTGATCTTCCGCTTTTTGCCGTATGGACTTCGTCAATGATGGACGAGCGTCCTGCTACCAGTTCGATGTCCCAGTGGCACGGCAAGGATACTCCTCTCAAAGCCAGCATCCTGTTCGCTGACGGCCACGCAAAACAGCAGGCACGTAAAGATGTCTCGAATCAATTTACCGATCCACTTATGGCTGACAATCTCAGCAGTTCCATCACAGACGAGCAACTCCTCGCCACCAACGAGTACTACTGAACATTCTTCGCTCCTCTCATCTGTGAAAAATAGAACACGCAATGAAATTCGCACTCGCCGCTTTTGTAAAAATCCTGTAACCTGAAACGTGAAATGATGACTTGGATCGGCATTCTACCGTTCCGTGTTACAGGATTTTCATGGTCGAAACCGCATCGCTGCCGCGACTGCTTTATCTATCCGACGTGCCGGCCGAGTCCACGATGGCCGGTTCCGCACTGATTTATCGTCTGCTCGAAACTTATCCCGCTGACAAGCTTTTCATCATTCAAAGCGACTTGACCTCCGCCACACCGTCGAAGCAGATTTCCGGTGTTCGCTATGAAAAACTCCATCTGGCCGGACTTCGTTTACAGAACTCCCGACTGGCAACACAGTACGCACTGCTGAATTTCCGCATCGCACGATGGCGCTACTGGCGCATTCGAACGCTGATTCGAAGGTTTCAACCCGAAGCAGTCATGACCGTGGCCCATGGATCAACCTGGCTGACTGCCGACTCTGTTGCTCGCCGAATGCATATTCCGCTGCACCTGATCATCCACGATGATGTTCCGCTAAGCACTCATATTCGAAAAGCACACTGGCCCAAAGTAGAGCGAGAGTTTGGTCGCGTTTACCAGAATGCCGCCTCCAGACTCTGCGTTTCACCTTCGATGGCGGAGACCTATACCCGCCGATATGGTCTTGCGGCGGAAGTGCTTTACCCATCCCGTGCCGCGGATACCCCGGCATGGGAATCTTCTCCTCCACGCGAAGAGGGAGCATCTCTCCTGTATTGTTACGCTGGCTCCATCAATACGTCAGACTACATCCCGCGACTTGTCGCTCTGGCTGCCGAGGCTGAAAGAGACGGCGACCAGTTGGTCATCTATTCGACTATCCGACCGGAAGAAGCCCAGCGTATCGGCCTGGCGCAGCCAAACATCTCCATCCGTGGATTTATCCCGTTCCAGGATCTCCTTCGCCGGATGCGTGAATCAGCCGATGTTTTGTTTGTACCCATGAGCTTTGCACCGGCAGACCGGCCGAATATGGAAATCAGTTTTCCCAGCAAGATTGCCGATTACACCGTAACGGGACTACCCCTGCTGATCTGGGGCCCCCCCTGGTGCTCAGCGATCCGCTGGGCAAAGGAAAATCCCGGCGTTGCAGAAGCGGTCGATTCGCCAGACCCGGCCGCACTGCGCGAAGTGATCTGCCGCTTAAAGTCGGCCGACCATCGACGACGTCTGGGTGATAACGCGATACGGGTGGGTGCGGAAATGTTCGGTCATGCAAACGTAGCGGATCGCTTCTTCAACGCCCTCCGGCGAGCGGGGCAATCGAGTTCATTGCAATAAGATACCGCCTTTCGCGGCAGACTGAAGGAAACACCTGAATGAGCAACCCGCTGCGTCCATTTGCCCGTGGCATGTGGCGCATCTACCAGCCGCTGCGCAACTCCGGCAGACGGTTCTACCGCTTGCCGCGCTTGTACTCCCGATTTTTTCGAGATTGGCGGCAGTTCAAGCGTATGGGGGGCGAAGCACGCTTCGAGTTACTGGCCCCTTGTCTTTTTGACCAGGACCCCTCGACCAACTCCGGCGGCGGGCACTATTTCTTCCAGGATGTCTGGGCTTTACGAACACTCGGCGAGCTTCAGCCGCCCGTTCATCACGACGTCGGGTCACGACTTGATGGGTTCGTCGGACAGGTCACCGCCATCTGTCCCGTGGTTTATTGGGATATCCGCCCCCCATCGTTTTCCATCCCTCGCTTTGAATACCGCAAAGGATCCATCCTGGAGTTACCGCTGGAAAGCCAGAGCATCCATTCCCTCTCGTGTCTGCACGTCGCAGAGCATATTGGACTGGGACGTTATGGCGATCCGATCGACCCCGAAGGTACAACCAAATCACTGCGGGAATTGGCCAGAGTGCTCGCACCGGGGGGCACGTTACTCTTTGCCATGCCGGTGGGTAAGGAAGCGTTATGGTTCAATGCACAACGCATCTGGGATCCACGACGCCCGATCGACACCGTTCCTGATCTGAAGCTCGTGAGCTTCCACTGCGTGACGGATGAAGACAAGTTCATCGAAAACACGACGCCTGACAGCGTTGCCAATGCGTGGTATGCGTGCGGGATGTATCGCTTCACTCGCTAGCTAATCCAGCATGCCTCGGGACAGAAAGGATTACCTTTGAATCCGCTCCGTTTCCTTAAAAAATGTCTTACTGATCCACCGGCTGCCATGCAGAGTGCTAAGCTGGTCGCAAGGGGCATTCGTTATCAAGTCCACGTCAAGCTCAATCCGAACAAACCGCTTCGCTATCGACTCTCTACGGGTACAACCCTTCTGTTAGAGCCTGGCCATTCGTTTACTCATTGCTTTTGGTCGGCTGTTGAGAAGTATGAACCAGAGGTTCGAGAGCTGTTGCTGAAATATCTTCGTCCAGGGATGACCTTCATCGACCGTGGAGCAAACATCGGTTACTTCTCGATGCTGGCGGCCGGAATCATTGGTCAAGAAGGCCGGCTAATCTCACTCGAGGCCAATCCTGAAACCTTCAAACTCCTTCAGCAAAATCTAGCGGTCAACGATCTCAAGGCTGGTATTCATGCCGCAATCGGCGAAGAGGTTGGCGAAGTTACTTTATTCATGCCTGATGACGGCGATGTGTACTCAAGTGTTCGGACGGGAGGACTGGTCGCTGAAAAGGGGGCGCGAGCGTTTAAAGTTCAGGGGCGGCGGCTCGACGATATCGTGAACGAGGCTGGCCTTTCACGTGTGGACTGGATCAAGATCGATGTCGAAGGCGCAGAATTAGGCGTGTTACGGTCAAGTCGTGAAACACTCAAACGGTTTCGTCCGCACGTGGTTCTTGAATACGGGACCGTCACGTGGGGCGCATTCGGAGCTAAACCGGACGATCTGCTCAAACTGGCTAAAGAGCTGAACTACGACGTGAAATTCTTCGATCCGAACCGGAAGACATTCACTGAACTCTCCGGAGATTTCTGGCAACAACACTACACCAACGTGGTACTTGTACCCCGGACGTAGGGCACCGCCTCGGATCCTGCGAGATGATTATTGTCAAACTCTTAGGCGGGCTGGGTAACCAGATGTTTGAGTACGCGATGGGACGGCGTCTCGCACATCGCCATCAGACTCAACTCAAACTCGACCTGACCAACTACGGTTCCGACGGGGATCAACGAGCCAGAGGACTTGAAGCGTTCCGACGCAAAGCGTCATTACACCTGTTCAACATCGAAGCCCAGGAAGCGACGACCGAGGAAATCGCACGCCTCAAGGACCCCTACTCAACCCGTACAGCGCGAGATCGGATCGTCCGACGTCTGCGGCGGATTTGGCCGTCTCTTGGCTGGCCCGATTCACACATCCTTGAGCGGCAGTATCGCTTTGACCCCGCCATCCTCGATCTGCCGAATGACTGCTACCTCAGCGGCTACTGGCAGTCGGAAAAATACTTCATTGATGCAGCTGAGATCATCCGTCGCGACCTGACGCCATGTGATAATTCGGTGCTTCCTTATGCACGGAAATACGTGGACAACCTCAAATCCGACGGCTCTGCGATTGTCTCATTGCATGTGCGTCGCGGTGACTTGGCGCATGCGGCAGAGCAGCTCAGAAACTCCAAAGTCGTACACGCATCACCCCTTGGGCTTGACTACATCCATGCGGCCATCCGCCAATTTGAGCATGCTTGCAAATTCCTCGTTTTTTCCGACTCGGCAGCGGATATCGCATGGTGCAAGAGCAACATCAAGGCTGATCGGCTCCATTTCTCCGAAGGTCACTCCGATATTCAGGATATGATGATTATGAGTGCATGTGACCACCATATCATCGCCAACAGTACGTTCAGTTGGTGGGCGGCGTGGCTCAACCCAAGACCCGATAAGCGCGTCATTTCGCCCAGGGTCTGGGCCAATCCCGGCGAATCCATGGTGACAGATGACTTGATCCCACCGAGTTGGGAGATGATCTGATCGTTGATTACCGCGGAGAGGGGATATGGGGTGCCTGCCAAACCTATGGCTGGTAAAGCCCCGTGCCCGGATTTACGATCAAAGGATGTGATGTAACAGGTGGAGCTTAGGCCAAGGCTAGAGCATGAATACGCTAATGGTGACCGGCTCCTCCGGTCTGATCGGTTCGGAAGTCGTCGGATATTTCAGCGATCAGGGCTGGAAGGTCCACGGCATCGATAACAACCTGCGAGCCGACTTCTTCGGCCCGCAGGGCGATACTCGCTGGAATCAAAAACGGCTACAGGCAGCTCATCGGAACTTTCACCATCACGAGCTTGATATCCGCGACCGACCCGCGGTGCTCCGATGCCTCGCAGAACTCAAGCCGGACATGGTCGTGCATACGGCTGCGCAGCCGAGTCACGATCTGGCGGCAACCAGGCCGTACGACGATTTTGATGTCAATGCGGTAGGTACGCTCAACCTCATCGAAGCTGTCCGTCGGCACCGACCTGATGCGGTGTTCTGCCACATGAGCACCAATAAGGTGTACGGAGACAAACCCAACGAGATCAAGCTCAAAGAGCTGCCTACCCGCTGGGATTACGATGACCCGAAGTACGCCAACGGTATCGCGGAAGACTTTTCCATTGACCAATCGAAACACAGCCTCTTTGGTGCCTCGAAGGTGGCGGGTGACATACTGGTGCAGGAATATGGCCGATATTTCAATATGAACACCTGCTGCCTGCGCGGCGGTTGTCTGACCGGGCCTAACCATAGCGGCGTCGAACTGCACGGTTTTCTTTCCTACCTCATCAAGTGCAACCTTGAGGGCAGGCTCTATAAAGTTTTCGGTTACAAGGGAAAGCAGGTTCGAGACAACATTCACTCGCTCGATGTAGCGCGATTTATGCACGAGTTCTGGCAAAACCCGCGCAGCGGCGCGGTTTATAACCTCGGCGGCGGGCGCAGTAATTCGTGCTCCATCCTTGAGGCATTCGACAAAATAGCGGCACTTTCCGGTAAAAAAATGCAGTACGAATATGTCGATAAAAATCGCGAAGGCGACCATATCTGCTACATCAGCGATCTGCGAAAAATGAGGGTTGATTATCCGAAGTGGAACATCACCAAGAGCCTTGATGACATCTTTCGAGAAATCTATGAAGCCTGGCTAACCCGCTAGAATAAAGATCACACGCCTGCGCCACCCACTGAAAGCGGCCCGGCAAAGCATCGCCCGTCGCGACCAGGAGAGTCTCGTTGTCAACGCGAATACTAGGAATCTCGGCCTTTTATCACGATTCGGCGGCGGCGCTGGTGGTGGACGGCAAAGTGGTGGCGGCGGCCCAGGAAGAGCGTTTCACCCGAAAAAAACACGACCATCAATTTCCACACCGTGCGGTCGAGTATTGCCTGCGCGAGGCGGGTATCTCCCCCGCTGACCTCGATTACGTTGGCTTCTATGACAAGCCTCGCGCCAAGTTTGACCGGCTCATCGAAACATACGCAGCTTTCGCGCCGCGGGGATTTCGTTCCTACATGCAGGCGTTGCCGATCTGGATCAAGACCAAGCTGCACCTGCCGCTTGAGATCGATCGCGCATTAGGGAACCAGTACCGCGGCCGATATGTATTCAGCGACCATCACGAATCGCATGCCGCCAGTGCGTTTTTTCCCTCACCGTTCGACGATGCGGCCATCATGACGCTCGATGGCGTCGGTGAATGGTCCACCACGACGCTCGGTCACGGCAAGGGCAACAAGATTTCGCTTACACACGAGATCCGGTTCCCGCATTCATTGGGATTACTTTACTCAGCATTTACCTACTACACCGGATTTCGCGTCAATTCGGGCGAATACAAGGTGATGGGCCTCGCCCCCTACGGCAAACCGACGTTCAAAGATTTGATCCTCCAGCATCTGATTCACGTCAAGGACGACGGATCGTTCTGGATGGACATGTCCTACTTCAACTATTGCCAGGGCGTGACGATGACCAGTGAAAAGTTTCACCGGTTATTCGGCTCGCCGCCACGCAAACCCGAATCACAAGTCACACAGCGCGAAATGGACCTTGCGGCCTCTGTGCAGGTCGTTTGCGAAGAGGTAATGGTCCGAGCAGCACGGTTTCTACGGAAAACCACCGGATCAAAAAACCTCGTCATGGCCGGCGGCGTCGCGCTCAACTGCGTCGGTAACGGGAAAATTCTCCGCGAAGGAATCTTTGACAATATCTGGATTCAACCGGCATCGGGAGATGCCGGCGGCGCACTGGGTGTTGCTCTACTGATCTGGCATCACCTTCTCTCTCAGCCGCGTAAGCCGGAGCCGGGTGACTCGCAGGCCGGCTCTCTACTGGGGCCAGCCGTCAACGACATCGAAACACGCGCCTTTCTCGATCAGCAAGGCGCCCGATACCACGTATTCGACAATGAGAATGAACTCCTCGACCGGGTGGCAAATCTCATTGCCAGCGATAAGGTGGTCGGCTGGGTTCAGGGGAGGATGGAGTTCGGGCCGCGAGCCTTGGGTGGGCGCTCGATCCTCGGCGATGCACGCTCCACGAAAATGCAACAGGTGATGAACCTGAAAATTAAGTTCCGCGAGTCATTTCGACCTTTCGCGCCTTCCGTGTTGAGCGAAAAAGCTTCGGAATATTTTGAGCTGTCACCACAGGTCGAAAGTCCCTACATGTTGCTCGTGGCTCCCGTCCGTCAGGAAAAACGGACTCCGGAAAGTGCGGACGCGATGCGCAACCTGACAGGCATCGACATGCTGAACGTCAAACGATCTGAGATTCCCGCCATCACCCATGTTGACTACTCCGCCCGTGTGCAGACCGTGCGTGAGGACGCCAACGGCCGGTATTACCGTCTTATCAAAAAGTTCCATAACCAAACGGGTTGTCCGGTCATCATCAACACGAGTTTCAACATCCGCGGTGAGCCGATCGTCTGCACACCACAGGATGCGTATCGTTGTTTTCTCGGTACGTTCATGGACGTACTTGTTTTGGAGAATACGCTGTTACTCAAGGACGAGCAGCCGAACGTGAAGGAGTTCGACAGCGAGGCGTACAAAGCACAGTTTTCGCTGGATTGATGGAGAACCCCGGCCGATGGTGAAATTTCTGCTTATTCTGATCTATCCGTGGTTCCTCGTCGCGCGAGTCGTGCGCGATCTGTTGGGAAAAGACACTCTCCAACTCCGTGAGCCGACCAGTGAAGCGAGCTATTGGCTGGTTCGTGAACCGGTCAATGACATGCAAAGTTATTTTTCCGAAGACTCGCTGGCGGAAGGCAAGCCGGTCGTACACCTCAACGGCAATAAACGCACATCCGCCGGAGTATCACGGCGATTTATGCCGATCTTTACTTTCATAGGGAAGTTCTACGCACCCAAGCGGCTGCGTCCCGGTGAAATTCATGGCGAACAGGCGACCGAGGGAATTCCCGATGAAATCTACACCCTCTGGTAAGTCTTCCCCGCCGATCGTTTTCGATATCAAGCCCTACGTCCGACACGATCCGCTGATCGGATACCGATACATTCCACTGGCGGAAGAAACATTACCGCGCCCAGGCGGTGGTCATTACACCATCCGCATCAACGCGCAGGGGATCCGCAGTGACCGCGAGTACACACCGCAAAAACCGCCGGGAATCTTTCGTGTCGTGGTATGCGGTGATTCTTTCGCAGCGGGTCAATACGTGTCGAATAACCAACGGTTCTCTGAGCTGCTTGAACGCCGCATACCAAATCTTGAGGTAATCAACATCGCGCTAGAGGGAACAGGTACGGATCAGCAACTGCTGCTGTTTGAAGAATTCGCGCGATCATATGAGTTTGATCTCGTGCTTCTCTTCCCTTTTCTGCAGAACATTTCGCGAAATCTCGCCGACAGCCGTACGGCGTATGACCCGAAAACCCACCAGGAAATATTGCGTCCGAAACCAAGATTCGAACTGGTCAACGGGAAACTCGAGCTTCGTAATGTTCCGGTGACGGATCAACCCATACTGTTAAGTACCGCAGATGAACGCACTCTGCGGAATTCTGATCGTAATCAATCGTTACAGGCGCGCATCAAAGCGTTTCTGCAAAAGTCTGCTGCCGGCCGGTCCCTCAAGCGATTTGCCAATCTTTTCTTTGATGTCGAACCATTTCCCGAATATCGCAATTCCTCGACACCCGCATGGCAGCTAATGGCTGCGATTATTCGGCGATTCAAAGAGTCTGCTGGTGACAAGCCGCTTGTCATCGTACCCGTGTTTTACAGCCGCTATCTCCGACAACGGACTGCTACTAATTATCTTGATCGCTTTCGCAGCTTGACCCAGATCCCAGGAATTCATGTCATTGACATGCTGCCATACTTTCGACGTCTCGGTGAGGACGGTTGGCGTGCTTTCCTTGATCCTTACGACTGCCACTATTCTCCTCAGGGAAACCTTGTGGTCGCCGACATACTGCAAGCGGAGCTTTCACAGCTCAAGCTGCTCCCCTGAGTCTGGAAACCACGCTTCATGCCCTTTTTCTCAGTCATCATCCCGACTTACAACCGTGAGAAGCTGATCTCCGCAACCATTGATTCCATTTTTGCGCAGAGTTTCCATGATTTTGAAGTCATCGTGGTCGATGACGGCTCCACCGATCGGACACTCGAAGTCATCGGCCGCTACGGTGATCGCGTGAAAGTGCTGCGCCAACAGAACGGCGGGCCAGGCGCAGCTCGAAATACGGGAATTAAAAATGCACGCGGCGAATATGTCGCTTTTCTCGATAGCGATGACCTGTGGTTTCCGTGGACACTCGAAACTTACCGACAAGTCATCGACGACTTCAAACAACCCAGCTACATCACCGGCGCACCATTTATCTTTTCCGATGAAGCAGCAATTCAAACCGTCACACGGGCAGACCTGCGCACCGTAGCTTTCCCCGATTACCTCGCGTCAAGCAAAGCCTGGTGCTGGTATAGCTGCTCGTCGTTCGTGATTCGTCGTGATGTATTACAAAAAGTGGGTGGCTTTACCCATGAGTGGGTTAACGCGGAAGACGCAGACCTGGCGATGCGGATCGGTGAGTTTCCGGGTTTTGTCAATATCAAGGCTCCCTATCTCTTTGCATACCGAGAGCATGCCGTCAGCGCGATAGCAAACATCGACAAAACCTATCAAGGCCTCGACCGAATGCTGCGGCTGGAGCGCAGCGGGGCTTATCCGGGTGGTACAAAGCGCAGCCGCGAACGAACTGAAATTATCTCTCGATATCTACGTCCACTGACACTCGAACTGTGCAGACGAGGAGATTTTTCCCGTGCGTGGTCTCTCTACCGACGGATGTTTATCTGGAACCTCCGTCTGGGGAAGTTCGCCTACTTGATGGTGTTCCCGCTGCTTTCAATACGCGGGCTCTTTCGAGCACCTACTGCTGACCGCTAACTACATCCTGAAGACCAAGCTCATCGTTGTTTCTGGATAAACAGCGATGCCACCCAAAAGACAGCGATACCGATGAGAATCGGGTAGATCATGTTGTAGTCCGGGTCACGGAAAGACCGGAACATGAATGTCTGGAGAGCAAGTACGATCAGCACGACAAGCGGCTTGGTTCGTGCGTACCACGTCGCGCGATCGAAGACCGCAAGGAGCCAACCCCAGAGCAGACCGCCTTCGATAATGCCTGCGATGCCGCAAGTCGCAAACCAGCTTCCTGCAAGACTGCTGGATATACCCGTGTACACTGTTTCAGTTTGCGCAACACCTGCTCGCTCCCTCGACGCCCAGGCCATAGCGGGGTTTGTCGGTTTGTCGAGCCAGAGGGTGCGAGGAATGGGGCCGATGGCAAAATAAAACGCTGCCTGCGGAATCGGCATGATCCAGCTCGAACCCGGAAATAAACCCGAATAAAAAGGCTCGTGCTGATCAGGTATTTTGTAAAAAACAAAAAGAGAGTGCGAAAACATTGAATTGTCACGCAGTCCTTGAGTCAGGTCTTGTGCGGTTACCTTTGCCAAACCGGTATTACGAAACAGTCCCTGAATGACAACCAACGGATACATGAACATGATGAACACAAGACAAATGGCATAGGGCTTCCACCATTTTCGAGTCACGAGTGATTGGGCCTGGTATTTAATAAAAAGCATGCCCATGGGCGGGAAGCACGCAAAACCGATATTTCCGCGAGTTCCGGTACCGAATGCCATCGCCAGGGTGTAAAGCCACATGATCGAACAGGCGATCTTTGTGACACCCGTCTTCGCCAGAAAAATCCCATAGAAAGCAGCCAACAAACCTGCGAAAGATCCAATTTCGAGCCACTGTACGACGTAACCACCCCAACTGAAATTGATCGTACCAGTTCGGCCTACGGTCCAGATACCCGCTTCACCAGTACGCATGCCTGTAATGGACAGCCAGATCGCGACATGGGGTGCTCGTGTGGTGAACAGAAAATAAGGAAGGAGACCGAAAGCAAATAGCCCGCAGATAATGACAAAAAACGTGTTGCTATTCGCCGGCTGGGGTGTTTTGCCTATTAGTTGAACGATCCATTTCCCCCCGGGCAGCATCAGACCGATGGACATGAAGGTGAGGAACAGAAATTGATAGAAGCTTGCCTTGGCGATGAGTTCGGGGCTTTGCTCACCCCAGTGCATTCCGGGGGCCAAGCCGCGCTGGATTTCATCGCTGCCTGAGAAAAAGTAAGACCACGTCTGAAAATAGTCGATTCCCAGCCAGAATAAAAAACCGCCAAAACAGACTGCTGCTCCGACCCCGAAAAACCGAGGAAAGTTTTTCAGGTCCATCCCGATAAACAGGATGCAGGTACCAAATACAAGAATCCATGCGAGCTCGGTGATGAAAGGAGCGCCGCCGCCGATCCAAGAGACAAACGCCAGCAGTGCAGCCGATGCCGGCAGAGCGGGCATCCATGATGGATATCGCGCCGTCCCGCTGATATCCATGGGAGTCGTCGAATATGCAGCGGCTTGAGTGTAGGCGGATGCCAAAGATCTACCGTAAGGTGTCAGCGAGATCTGCTAACGTAGGCCGATAGAGAAAAAGGAGTTAGCTGGGACAGCCCCAGCGGGCAAGTATTATATCGTCGTCGGGGCGCATAGGCTTGACCTCACAACCTTTGCAGTCCCATAACGACTTGTAACGAGTCTCTATGCAGTGGACGGTTGCCCAAATCGGTGCGCGTGAACATTACGCTGTGCCGCGGGCACTATTTCTTGAGAACAAACTCCGCCAGCTGTACACCGACCTGTGGTGTCGCCATGGCTCGTCAATACTCAAGCGAGGCCCTCATACCTTCCGCTCTTTCGCGGGTCGGTATCACCCCGGATTGCCTTCAAAATTCGTTACCGGGTTCTCTGTAGCTGCCATGTTGCGGAGACGCAATCAATCCACACGGACGGACTACGAAGAATACGCCGACGAGGGGAAATGGTTTGCCTTACGAGTTCGCGATCATCTTGCACGTGAACGTCTTGATCCCAATCGGGATGCCTTTTTCGGTTTTTTCACCGGTTGCCTGGAGACGCTTGAGTATCTCGCGCCTCGGGGAATAACCACCATGGTTGATCAAGCCGATGCCGCCCGGGTGCATTACGAGATCACCACGGCGGAAGTGCGTCGCTGGCCAGGATGGCAGGAAGTGCCGCCTGTGGTTCCTGATTTTTATTTTGACCGTCTATCAGCTGAATGGCGTCTGGCTACGCGGGTGCTGGTGAACTCAGAATGGTCCCGCGACGCACTGGTTCGTCAGCAAGTACCCATCAAAAAAATTGTTGTAGTTCCCTTGGCGTGGGAAGGACATGCTGTCGCTCCGCGCGAACCACGAGCCAACCACCCGCTCACCGTACTCTGGGTGGGTAATGTCAACCTGACCAAAGGCATCCAATACCTCATCGAAGCGGCAAAGTTGTTGTGCGAGACGGACATCCGGTTCGTGGTAGCCGGACGACTTGGTATTTCCAAGGACGCCATCAACACAGCGCCGGCAAACATAACCTTTCTAGGCGCAGTAAGCCGGGATCGAGTGGGTGACCTTTATCGTGATGCTGACGTTTTCGTGTTACCCACCCTTTCAGACGGATTTGCTTTAACTCAACTTGAAGCGATGTCATATGGCGTACCGGTGATTACCACGCCGAATTGCGGCCGAGTGGTGTCACACGAAGTTGATGGACTGATTATTCCCGCCGCGAATGGTCAGGCACTGGCGCAGGCGATCGCAAGGCTGGATTCGGATCGATCCCTGTTGAACGATATGGTGCGCCGCGCACCGAGCAAGTGTGCTGAGTTTTCGCTCGCAAATTACGCATCTAGGGTCGAAGCTGCTGCCGCGGAAGCGCGAAACAGTTAGCTCTTTGTGCTTACGACCTTCGGAAATCTCTCTTCCACCTCACGCATTGGAACCATCCCTCGACGCTTTAACTCGCGACTGAGTCGATACACAACCGCACGCACAGGAAGACGATTCCGAAACTCGTGAAAACAGGCCGCGTAGCCCTTAGCCAGACCAACGATATCTGACATCACGCGACGCTTTCGGAGACCGAACATCACACCTCGGTAAGTGGTCATAGCCATATGCGGCAGCAAATAAGGCATCGGAACGTTATGCCATGCGTATAGCACGTCGTTACGTCGGCCGTAATGAATGATCCGCTTGTTATCTCGGCGAGGTGATTCAAAATGGTGAATCGGGTCCGCGTTCCCAACTCTCACCATGTAGCCCGCATTCAGCATACGGATGCTGAAATCCGCCTCTTCATTCTGGTGAAACAGGTATTCTCGATAACCTCCGAATTGTCGGAATAGATCACGTCGAACGGCATGGGCTGTGCCGATGTATGACGCTGACACATATATCTCACTCGCATTCGGTGCTTTCTGTCGGACGATTTGATCCTGTTTCACATTGATAAAAGGGATCGCAACCGCTCCGACGCGAGGATGATCGAATTCCGAAAGTGTGTAGCGCACGATCTGGGGAGTTGTAAATACTGCGTCATCGTCGATGGAAAAAATGACAGGCCCCGCAGCCAGCTGAGCACCATGATTTCGCTGCACGATGAGCCCGCGTGAAACTTCAGCCCTCTCCAGACGAACCGATGGAAACTCCTGCTTCACCATGTCCGAGGTCCCGTCGGTTGATCCATCATCAATCACGAGCACTTCGATCGGTACGTCCTGATCAAGGGCGGAGCGGATCGCCTGACGCAATTCTTCTTTTCGATTCTTGGTGGTGATCACCACGGTGGCGAGGACCGCACTGACGGGCGCATCTACCATGCTTCGGCTCCGACGAACTGACCTGCAAGCTCAAAATAGATTTTTCAGCCATCCGGAAAGACGACACTCGGTTCACCTTATCGGCGATATTCCTCCGATGCTGGTATCAGGACCAGCTCCGCCTGTCGATTCTCCGGAGGCAGCACAAACGACCCGCGCCACGAGCCATCCTGTTGCGGCAGCAGATCGACTGATGTGGTCACCTGATCGATGGAAAGTTTATCGATCTGAGGGTTGTTGAAGTTTTTCAATTCGGAGGGCTTATCCACCCGGATAGCCATTTTGTCTGAAGGAACGCTCAGTGTCAGTGCCTGATTAGCCAGTTTGATGCTCTGGCCATCGGCCTGAAGCTGTACCAGTCCCAATTCGATCGTGGTGGCATCAGCGATACCACTGCCAGCCTCTTCTCCGGGCTTTCCTCCCAACGGCGGACCGGGAGGCATGGGCATCGGCGGAGCTCCGGGCGGCACACCTTGCGGCCCCACTGGTGGCTGGTTGGAAGTTTGATTGGCAACACGAACTACGAGCATGTACGGACCGTCTGAACGGCTTAAACGCATCGTGTAGATGTCACGTCGTGCCGACGCCCACTGGGTTTTCAGGTTTGCGAGTGTCGTATCAGGCAACTGAGTAAGTTTCTGCGTCAATGGTTGGACGATACGGTCATCACCGCCCGCCTCGGCAACCAGTGCCGCCATCGCACCGCGCGACAATTCCGCATCAGCAGACATCACCAGATCAAGAAGCTTATCCTCACCTCCCGCATGGCTCGCCCACTCGCCCGTGCTGGGTGTACTGCCATTGGCCAGTTCTTTACCGAACCATTCCACCAGAGGATTATTTTCCAACTTTTGTCGCATCAAGCCCGCGACCAGGGGAGCTTTGCCGGTAAGGTTTTCGTATGTCCGTGCTGCAAAGGCCTGACGGTCTGAATAGCCTTGCTCCATCAGTGCCTTGTCCACCGGCCAGTTGTTCTTGCTTCGCAGGAGGACGCGGGTCGCCTGTCGTGATGCGTCCGTGCTTCCACGAATAACCATCATCACCATTGCGCTGGCGGCTGCGGTTGTGTCATGCTGACGGCTGAGAACCTCTACTGCCTGAAGCGGCGTTGGGTTTTGAGCCAATGCAGCATTCAACAACGCCTGAGCGGGATTTGAATCCTGATCCATCCCGGTTTGCCCAGCAGGCAGACCGGGCTGTTGGCTGGGATTGTTACCAAGGGGTTTATCATCGAGCGTAAAACGAGGCAACACTCCCCACGCAAGTGCGCGAATTTCCGGGTTTCCATTCTGTAATGCGCGGAAGAGACTGTGGCTTGTTGAGGAGAGACGAATCGGTTCGGTGATTGTCGCACCAGCCACATTTTTGGAAGACGTACGGCTTGGTCCAAAGGTTAGATCTAATAGAAACTCAGCGGGCCTGACTCCTGAAGCTGCGACAGTCGCGCCGCTGCCTGCCTTGCTAATCACTTCAAGTGTACGGCGGATTATTTTCGGATCAGATGAACCAATCAGTTTCTTGTCCAGCCATCCGGCGGCGACGGGTTCCGTTGATGCCTGATTCACCACAGCCACAATCGCATCATCAAGCCGACCTTCAGCTATATCCTCAAAGCGTACTTTTTCCACTGTCATATCAAGGGTTTCAGGATTACCCTTGACATACTCGACCAACAGCGCGACGACTTCCTGAGGTGGTGGGCCGGTCGGCGAGGCCAGCAACTCATTCACCTGATTGAGCATCTGCTGGAGTTGCACCGCCTGCGCTCGCCCGCTTTCGGCGTTACCCATTGTTGGAGAAGGCGACTTCGAAGTGTTATCCGTTTTTGCCAGCGACTTGAGCCAGACCATCTGGGTCTGGGTATCCATGTCTTTCATCGCCAGCTTCGACAATGAGAGCGATGCCGCCGTCGGAGGGAAGGTACGTGCCAATTCCTTGATCACAACCTGTCGCGCGGTGGGATCGCTGGACTTGAGCACCTGTTCCATGAGTTTGTAAAGCGAATCGCCTCGCTCTGCATAGGGGACGAGACGCGACTCGGAGAGCACAAATGAGATCGCCCGCGCCGTCAAGGGGTGCTTGTCTTCCGTGATCATCGTGGTCATCAAAGCGATTGATTCGAGCGCGGAGCGCGGCAGACGAGGCGCACCGCCGGTTCCGCCGGCCTCTACCTGGACTGCCGTCATCCCATCGCGCAACATTTTGAGCTGCGTCTGAGTCAACTCCCAAGGCAGCGGTTCCGGGCCAGTTATCTCAATCGATTGACGGTTGTACTCAAAGAGTACCCATATCCTTGCCGGGATCGGCATCTCAAAATCATCCGGCAACTCACGCACAGCTTTTGAAATGTCTCGATATGCATTGCTTGCTGCACGATTCCGAGCGTCCGCTTCGGCTTTACGCGCTCGATAATCACGCATCGATTCGCCGGCATTCGGCACCACTCGTTCAGGTTTAGGCGGCTGCTTCTTCGACAGTAATTCGTAGTCGATTTTTAATGAATAAAGCTGGTCAGGTTTGAGCGTGCCGCCAAAACTACTGATCGTGCGATCCATCGACCACTTCACCCGACCCTTGGGCGTGATAATCATCTTCCGTGTGATTCGAGGCGTACCCGGCGGCAAACCCGCTTCAAGCTGACGCTCGGCTTCACTGCCTGCCACAGCCTTTTCCGTTTCGTCAGCCAGTTTGTACGCGAGAAAACGCCCGCCTTTGATCCTGAAGGTCGATGCACTCAGTGCTGTTTCCTCACGCCCTGCTTCAACAATGATCGGAAGTTGAAGCAACTTCATCCCCGGCGCAGCTTTTACAATCCAAACATTGTCGCTCGCTGAGTCACCCTGCGCATCTCTAGCTGCCAAAAACGCAAACAAGTCGATATCGAAATGCGGTGCGGAAAGAGGTTTGTCCTCAACAATCTCAGGAGGCGCGACGCGCTGGATCGTGATCGTCGAAGACTCTTGTGGAGCCGCCTGGCCTTCTTCGGCTTGCACCCGGAGCGGACTGGATATCAGCACCGACAGCGCAATGATCCACGGAACAATCCAGTTATCCACACTTCGTGCGATTCGTCTCATGCTCTTCTCGAAAATGAATGGTGGAATTAAGCCTGTTCGGCGAGGCAAGTCATTCTACACGTTGATCCTACGCGATGAATACCTTTTACTCTCCAAAACCCGATACCTTATTCAACGCCTGTCACCCTGCCAGCAAAAGAGACATCCAGCGGTTAAGATACATGCTGACCAGTTCTCTGCTTGAAAAAATTCCCCATTCGTGTTCTGAAACAGCGTAAGGCGTCCGATGCCTTCGGTTTGAAGGGTGCGTCCGTTCATGCCAGCCACGCTCAAAGACATCGCCAAGCTCACCGGTCTGTCAGTCCCCAGTGTCTGCTTGATCCTCAGAGGCCACGGGCACAAGTTCCGCACCGAATCACGTCAGGCTGTCGAAGAAGCTGCTCGCAAACTCAAATATCGCCCGGATATGGTCATGCGTCGCATGGGCCGGGCCGGGGCGCGACGTGATGCCATCGGCTTTATCATGCCGGAAGCGATTGATCCTGCACCGGGCTCCGTTGAACACCTGATCGATGATTCCGCCCAGGAGTACCTGATCGGGGTCAATGAGCGACTGCTCGTGCATGACCAGATCCTCGTTGTCGCCAAACCAATTCTAAATCAAGGCGCCGCGAATAAACCCCCACGCATCCTTCTGGAACGCTTTGTGGACGGGATTATCATCGTGGAGTCCGGCCTGTCTGAATCGCTCAAACAGCACATTGCGGATTACGAGCTTATCACAGTCTGGCTGAATACCGAGCGTCACAGTGATGTGGATTGCGTCTATCCTGATGAAAAATACAGCGGCCGTGTAGCGGCTGAGCATTTACAGCAACTTGGCCACGAGCGCATTGCGTTCTTGATTGCGCAACCTGCGACACCGTTGAGCGGTCTCACACGTCCCCATGCTGCTCAGGACCGCCAGTCTGGCTATTGTGAGGCGATGGCGCGGGTAAATCGCGCACCAAATATCGTTGATTTCACCAGTGACGAACAACTCAGAACATGGCTGCGACATCTGCGCGACACGCGCAGCAGTAAGGACGGACCGACTGGCATCGTCGTCGGCACATTTATCCTCGCTGTCCGATTGATCGAGCTGATGACCCAGTTAGGGCTCCGATGTCCCGACGATCTGTCCGTGATCGCCGCCTCGGAGGTTCGTGTCTTTCGGACGGTTTGGCCGGACATGACCTATGTCACCTATGACCGACGCGAGATCGCCGGTTGGGCGGTGGAGATGGTGCTTCAGAAAGTCACGGAAGAAGGCAAACCACAGGCGTCACGTGTCTATCGCGGAGCTGTCGTCGAGGGAAAGACGACCGCACGACTAACCTGAATCCCCTGCTGTCGTGTGCCTCGGCCTCACGGCCATATGTCAAACTCAACCACGTCCGTTATTATCCTCGCCTCTTATTTACGCGGAGTAACTCATGCTGGAGACGATCAAGACCCCTGGCGATACCCGCTGGTTCGTCCATGACCGGTTCGGCCTGTTCATCCATTGGGGGACATACGCCCTGGCTGCTCGACATGAGTGGGTACAGAACAACGAGTCGATGCCCACTGAAGTTTATGAAAAGTACTTCAAGCACTTCGATCCCGATCTCTATGACCCGCAGCTCTGGGCAAAAGCCGCCAGCGGCGCGGGGATGAAGTATTTCGTCATCACGACCAAGCATCACGAAGGTTTTGCCCTCTGGGACAGCAAGCACTCGGATTTCAAAGCAACCAACACCCCCGCCAAGCGTGACCTTTTGCGCCCCATGATTGAAGCCTTCCGCGCGCAGAATATGAAGGTCGGTCTGTATCACTCGCTCATCGACTGGCACCATCCGCATTACGTCATCGACGATCGCATCGGTCCGTACCGCGCGCATGCTGATCGTGAAAAGATGAACCTGAACCGCGACCAGAACAAATACGCTGATTTCCTCCACGCACAGACGCGCGAGCTGCTCACGCAGTTTGGCAAGATCGACATCCTCTGGTTCGACTTCTCTTACCCGCCACTGGCAGGTGCCGCGAGGACTGACTTCACCAAAGGCAAGGGGCGAGAAGCCTGGCGGTCCGAGGAGCTTTACAAAATGATCCGCGAGCTTCAGCCGCATGTCATCCTTGATGACCGGCTTGATCTGCCCGAGGGCTGGGACATCAAGACCCCCGAGCAATTTCAGGTGCGTGGATGGGTCATGCACGAAGGCCGTCCCGTCGTGTGGGAAGCCTGCCAGACATTCAGCGGGTCATGGGGTTACCATCGGGATGAGGAATCGTGGAAAAGCCTCGAACAGCTTATTCAGATGCTCATTGATACGGTAAGCAAAGGAGGAAACCTTCTGCTTAACGTCGGCCCCACTGGTCGTGGGGAGTTCGATGAACGCGCACTCAACCGGCTCACCGGTATGGGTGAGTGGATGCGCCGACACAGCCGCAGCATCTACGGATGTACGCAGGCACCAGCCGAGTTTCGCGCCCCGCAGGATTGCCGACTTACCTACAATCCTGACACCAAGCGCATGTACGTTCACGTCTTTGCCTGGCCGTTCGTTGAGATTCACCTCGATGGCTTCAAGGGTAAAATTGAGTATGCACAGCTCTTGAATGACGCTTCCGAGGTTCAGGTCCATAATCCTCCTGAGTGGCAGACAGCCCTGGTCAAAGACCCCGAGATTGCCAGCAACACCGTCGCGTTGCGCCTGCCGGTGAAAAAGCCTAACGTGACCGTACCCGTGATCGAGTTGTTCATGAAGTGATTCTCAATTTGATCGAGCAGCGGCGGGCCGCGACGTTGCATGCCCATGACCGATCGTCCCCTCCGAATTCTTCATCTGACCGCCGGCTCGGACGCCGGAGGACTTAGCCGTTACATCTACGACCTGTGTACGGCGATGAAGGCTCAGGGACACGACCTGACCGTCGCCGGTGAACGCGGGGCGTGGCATTCGCTCTTTGAAGCTGCGCCATTTCCATGGATCGAACTGCCGCTCAAACGCGGCCCGATCTCGCTCTGGAAAAGCGCAGCCGTTCTCGAACGCTACTGCATCGATCATCAAATCGATCTCATCCACGCCCATTACCGGAGAACGACGCTCGTCTCTAAAATCCTTAAACGCAGGCTCGGCCTGCCGGTGCTATTCACCCTTCATGTGACAGGGATTTCGCTGCGAGGCGTCAATCGGCTGCTTTCAAATTTCGGTGACGTGACCCATGCAGCGTCATCCGAGGCGAAGCGATGGCTGATCGACGAAGCTCGAGTGCCTGAATCGCAGATCGTCGTAATCCCCCACGGCATCGATCCCGCAAAATTCCCCTTGTCGTTGCCTGACGATCAACTGGCAGCGAGACGCGAGCTGGGTTTATCCGCGGAAAAACTTGTCGCCAGTTTCATAGGACGGTTTGACTATCCAAAAAATGAGGAGTGGATGATCGATCTTGCCGAAGCTTCTCGGCATGTCATACCTGCTCTGCATGTGGTGTTGATTGGTGAAGGCCCGCACGAACCTGCGCTGCGACAACGCATCAAGCGAGAGGGTTTGGAAGATCGCGTGACGATTCTGCCCTACGGCGATCCGCGCGGCGTCTATCGCGCTTCGGATGCGATTCTGCTCACATCCGGGGCTGAAGGTTTTTCATTCGTCAACACTGAGGCTATGTCCACTGGCCGGCCAGTCCTCCGCACCCGCACAGCCGGTACAAGCGAGCAAATCATTGAAGGTGTTACCGGCTGTTCCGTGGAGATTAACCGTGAGGCGTTCATCAGCGCGAGTCTGCGTTTTCTGGCTCAAGGTCGTGAAAAATTACGGCAAATGGGACGTGCCGGTGCGGACCTGGTACGACAGCGGTTCACCTTTGATCGTCAACTCAGCCATACGCTCGATCTTTATCGCTCAATGCTGGTGAAATGACGAACCTGAATCGACCTTTGAACCTATAAACTCCATGCAAATGCAGCGTGAAAAGCGGCAATTTGGCCGATGTATTCTTCGGTAGTTTGAATATTGGACAGATGGAGACGCGGAGCAGTACGGGTGACGCGAAAGAGACAACGGCAGCATCGGTTATGGAATGTGGCGGCGATCGTCGTCGGCGCAGTTGCAGGACTGGCGGTTGTTACGCAGCTTCATCCCGCGCGCACGCTTGCCGGTGACGCTACGCCCGTTTCCACTGCCAAAGCCCCCGCGCCAACCCCACGCGAGATCATCGGCTTGACCACGCTCGAATCTCACCTGGGAGAACTGACACCAACCGGCAGCGGAGTGATTGTCGGTCATGTCGAAGGCTCGCCGGGCGATTACATGCCCAATGGCAACGACAAAATCTTCAAAAACGTAGAGCTCATCGGCGTCAGCGGGCCAAGCAAGTCCAATGACCACTCGAACGCGACCTCGAGTTTGATCTTCGGACCCGGCGGGATGGCTCCGGGTGTGACGCAGGGATATTTTTTCGACAGTAATCATTGGCTTACCAGCGGGTTTCTGCACGGGGGTACCAGTGAGCCGCCCACCCGATCACCTATCCGTGTCTTTACTCATAGCTGGATCGGAGGTCAGGGCAATGGCTCGCTCGAAGTGCTGCACCGACTGGATTACGCGATCGATCAGCAGAACGTCATCATGGTCGTCGGGGTGAATAACAAACGCACACCCGTGCCGGTATTGCTTGCCAGTGCTTACAACGTGATTGCCGTCGGTAACTCCGACTCCAACAGCAGCGGTGGCTATACGAAATTTGACGGTGATGGACGGTGTAAGCCCGACCTCGTCGGACCAATGAATCTAACCAGCTATTCGACACCCATCGTCGCAGCATGTGTCGCAAGACTGCTGGAGGCGATTGACAGACTTGGCCCAGACAACCCCGCGCATCACAGTGAAGTCGTCAAGGCTCTGTTGATGGCCGGCGCAGAGCGAACCGCGGGATGGAAACAGGAACCGGGTAAACCACTGGATAGCTTCCTCGGAGCTGGCATCGTCCGAATCGACCGTGCGTATGACATTCTCATGGCGGGTCAGGCCAAGCCGGAGGTGGCGAAGAATCGCTATGGCTGGGCGTTTGAACCCTTGAAGCTCGGAGAGACGCACGGCTACCGATTCGAGGCTTCAGAAAATCTGGCTGAAACATCGCTCATGCTGGTATGGAACCGCAGGATCGACGGCCGCCGAGTTCCCGATCTGATGACCGGCATCACCCGTTGGAATCATTCACCGCGTCTGGCCGACTTCGATCTGCGGCTCGTAGCGATAGACGACGAAGGCAGAGAGAAAGTACTGAATGAGTCCGCCAGCTCGATCGACAATGTTGAGTTGATTTACCGAAAAAATCTGCCGCGCGGACGGTATCGCATCGAAGTGACGCGGAAGGATAAGCTCGACGAGGAGTGGGACTACGCACTGGCGTGGCGGATTGAAAAATAGATTTGTCTCAGGGGCTTATCCGCCCTGCACCGGACAAAACTCGACCCGCTGGAACCCAACTCTGCTCACCCCACCACTGGTAGAGCAACCTGTCTTGGTCCCGCGTTTCTCATCACCGGCTCCGCTTCATGTTCGACTTCATCGAACGTCTCGAACGGCATACCCAAGTCCGCGAGCATTTGATGATCCTGCTGCGCCGAGCGACCAAAGGTCGTAAGGTAGTTGCCGATCAGGAAACTGCTGCCTCCCGCAAAAAACATCCAGCTCTGCATATCCCGCAGGATTTTTTCCCGGCCACCGGCGATCTTCAGCTCTTTATCAGGCAATAAAAAGCGATACAGTGCGATGATGTGCAGTGCCTCCATCGGCGTCAGGTCGGGCTGCTTCTTGTACAGCGGTGTACCCGCGATTGCATTGAGAAAGTTGATCGGTACCACATCTGCGCCGAGTCGCCGCAGATCGAGGGCCATGTCAATGCGATCCTCCCAGTCCTCACCCATCCCGAAAATCCCACCCGAGCAAACCGATAAGCCGGCCGCCTTGGCGTTTTCGATTGTCCGTACACGATCTTCGTAGCTGTGCGTGGAAACAACCTGATCAAAATGTCGGCGCGATGTCTCAAGGTTGTGATTCACCCGCAAGACACCCATGCCTTTCAACCGGGCTGCGTGTTCAGGGGAAAGCTCCCCCAGCGTCGCACACGGGCGAATCTTGCCGTTTTCAACCGCATTTTTGTAGAACGGCTCAAGCCAATCGAGTTCTCGATCGGTTGGTCCGCGTCCGGAGTTGACGATGCCGAACGAATTAGCTCCGTTCGACAGTGCCTGGTCCATCGCGCCGATCATCTCATCCACGGTGAGCTTTGCCGGCGCAACGTGGGTTTTGTGATGTCTGCTTTGCGAGCAATATCCGCAATCTTCGCTGCAATTACCCACCTTGGCTGCCACGATCGAACAGAACTTCACCTGACGTCCCACAAACCGGATGCGGATTTTGTTTGCCCAGAAGAAGAGATCGTAGAGGTCTTCGCCGCGAACAGCTGCGATCTCCCTGGCTTCCTGACGCGATAGCAGATGTCCGGCCAGCACGCGCTGACCGAGTGCGGCGATACGATCGGCGTCGATATCATTCCCGTTATAGCTTGGTGAAGTCATAGGGTGACTCGAAAACAGCACGGCCCCCGGTGACTCCATGACACCAGGGGCGTGCATCGAATTTCTCTAATCTTATCGAATGTCGGGCCAAATGCCCCTGCTCACCGGCTGCCTCGCCCGCCTTTATCGTTGCGGTTCGACTTATCGGAAATTCCAAAAACTTTCGCCAGATCCGCAACTCCGGAAGGCTCGATCCGTTTACGGCCAAGATCTACCGAGTAAACGATCATCTTCTGCGATGAGTTCTCCAGAACAAAGAGCGACTCTTCATTCTGGCGGGTCTTGGCGGTCATGATCGTGAAGTTATCCCGGCTCACCACGAGTGACTCCGCATTGGCACGCGGTTCGAGGCGGGCAGGCAGTACGCTCAGCAAGATTCCTGAGAGGACAAAGGCAGAGGTCAGCAATCCGAAGCAGGCAAGTTGGATGCGATTCATGGTGCGTTCCTTAACGCTTGATGTTTGGGTTCAGTGAAATCAGAGATCATCACACGGATAACAATCAACGCTTTCCAGAGTTTAAGTCTTCCATGATGTTTCGGCCTGCAATAGGCTCGAAGGTATTATCGCTGCCGCGGAAGATAATCGCCGCGACTCGCCCGGTATTGAGCTCGATGATATAGATCACCGATTCGAGCTCGCGCCCCACGGCGCTGCCCGCGACCATGATGTATTGCGCCCTGCCAAACGCCTGCGCCGCCGCCGGCTGAGGCAGAAAACTCACCAGTGCCAATGCAACCACCAGTACGATGTTCAGCGCGATCAGTGCGCCTAACGACCGCTTGTTCATGACGGCTCTCCTTTTCGAGTAAGTGAATCTTTCCGCGATTACTGCACAGCTATTTTCATGAAGCGGAACAGAAACTCAATCCTGATGCCCTCGCTTGGAACTTTTCAACGCCACCACAGCTACGCATAACACCAGCACAATCGCAAACACTGCGCCAAGCCATCCGTCGCTCCGTTCGGCGTGGCCGGTATCCTGCGCCATCACAGGCGCGACCCATGCGAACAGAGAAGCAATGGCTGAAAAGCGAGTCAGCATCATCGCATCATAATAGTCGCACAAAGAGGTGCAAATGTTTCTACGGCCGATATGATCGAACCCGCCGCCTCGTCAAGGAGCGAGAATCGTCTCGCCTCCGATTCCAGTTCGGCAGGACCGGCGGCAGAATGATCACGTCAGAGGATTGAAATGTACGTTTACGCGGGCATTGACGAAGCAGGATACGGCCCTATGTTTGGTCCGCTGCTCGTTGGTCGCATGGTTCTGGGTATCCCGCATCTCTCCGTGGATTCTTCCGACACGGACATCCATGAGTTTACGGGGCCGCAGCTCTGGAACCGGCTCGCGGATGCTGTCTGCCGCGACCTGACAAACCGGAAGGGTCGCATCGCGGTCAATGATTCTAAAAAATTACGCAAAGCCAAAACAACTACCGCTGCAAAAGTCTCATCCACAAGGAAACATGGCAGCGATGAATCCGCCGTCTGCCTTGATTCTTTACAAGGTAATACGGAACCCCTTTCCAGTCGCGAAAATACTCCATCGTTCTGCGAAGCCCATCTCAAGTCGATCGAACATCTGGAACGAGGTGCCCTCGCATTCGCAGCACAGGCGGGTATTAAATGCGCAAACGTAAGCGAATGGCTTGACTCGCTGGGTGAAAGAAGTCATCACAAGCTGGATCACTTGCCCTGGTATGCAGCATCTGAAAACAGGCCGTGGGAATCTCTACCCCGCACATGCTCCGAAGGTGAAATAGCAGTCGCGCGCAGTCTGCTTTCAGGCTCTATCCGGAAAGCGGGAGTGAATGTTCTGGATCTGGGTGCCGCAGTCACCTTTGAGGATCGCTTCAATCAAATGGTTTCAGCGACACGATCGAAAGCTGCGGTGAGTTTCACCTTTGTAGCCAGCCACCTCCGCTCGATCTGGGATCGCTTCGGGGAGTGCCACCCGAGGGTAGTGGTAGATCGACAATCAGGACGAATGCATTACCGCGAGCTTTTGTCGATGACCTTTCCCGAAGCGAGCCTGACCATCCTCAACGAGACTCCTGCGATCAGCAGCTACCGGCTGGAAGCCAAAGCTCCGCGCGCGACACAGCCCAAGAAATCAATCCATGAAACAATAGACAGCAATGCGATAAAAACATCACGCGCCATGACCATCAGCTTTGAAGTGGACTCGGAACAGCAACACATGCCCGTAGCACTAGCGAGCATGGTGAGCAAGTACACGCGAGAGTTGCTCATGTCACGCTTTCAAGCGTGGTTTCTCACTCATGCTCCGCACATCAGCCCGACCGCTGGATACGCTGCTGACGCGAAACGCTTCTGGAAAGAAATCCAGCCGGAGCTGAAGAATCTGTCCATTGATCCGGACCAACTGATTCGGCTGGCCTGACAGTTCGCAGTGGGATTTCACCTCGTCTGTTCGTGGAAACCGCTGAAAGCCCGTCTGACGATCTGAGCCGTAATGAAGCGATACAAGGTTGACCAGGAGCGTGAAATAGCTACGATTCGTGGTCTCAACGCCCCCTTCGTCTAGTGGCCCAGGACAGCAGATTCTCAGTCTGCATACAGGGGTTCGACTCCCCTAGGGGGTATTGTCCAGCGCGAACGATATGCGATAACTGGCTCCGTAAGGAGCCATTTTATTTGCGCTTAGGTGCGTCATTCGCCTGTTCTGCAGTTGCGGGGGATATGCACAGATTCGCCTCGATATGCTCAACCTCTCGCGCGGTAGAGCTGCCTGCCACGGTCGGAAGAGAGCGCAGAGCCAGCCTGGCCTTGCCCGCCGTATAGTCAATCACCACGGTGTCCACGCAGCGGCGGATGGCAGCTTGGCGCTGATCAAGCGGCGCCTCGATGAGTGCAGTCTTGAGACCCGCAATGAACCGCGCAGTGTGTTCGATCAGCTCTTTGGCTTGAGTTGTGCTGAGTGCGAGATGTTTGAGGTCATCGAGCTTCTGCTCAATCTCCGACCGCTCGCCCGCCAATTCGAGCAGTCGTCGATCCGCTGCTCTTCGATTGTCGCTGGTGATATTGTCCAGCAGGTTGCGCACGGTCTGTTCGATCTGTTGGAGCCGTTCCTCGTATCGCTGGCGGATCTTGCCTACTTCTCTGACCTCTCCTCCCATCTCTCCCGCAAAGACCTTGGCGATCTTGTCGCGCGCGTTCTTGCCCGTGTAGGTGCCGTAAAAGTCGAGCACCACCGCCACAACCAAGTCTTCGAGTTGTTCTTTGCCGATTCGCCCGATCTGGCAGGTGTTCGCACCGTGTCGGATATAGCCGCCGCAGGCATAGCCCAGGTGACGCTTGCGCTTCCCCTCTTCGTCAAAACCCTTGAGGTACTGGCTGTGCCCCTCGTAGCGGTTCCCGCACTTGGCGCAGGTGACTAGACCCGAGAGCAGGTACTTGGCCTTGGGGCCTGTCCAGCCACCCATTGAGCCACCCGGTTCGAGCTTGCCGGCTTTTTCGCCTGTGCGTGGGTTGATCCCCCGCTGCTGCTTGGAGGTTTCCTGCTGTTCACGTTTTGCTTTGGCCAGTTCCCAGATCCGTCGGTTGACTAGAGCCGGGTGGGAGTCGGGCACCACGATCCAATCGCTCTCTTCGTTGGGCTCCAAGCGATTGGCGTAGACGTCTTCTCTCTGGATGGCTTGCCCTTCGACGATGCGATGGAACCGGGCGTCGGTCCTTCGATTCCAGACCATGTCGCCGGTGTAGACGGGGTTGACCAAGATTGCACGCACCGTCGTGGTGCTCCACTTACCTTTCATCCTTTCGGACCAAGCTGCGCTGCGTGGGCTGGGGATGCCGGCACGGTTAAGCGCGTCGGCAACCGCCTTGAAGCCGCGGTTCTCTTCCACGTAGAGCCGGAAGATCTCGCGCACGGCGTCTTGGCGGGGTTGCTCGCTGGGGACCAGGAAGCAGCGGTCCTTTCGGGAGACGGCCAGGCTCTCGCCTCTGCCCAAGGACCGCAGGCGCTTCCACTGCTCATCAAAGAGCTGCTTTGAGCCATCGGGCATGTGGCGGACGTGGGTGATGAAGTTGCCCGACTCGCTCTGGTAGCGGAGGTCATAGCCTAGGGGTGGAACGCCCCCCATCCAGGCGCCGCTTTCGCTCTTGGAGAGCAGGCCGCGGATGGTCACCTTGGAAAGATCCTTGGATTCTTCTCGGGCCTGCCATTGTTTGACCGGGCGAAGGAGGTCGTCCGTGCGGTCGCCGGTAAAGTTCTCGGTGACGTACCTCACCTCGATCCCGCAGGTGCGCAGGGTATGGCGGTAGAAGCCCGCTTCGTCGTTGTCGATGCGGCCGAAGCGTTTGACGTCGTAGACGATCACGAAGCGGAAGTCGCAAGTGCGGCTCTTGGCGTCGGCCATAAGCGATTGGAACGCCCGGCGCCCCACGGTGCTGGTACCGCTGATGGCGTCGTCGGTGTAAAAGCGCAGAGTCTTGAAGCCGTGCTGCTCGGCGTATTGCTCAATGGATTTCTTCTGGTCAGGGATCGACTGCTCCTGGCGGTCAGTCGAGCGGCGAAGGTAACCAACGGCGAAGCGGGGTTGGTCGCCAGCGGATGTAATGCCTTCTTGAAAACGCTTGGGAGATACGGCTGCTTGGGGCACGGGTTAGCTCCAGCGGGGTAGTTATCCAGCTGGACATATAGGGTCGATATCGCGACGGATAGCAAGGCCGATTCGTGGCTAAATTCGTGTTATATCGAACGAGAACTAGCCTGCGCACGCCTGAGAAGCATAGGTTTCATTATGGGTTGGGTAAGCGAATGGGCACGCCTAGACCCCCACCCGCTGCGGCCCGATCCAGATCCGGTCACTAATGTCCACCGCCATGGCGAGCGCATCCGGCCCGTCATCGTGCGCCGCCTTGGGGAACTGCCTTAGCTGATCCAAGAGCAGCCGATGCCGCCGGCTGAAGCGGATCGTGCCCATCTTGACCAGGGGCTGGAGCTTCTGGATCCGAGCGATTTTGTCGGTGGTGTGGTGGATCTTCTGGACATGAAGGCAGACGCCTTCGATCCGCGCCTGGTTGTAGAGCTGATCGGCTAACACCTCCTGGAACTGCACCGCCTCCACACCAAAGCAGTTAAAGGAGCGAGCCCTCTCGTACTGAATGATCGTCGCAATGATCTCGTGCGGTACCAGCCGCCTGATCTCCGCATCCACCACGTACAGGATGCCGGTCTTGTCGTCCCGCAGTAGCGTGACGATGGCCGTGTCGTCGCGGTGGCGGCCGGCCTTCCCCAGGCTGGGGTCGCAGGCACCGTAGATTCGGGCCCTGCCTTTGGCACGGATCGTCGTGATCAGTTCTTGGGCATCCGCGTACTGGTCGTCCCAGTAGTGGAAGTCCTCGTCCCGGAACAGGCAGTCTGCCGGGTCAATCGGCTCGTTCTGCTTCTCGGCGTCGAAAGCCGGCCGGTTCTCGGCGCGAACCTCCATCAGCTTCAGGTAGCTCTCATGCGGGGGCCAAAGCACTTGGGTGCCTTCGAGCATCTCGTCTTCGTGCTCCCGGTAGAACTCTCCCGCTGCATCTGGACCGCTCTGTCCCTCGTGCTCCTCCCGGTGGTGGAAGATTGATTCCCATTTCTCCCAGAGATGGGGATGCGCCGACCACGCCGTCACCGCCTGGTACTTCTTCCCCCTCCACCGCGGCGACTTCCGGGGGTCGATGAGCCGCGCCAGCAGGGAGTCATAGTGCAGGAGCGTGCCTACGACCACCACGTTGGTCTGCGCTTCTCCCGCCTTCAGCACCGCCCGCTCGAACCAGTGAAGAAGTTTGGCGCGGCGGAAGGGAGAGTCCGTGTGCTCGTCGCCTTCGAGGTCGTCGAGGATCATGAGCGTCGGCCGGTGTGACCGGTGCCGCCTGCCGCGGACCCGGCTGCTGGCCCCCAAGGCGACCACGCGGATGCCGCTGCGGGTAATGATGTCGCCCTGTTTCCAGCGAGGGGGGCCTCCGGGCTTGCTGGGCAGTTCGCACGCCTCGGGGAAGTCAGCCTGCAGGAGCGCATTGCCCTCGAGCTCCACCTTTAGATGGCTCAAGAGGTCCTCCGCCTGACCCGTGGTGCTGGAGATGATCAGGATGAAGGGATCGGTCTTGAAGCAGATCGACCATAGCACGTAGGTGAGGCTGACCAACGTGCTCTTGGCGTGGCCACGGGGTGCGGCTACCGCGATCCGCTGGCCACGCTCCCGGGTTGCCTCTTGCAGCCATTGGAGCATCTCCTTGTGCATGCTCGAAGGCGGGTGCTGGAAGTACTTCGGGAGGTAGATGCGGCCGAAAGCCTCGAGGAATTGCCTCGCCTGATCGCGGCGGACGGTGGACAGGAGCTTTTGCGCGAAGAATTGTCGGTGAGATGTTGTTGGATTCATGGCTTGCTTCCTTGCTCGCGGTCGCCCTCGCAAGAATCCGCCTCTGTCGAGTCCGAAGACTTGGAAGGCGAGGTTGCCGGGGGTTCCGGGGGTTCTGGGTTTGCGGGGTCTTGAAGGAGCTGACGGAAGACCAGGCCAATCTTGGGGTCGAGGCCGGCGCCGGCGACGTCTTGGGTCAAGGCTTGGAGGCGCTCCCATTCAGCCTGCAGGATGGCGGCGTCGGTGGGAGTTTCGACAAAGACGTTGGCGCTGAGCCGCTGCGCCGCGGTGGGCATGTAGCCCAGGCTCTGCAGGTGATGTGTCAGCGCGCCCAGGATCTGGAAGCACGCCCGCTCACCTTCGACCTTTGTCGCCGCCGGGGTGTCCTTGTCGCGGGTAACCCGGCGGATGCGGCTGATGCATAGCTCCGCCTCACTGGCTAGCCGCCCCACGATCTGTTGCACCAACTGGGGGCTCGGCTCGATGGCGTTGGCCTGCTGAATCGCCACCTTGTCCCGGGCGATCGTTCGCTCGTCCACCTTGAGCACCTGCGCCATCTCCACGACGGTGTATCCCTCACCGGTCAGATGCTCGACGCAGGCGCGGCGCTGTTCGATGGTCAGCGTGCGTGGGACCACCGTGCCCGCGTGGATCTTGCGGATCAGCTCCAGCAGGCCTGGCGGCTCGGTGCCATCTTCGGGTTGAGAATTGGAAGGGTTCATCATCGGCCCTCCTTCTTGATGCGATAACGCTTCAGCAATTCCGAGGGCGCCTTGGCTTCGCCCACCCAGGCGATCCACCTTCGGACCACGACATCGCAGTAGCGCGGGCTGATCTCAATGGCGAAGCAGCGCCGGCCTAGAGACTCGGCGGCGATGAGTTGGCTCCCGCTGCCGGCGAAGGGCTCGTAGCAGACCTCCCGGCGCTTCGTGTGTTGCCGCATCGGGATGGCGAACAATTCGACGGGCTTTGAAGTGGGATGCTCGGTCTTCGCCCCCACCGCCACCGTGGGAATCTGCCAGACCGTGGGCAGGAAGTCATCGCTGGTTCGCGGTGGCTTGTTGGGCTTCACCCACCCAAAGAAGCACGGCTCGTGCTGCCAGAGATACCACGACCTCGTCAGGATGGGCCGGTCCTTCACCCACAAGATTTGTTGATGAACAAACGCCCCGTGCTTCTGCCACGCCGCCTCGACCATGGCCTGACGACGACTCGCATGCCAGCAGTACCACGCCGCCCCCGGAAAAACGGCTTCGGCGATGGCGACCCCGATGAACTTCTCGTACAGCTCGGGGTTCGCGTCCGCGTCGTCCCAGGTAACGCCGTAGGAGTCAGACCAGTCTTTGTTCTTGTTCTTCTGCTTCTTCTTGTCCGTGCTCTTGCTGGGGTGGTTCAATCCGTCGTAGCCCACCAGGTACGGCGGATCGGTGGCGAAGAGCACCGCTTTCCGGGGGTAACCGGACATCACCTTCTGCACGTCTTCCACCTTCGTGCAGTCGCCACAGAGGAGGCGGTGGTCGCCGAGCTCCAACATCTCCCCGGGCTTGGTCACCAGCGGGCGCTGCGCCGCCAGCTCCGCCTCGACATCGAAGTCTTCCACTCGGTTCTCGTCTAGAGGACGGAGGACCTCGTCGATCAGGTCCTGAGCTTCGGTGACCTCGAACCCGGTCAGACCGAGGTCGAACTCGGGGACTTGAGTCAGCTCCTCAAGCAGCTCCGCCAACTTCCGGGGGTCCCAGTCGCCGGAAATCTTGTTGAGAGCCAGGTTGAGGGCTTTTTCCTGGTCGGGAGGAAGATCGACCACGCTGACTTGGACGTGGGTGTCGCCGCGCGCCTGGAGCACCTTGAAGCGTTGGTGGCCACCCACCAGGTTGCCCGATCGTTTATTCCAGACCAAGGGTTCCACGCAGCCGAACTGGTCGATCGATTTGGCGAGCTTCTCGTATTCGGGGTCGCCCGGCTGCAAATCCTTCCGGGGGTTGTAAGGCGCGGGGTTGATGCGGGAGGCGGGGATTTTGCGGAGGAGCATGGCGGGGCCTTTCCGGCGGTGTGCCGAAAGGGGTGGCGGCCGAGACGCCTGCCCAACGCGGGCGGAAACGCCGGCCTCATGGGGCAGGTAGCCCCGGCCATGCAATAACACGCCATTAACCGCGCCGGTGGATGCGCAAGCCATCCACGGGAGAGTGGCGAAAATACCTCAAATGTTGGCGTTTTGGACGAAACGTCGCCCGCCTCACGACGGCGTCAAAATCCACCGCTCGATTGAACTATCCGTGGCAGTGCGCATCATGGAGACATGGCCGAAACCGTACTCGCCAAGACGCCCCGCGACTGGCTCCGGGTGCCGTGATCAATGGCTATACGCTTCCATCGACAGGTGACTTTGAAGAGTATGATCACGGCGATTACATGGGGAAATCTGAGTTCTTTGAGCGGATTCATGGTGCCGATCTGGGGTGTCCGCCTGACAACAAAATATCTAAAGATCCCAGCATGGGTACTCTGAAAAACATTGGGAAGAGCGTATGGTAACGCAGGCGCACTCATCCGCATTCAAGTGGTGGATCTGGCCATTCGCCATCGTCGCCGCGGTGCTGGCCTATTGGTGTAGCCGAGGAAGCGATGGAAGGCTGGTCGGTTCACTGGTCGGGTTCGGAACGCTTGGGCTGATCTACTGGACACTGCTGTGGTTCAGTGGACGCCCTAGCATTCTCGCGGCGCTGTGGCATCTCGTAGTCCTGGAGATAGCTGTCATAATTGCACTAGCAGTGAATCCGCAACTGGAGGAAATGGGCGGAATGCTTAATTATATGATTCCGTCATTTGTTGCCATCATTGTGGTCGTGGGCTGGCTTCTGCTGCTGTCTCGCGCACTATTTGTGCGGCACGCCTAAAGCGTCAATTCGCTGATGGAAAGGCTATCATCTCCCCCCGTTTCCACCCGAACTTCAGATTTGTCACTCGCGCTGCGCACGGGTCCTCCTGAGCAAGGGTAAAATCCCTTATACTCGCCTTGTTATGGCCTCCAAGCCCAAGATCGCAGTTTTCCCCGGGACGTTTGACCCATTCACAAACGGTCACCTCGACGTGATTCGCCGCGGTG